>CAMDPX010000199.1 GCA_945905295.1 Planctomyces sp. SH-PL62 | reverse complement strand
CCGGGAATATAAACCTGATCCAGCGGCGTCCCGTCATCGCTCTGCCGCAGCAGGAAGTAAATCACCGTCGTCGCCGACCAGAAGTAGCTGACCAACGCAGCGAGATGCAGCAGTCGCACCAGTTCTTTCCAAAGATCGAACGACCGGACTTCCCGAATGCCATCGTTGATTCCAGTGCTCCATGCGGCCAAGTGAGTCGAGAATTGGAAGAAAAACATCAGAAAATAATTCAGCAGCAGACCAATTCCCAACGCTAAGCCGACGAGCCAGACGAACAGCCACAGCCGGTTCATCACATAGCCGAATGCTCGGCTGAGACCATCAAAGCCATCGCTGCCTTCGACGCTAATGGCCGCGACCATCAGCGGCCAACTGGCTCCCAACAGAATCAACAACGCGGCGATTACAAAACTGGCGGCCAACGGCAACCAACCCAAAATCAAAAGCCAACCTCCTCGACCACCACCGAGCCACGAGTCCAATCCTCCCACACTCAGGCCGATCAGCGAGAGACCGCCCACGCCCAGCATCGGTAGTAGCGGGCCATAGAGATAGCTGGTCCATAACCGACTGGAAAAAAGAACGGCATGTCCCGGCGAGACTGAGCCGTCACGAGCGAATCGAACCGCGTGCATCCGAGTGATCGCGCCACCGAAAATCGCCCATGCCAACAAAGCCCACAACAACTCCGTCCAACGCGCCGCGACACCGGACCACGTCTGTGGAAACGGCGGAAACAACTGATTCGCAGGAACAACCACCGTGATCCAAGGCCACGCCAAACACAGTCGTCCTTCGTCCTTGCCTAGATTCGGGTCCAATGTGGGGATTGGCCGCGATTCACGATCCTGCAACGTTGACGCCAGAGCCTCATAGATCGTCTCACGCGACTCGCGAGCCTCGTGAAATGGCAGCCGCCGAATGGCCATCTCACCCATTCCAAATACGACGATCGCACACAGCGCCACCAGCAGAACGCGAATTCGCATGGCTAATTGAGCCGCTCTCAACAAATGCAGCCACGGCAGCACGCTGTGCCAGCGGATGCTGTCCACCGTGATGTGTTTGTCGGTCATCGTCGCCTCCTGCGAACGGTGGTTGGTCGGGAATTGGCCGGGGATGATAGCCGGAGAAATAACGAATGACGAAGTCCCCGGCGAGCGACGGGGACTGCTGGCTAATTGTTGCACTGAGGCAAATTTTGTCGTCACGGGTGGCACGCCCCTGACCATCGGGAAGGGCGTGGAAATAGGATGCGCTCATCGTTCCCACGCCCTTCCCGATGGTCAGAGCGTGCCACCCAAATTCAAGAACTAGCCAGCCGTGCGAGAGGCGGGCCGGATATCCCACACCGAGCGCGTCGTCAATCGTCCGGCCTAACCCTATACTCCGCCCCGTCTGCAATCTCACCCACGCCCCACGGAGTTGCCTCATGGATTTGCTCAGCACGTTGCCCGGTTCGTTGATGGAAGGATTCTTTCCCGCAGGCTGGGATTTGGCCAAGATTGATAAATGCGTTGATGACAACCCGGCGAACATCACGGTTCGGCAGAAAACGTGGCATCGCCTGTTTGAGCCAATCGCGTGTGCGACGGTCGCCGACTTCGACATGATGCTCGGCCACGAGATCGCCATGACGATCAAGAAAGCTCGCGACGCCAACGAAGAGGCGCTGCTCGTTCTGCCCGTCGGCCCGATGGGGATGTATCGCTGGGCCGTCTATTTCCTGACCGAGTGGAATGTGTCGTGCAGCCACGTTTACGGCTTCAATATGGATGAATGGTCCGACGCCGCCGGCAACACGCTCCCGCCGGAAAACCCCGGTTCGTTTCAGTTCTCGATGGAGAAAGCGTTTTACGGGCCGCTCGGCAAACTGACGCCGCCGAAGAGCCAGCGGTACTTCGCCACCAAGAAAATGCTGCCGACCTACGCCGCCCGCATCAAAGAACTCCGGGCGAACGGAGCGAAGCTGACGGTCATTTTCGGCATCGGCCGCGTCTGTCACATCGCTTTCTGGGAACCGCAATTCGCCTCCGAGTTCACCGTCGAAAATGAATGGAAGAAGCAGACGCACCGCTTGGGCGCGAAACTGCATCCGCTGACCGTCGAGCAAAACGCGCTGACCAGCTTCAAGAGCCGCATCACGCAGGTTCCGGCCTACGCCAACACGATCGGCCCCGGCCTGTTCCTCGGAGCCGACAAAGTCATCGGCGGCGCGGACGGCTCGTTTGGACGCGGCATGATGTGGCAAGGACTCAGCCTGTGGATGACGCTGCGTCACGCGCCGACCATGTGGATTCCCTCGACCTACATGCCGACTCAACCAGGGCGGCTGTTCTACCTGAAAGAATTGGCCGGTCCGCTCGTTCCTGACTGCAACTGAGCCTTTGGAGTGCGGTATGTCGGTGCCGCATTGAATTCTTCGCATCGCATTTTGTGATGAGGTCACCATGCGCTGGCTCGTGTTCATCGCGTTCGTTTCTTGGCTGCCACTCACATCGGCCGCCGATCCGCCGAGGCTCGACACTTCGCGCGGCGATCGAATGATCGCTGAATACTTTCGGCTGGAGACCGCCAAGCTGCGCGATGCTTGCTTGGCCGACATTCATTCGGCAGACGACTGGAACGCGAAGAAAGGTGAGTATCGGCGGCAGTTGCTCGACATGCTGGGTTTGGACCCACTTCCGGAGCGGACGGAGTTGCATCCGGTCGTCACCGGCAAGACCGAGCACGCAGAGTTCACCGTCGAGCGATTGCACTTTCAGTCGCGGCCTGGCCTGTACGTCACCGGCGATTTGTATGTGCCTAAGACCGTGGGGCACGTTTCCAACGTGCCCGGCAACAAATCGCCGAATGAAAAAAAGGACGGGCACGTTGAAAACGTGCCCCACGGAAAGTTCCCCGCCATCCTCTACGTTTGCGGTCACGGTGGGGTGAAGAAGGACGGTGTCAGCTTCGGCAACAAAGTCCACTACCAGCATCACGGCGGCTGGTTCGCTCGAAACGGATACGTCTGCTTGATCATCGACTCGCTGCAACTCGGCGAGATCGAAGGCATTCATCACGGCACGCATCGCTACGACCGTTGGTGGTGGCTCAGCCGCGGCTACACGCCGGCCGGAGTCGAAGCTTGGAACTGCGTCCGAGCGCTCGACTACTTGCAGTCGCGGCCGGAGGTCGATGGCGACAAGCTCGGCGTGACCGGCCGCAGCGGTGGCGGAGCGTATTCGTGGTGGATCGCCGCGATTGATGAGCGGGTCAAAGCCGCCGTGCCGACCGCTGGCATCACCGACTTGCAGAATCATGTCGTGGACGGCGTCGTCGAGGGACATTGCGACTGCATGTTCTGCCTCAACACGTATCGCTGGGATTACCCGCTGGTCGCCGCGCTCGTCGCGCCGCGAGCGTTGCTCATCAGCAACACCGACCGCGATGGAATCTTCCCGCTCGACGGCGTGTATCGCACCTACTCGAAAGTGCGCCGCTTGTACGAATTGCTCGGCAAGCCGAACGACCTCGCCTTGCAGATCACCGCGGGCGGACATGCCGATACCCAAGAACTTCACATCCACGGCTTCCGCTGGTTCGACAAGCATCTCAAAGGGATCGACCGCCCGATCGACAATGTCGCGACGAAGTTCTTTCAGCCAGAGCAACTGAAAGTCTTCGACAAACTGCCGGCCGATGAACTCAATACGAAGATCGACGAGACGTTCGTCGCCGCCGCGCCGACACCGGTGCCTCCCGCTGACAAAGAGGCTTGGGAGAAGCAACGGGACGGCTGGCTGCAACAGCTCGGCGACAAAGTGTTTCGTGGCTGGCCGGTGTCGGGATCGCCGCTCGATCTGAAGGAAGCGTTCAACGTTGAGGCGGACGGCGTGCGACTGCGAGCGTTTGATTTCGTCAGTCAGCAAGGGATCACGCTGCGGCTGTATGTGGCTCAGCGAGCGAAGCTCGATCAGGCGGAACTCGTCGTCGTGAATCCGCTCGACGCAATCGGATGGACCGAGTTTCTCGCGACCTATCGGCCGGCGTTTGCAGAGCAGTTGAAAGGGGAAGCTCCCGACTCGGAGAGTCGGGCTACGGGGGAGTGGCCATCGACCAAGAAAATGTTCGAGTCGTTCCCGTGGGCGATGGCCTACGTGGCTCCACGAGGAATCGGGCCGACCGCGTGGGATCAATCGGCGAAGAAGCAGACTCAACATCGCCGCCGATTTTATCTGCTTGGCCAAACGCTCGAAGAGATGCAAGCGTGGGACATTCGCCGAGCGATCCAGGCGACTCGCGCGGTGACCGGTCTCGCCGATACTCCGCTGTGGCTGCAAGGGCATCGGCAAATGGCCGCACTGTCCGTGTATGCCGCGATCTTCGAGCCGAACATCAAGCGCATCGACCTGCACGAGATGCCGGCCTCGCATCGCGATGGGCCAGCACTGTTCAACGTGCTGCGAGTCTTTGATCTCCCCCAAGCCGTCACGCTCGCGGCCGAACGCTCGCAAGTGGTGATCTACTCGCCGGACAAAACCGCTTGGCAATTTCCTCAAGCCGTCGCGGAACGACTGCAATGGGAAAAACGCTTTCAACTTCGCACTCCGCCCCAGCCGAAAGCAGCGGAGTGAACGTAGCCGTCATCGCTACGCGTGACGAGCCGAACGCTTCGCTGACTCTCAATCTGAAACGATCACACAACGACTCCCACAATCATTTTGAAACATTCGGCTCATCACGCAGGAGCGTGATGGCTACGTCGGAGGATTCATGGCTGCATCACGCAACTACTCGCCTTACCAAGACAAAATCATCAAGCGGTTTTACGACAACCGCGAATCGATTGACCAAACGCGACTCAGCGATCTCGCCGCCGAGTTGTATCTCGCCGAAGGCAAGAAGCGCGAGCGGCTCTGGAAGCAAGCGGGCGAAGTCATGGAACGGCTCGGCGTGCCGCAGTCGCGACTCGATCACGTTTTGAAAACCGCCGATCCCGCGATCTTGGCCGAGGTTGTCCAAGACATCCAAAACGGCCACATCAAACCGCCACCGAAAAAGAAGCCTGAAGTCCCCGGTGCTCCGAAGACTCCTTGAGTTGGCGGCTTCAGCTACGACGGTGTGCCGTTGGCTTATTCGCCGAGCGACGACTTCCGCCGCAACAGGTGGTGATATCGTTGCGCGAATCGGTGGGCTTCATCGCGGACGTACTGCAACAACCGCAGCGCATACGCGTGCTTGCTCAAGCGAATGGGCTCCGACTCGCCGGGCAGAAAGATTTCTTCATCTCTCTTCGCCAGCGACAAGATCGGCGGGGGCGTGATGTCGAGTAATCGGAAGGCATCCAGCGCGGCGCTGAGTTGGCCTTTGCCTCCGTCGATGAGCAGCAGGTCCGGGAACGACTCGCCTTCTTCACGCAACCGGCTGAAGCGGCGGCTGACGACTTCGCGGATTGAGCCGAAGTCATCCACTCCGTCCACCGACTTGATCTTGAACCGCTTGTAACCGTGCTTGAACGGCAGGCCGTCGAGAAATGACACGAGACTCGCAACCGTCTCTCCCCCTTGCAGGTGTGCGATGTCGATCCCTTCGATCCGTCGCGGCAGCTTGTCGAGGTTGAGCGTCTTCATCAGCCCGCGCATCCCCTTCTTCGGATCAATGGGGAAAACTTCCGGCTGCTCGTGGTCTTTCAAGTTGCCACGCAGGTTGAGCGTTTCGAGCGCGGTGATCTCGTCGCGGATGCGTGCCGCTCGTTCGAACCGCAGCTCTTTTGACGCAGCGAGCATCTCGGCCTTCAGCTCTTCGAGCAGCTTCCCCTTCTTTCCTGACAGGACCATGCGCAGCCGGCGGATGTCGCGGCGGTAATCGTCTTTGCTGATCCGCAAATTACAGGGAGCCGTGCATTGGCCGATGCTCGCCAACAGGCACGGGCGGAACCAACGCCAGCGTTCTTCTCCCTCGGCGATGTCCAGCGAGCAGGTGCGGAACCGAAAGATGCGCTGCAAGACGCTAATCGCTCCGCGCAAACGCTTCGCGCTCGTGAAAGGGCCGTACAACTTCACGCCGCGCGAACGGGGCTTGCGAGTGAACTCGATGCGAGGGAAATCTTCTCGCGTCGTGATCTGCAAATACGGGAAGGTCTTGTCGTCTTTGAGTTCCGAGTTGAATCGCGGTTGAATGTCCTTGACCAGCCGCGCTTCCAGCAAGAGCGCCTCGACTTCGCTGTCGCAGAGGATGTGATCGACGTCCCGAATTTCCGGCACGAGGTCGCACGTCCGCCGATCCGTTGCCGCCGCGGAATTGAAATAGCTGGAGACGCGACTCCGCAGATTAACCGCTTTGCCGATGTAGATGACTCGGCCGAGCGCGTCTTTCATCAGGTAGACGCCCGAGGTCGTCGGAAACGACCGCACTTTTTCACGTACATCAACTGGCGGATCGGAGGCTGTCGGTTGATCAGACATCAGCGCCTCGCGCGAAGGGGTCGGGAGTCCTTTTCAGGCCGCCTCATGCGGCGTTCGATGATCGTGCAGCGACAAGGCGGCCTGAAAAAGACTCCCGACCACGTCACTCGCGCCGTCACAGTCCGTCGGACAACACGAACAGGATTGCGAAGATCGTCCCCATGAACAGCACGATTTGCAGAAACAAGCGTGTGGCTCGATTCAGAATCCGCTCCGGCAATTCAAAGCGGCTGGCGCTGTAGACCAGGCTGATCGCCAGCGCCAACGGCAGGAGATACCACAACACGTTTTGAACGCCGAGTAGCATGATGAGTTGAGTTTCCTGTACTACGAACCGACCGACACGACTGGAGAAGGTGTCGCGGTGACTGGTGGAGGCGGGGCGTTCGGCTGTCCTTCCGGTTGATCGACTTCATCTCCGTAGCCGTAGGCCGGACCTTCGTAGGCGTCCCAGATGGCTAACAGGTTCAACAGGCCGGCAACCCAAGTGAACAACAGCGCGATCTCATACCGCTTGCCCAGCCGCCGATTCATGTCTTGGACCGCTTCATCTTCCAGGGGGACTTGATACCAATCCCAAAACGCTCGGGGGATCGTCCCTTCGATTTCACCGACGGGAGACTCGAACTCGCCCCGCGGCAGGACGACTCGGCAAGCCAAGAAACGTCGCGAACTGGAAAACTCGCGCGGTGCGTTCTTTCCATCAATGGTGCGGGTGATTTCGCCGCTCCCCAGGATTCGTGGGCCGATCGTTTGCGAACTGACACGATTGGCCACCGTCAACGATCCGCCGAGTTCAAATTCGACATCGCGCGGCGCGTCTCCTTCCAACCGGCCTCGGAAATGTCCTCGCACTTGGGCGCCAAACCCTTGTCCTCCAGATTCGTCCAGAGACAACTGCAAGTGCCCGGAGATCGGTCCTTGCCACGAGTCGCCGGGGTTTTCGACCTTTGCATATCCCTCAAACGTCGTGTCGAGCGGCAGGTCCAATTGCAGAGCGGCACGCGCATCGTCGCCACTGGAGTAGCGTTGCCATTGAACCAGTCCCGGCAATGAGGACGCCCCCACCAAGACTTGCGAGAGGTATCCGATCGAGCGGTCCTTCACCCGAAAACGATTCCCCTCGAAATCCTGCCAGCGGAAGAAAACTCCCCGCCAGTCGGCCATTGCCTGGCCCCAATAGAAGGTGGTCAAAATGCAGACCGAATAAATCGCCGCCTTGAAATAACGTCGTTGGTAACAGTGACCGGCACCCGGAATGAGGAACGCCAGCACGGCCGCCAAGGCGGGGTTTCTGAGGTTGATGCGCGGGTCAGCCATGAGGGAGTTCGACCGGTGGGATCGTGAGGAAGGACGGAAGCGAAGGGCCGAACAGGCCGCTCGTGAGGGGCGGGATTCTAGGAGTGGCTCGTGGGACTCACCAGACCACTCGATGAGACGCCGCATTCTGATCAGCCGCAGGGCGCTAGCCCCGGTTCCAATGAAAAAAACTTGGGCTAGCGCCCTGCGGCTGATCGCAACTTGGACCATGTTCCTAAGGCCGAAGTCGCCTGCCACGTTTGTTTCTTTGGACGAATTTGCCAAGTTTCCGGAATCCCTACGGTCACTCGGTCCGTCGTAGTGACTGATGTTCTCGAGCGAATTACGTGGATGAGGAATCTCTAATCAGCCCCATCCTACTAATTGGCAAGGGTTATCAAGGTCGCCTAAACTCCGAAACCGATACCTTTTGAACTTACTGTTGCCTCAAGGACTTCCGCTTATGACCGATCGGAAAGCACGCTCGTTTCCGGCCCTTGGCTTTCGAGCCACCTGGTTACGGGGACTCATCGCCGTCTTGTTGGGTTGGCTCACCTTTGCCCCGTTCAGTCTGCCGGACGCCCCTTCGACGGTGCGGGCAAACGCTCAAGAGGCCAAGCCCAAAGACGCCCCGGAAGTGACTTGGGAGCAGCTCATCTACGTTCCGTACAAGCAATTGAGCACCGTCTTCGAAAAGCAGAAGGCGACCGTGTTCATGTCCTACGCCGAGTACCTCAAGCTCTGGAACAAGTCTGGCGAACAGCCCGGCCAACCGCCCGTAGCGGCCGTGATTTCGGCCGCCAGCTACCGTGCCAAGATTGATCAGGATGTCGCGCGGATCGAGGCGGAATACTCGGTCCGAGTGCTCGGCAAGGCGTGGTCGGAATTACCACTGAAGTTCGGCGACGCGGCGGTCGGCGAGGTAACCAGCGACGGCGGTGCGGATGCCAAGGACAAGGTGTTGCTGCGAGCGACAGGCGACGGCACTTATTCACTGCTGTTCCCGACGCCCGGCGAACACAAAGTGAAGATTCAGCTCGCCGCGCGAGTCCGGTCATCGCCGGACGGCAAGAGTTTTGATCTCGAAGTCCCCGCCATCGGCGTCACGAAGTTTGAACTGCTCATCCCAGAAGCCGATCAAGCGGTGGAAGTCACGCCGCTGCTCGTGCGGCAACCGGTTGCAGCCGCGAAGGGCAAAGAGACGAAGATCGTCGGCAACCTCGGCGCGGCGAGTCGCATCGGAGTGCTGTGGCATCCCAAGGCGAGCATCAAGCCGGAAATGGATTTGCTCGCGAGCGTCACGAATCACACGCAGGTCTCCGTCGCCGATGGGCTGATTCATACGGATGCGTTCTTGCGGTACGACGTGTTGCGCGGCGAACTGACTCAATTGCGAGTTGCCGTGCCGAAGGGAGACCGCATCCTCGGCGTGTCGTCGAATGATGCGAACGTCAAAGGCTGGAAAGCGGCCGACGAAGCAACTCGACAAGTCGTGACGATTGAGTTGCTCAGCGGTGCGAAGAAAGCTCTGACGCTCGAAGTCCACACCGAGCGGCCGGCACCGGCCGAGGCGTTTGATGTGGTTGGCTTGAACGACAACGCTCCGGCCGCAGGCATCCACGCTCTCGATGTCGTGCGTGAGAGCGGACAGCTTGTCGTCGCCAAGGGAGCCGATCTGCTGCTGAATGTCGAAAAGCTCACGGGCCTGACGCGCATCGAAGAGGCTGAAGTCGCCGAGCACATTCGTCGGCCCGGTTCGCTGGCGTACAAGTTTTATTCGCCGAAGGTCGAACTCAAACTGACCGCGAAAGCGGTGGAACCGCGTGTGTTGGTCAATTACGTTGCCAAGCTGCAATTCCTCGACGACGAACTGCGGTCGCTGACGCAGGTGAGTTACACGATCGAACGCGCGGGCTTGTTTGAATTGCAACTGCGTGTGCCCGACAAGATGGTGATCGACCGAGTCGTCGGCCCGCCGCAGATCAAAGAGTACCCCGTCGAAACGAAGGACGGACAGACGGTGCTGCGAGTCGTGCTCGACATGAAGCGAGAGGGGGCGATTGCATTCAATGTGATTGGTCACGTCCCCCTCGACGCGGCACAGAAGGAGCAGAACCTGACGCTGCCGTTGCTCGAACCGCTGAACGTCGAGCGTGAGACCGGACAGGTCACGATCTTCGCGGCACCCGCCATCGAAGTGCTCACCGACGAGAAGGCGATCAAGGGAGTACAGCCCGAACGGAATGCCGATCCAAATCCACCGTTCGCCGCTGGCGGAACGCTCGCGTCGGCGTGGTCGTTCACTCGCCGGCCGGTCGAGATTCCGGTGAAGACAACGCGGCGGCCGACTCGCCTGACAGCATCGGTCGCGACATTGCTCAACGCGAAGCCGGAGACGGCGGACGTTCGCACGACGGTGACGTATCACGTCCAGTTCGCGGGTCTCGACACGTTTCAAATCGCCGTCCCCGAAGCGCTTGCCGATGCAGTGCAGATTCGGACGGCTCAGGGAGCGACCGTTCCCGCGATCAAAGAAAAGAAAAAGGCGGACAAGGCGGTCGAGGGCTGGGTGACTTGGACGATCATCCTGCAACGCGAGGCGGTCGGCGATGTGCCGTTCGAGATCACCTACGACTTGAAGCCCGCTGAGGGACAAGACAAGAAGGCCGGCTCGACGCTCTCGTGGCAACAGGAACTCAAGCCCGTTCGCGCGGCTGGCCTGCCCGGTGATGGGGAATCAAAGGCGGGTAAGGTCGAACTGTCCGACGTGTATGGCGAGGTCACGGTCCAGAAGGACAAAGCGTTGACGGTCTCGGCCGACTCGACGGGGGATGATCTCGAAGCGATTGATCCGCGCGAGTTGTCGTTGCTTTCGCAGGATGGCTCGCTGGCATATCGGTATTACACGCAGCCGGTGTCTCTGAAGGTGACCGCTGCGAAGCACGAGATTCAGGAAGTGGTCGAAACGGTGGTCTCACGCGGGCTGGTCGAGGTCGTCGTCGATCAAGACGACAAGGCGTCGTATCGCTGCCGCTTCAAGCTCAAGACCAGCGAGCGGCAACGGCTGCGGATCGACTTGCCGAAGGGAGCGGAGATTCTGGGCGTGCTGGTCGACAACAAATCGGTCTCGCCAGAGAAGGCGGGTAAAGGCTCGGGCGATCTGTTCGACAGTTACTTCGTGAGCGTCGCTCGCGCCGGCAAATCGGACGAACCGTTTTCAATCACGCTGCAATTCTTGTGGCCGATCAATCCGCCTCCGTTCGTCGGCTGGCACGGCAAGCTGCACGTTTCACTGCCGAGCATCAGAGGGCAAAAAGGATCAGCGGTCGCCGTGCAACAACTCCGCACCGTCGTGTGGGTGCCGGAGAAGTTCTCGCTCGTCGGCACACCGGACAGTTTCATTCGCGAGCAACACCTGACGCTCGAACGAGCGATCAATGGGCAAGTCGCTTCGGTGGTCGATCAATCGGAACTCGATCGCTGGATCGGCACGTCGTCGGTCGGCGTGGCCGACTTCGCGACGCAGGGGCAAGCGTACTCGTTCCACAATCTCGGCGGCGCGGAGCATCTCGAAGTGACGTGGTGGAAGATCAGCTTCGCAGCGATCGTCGCGACGTTCTCATTGTTCGTGCTCGGAGTCGTGCTGATTCCGACGACGTGGCGCAATCGGCTTGGCTGGGTGCTGGCCGGAGTCTTGATCGCCGTCTGCGCCGGACTCAACGATGCGGACACGGTCTTGCACGGAGTCGCCGTCGCTCGCTGGGGCGTCGTCTTGATGTTCGCCTTGTGGATCGTGCAGTCGCTCTTCGGAGCGGCCCGACGTCCCAACGGCAACCGCCTCGATTGGTCGCAACCGTTCCCGGCCACCGTCAGTCCACCGCCAGAGCCAGGTTCGTAGTCCGTAGCCACGTTCGCCAGAACGTGGACGTGCCTGCGAAAACTCACGTTCTGGCGAACGTGGCTACAGCAACAGGTTGTTCGGCAGTTTCGCGTGGGAAGAAAGTCAGCTCATGATCCGGAAACCAAAATTGAAATTTGAAGATCTGACCCCGGTACGGCTTCTCCGGCCGGTCGCCGTCAGCCGACAGCCGATCGCCGTGATACCGTTTTTCAGCGATACAGAAAACGGTGTCTCGGCGATCGGCAAACGGCGATCGGCTTTCGGCCAAACCCTGTGTACTCTGTTTTTGGCAATGGCTTGTTGGTTTCCGGTAGCGGCTCAAGAGATTGAGGCTCGTCGTGTCTTCGTGCCGGTGGAAGATCTCGACACGGTCATCGCGAAGGATCACCGTGGCGTGCTGTTGCCGCGTGATGAGTTCCTCAAGCTGTATCGTGACGCTCAGAAGAACGCGCCGATGAAGACGACCGCTCCGATCGGTGCGGTGATTTCGGGAGCGACGTATTCGGCGAGGTTTGAAGGGGAGCAACTGGTTGTTGAGGCCACGATCAAGATCAGTCAGCTTGCCGATTCGTGGCAGGCGTTGCCGTTGCCGCTCGGTGGGATGGCGGTCGAGAGCGCGAAGCTCAACGGGCAACCGGCAAAGCTGGGTCGCAATGAGCAGACGCTGTTCTTGCTCAGCGACACGCGCGGCGAGCACACGTTGACTCTCGAACTTTCGACGCCGTTGTCGGCAGTCGGAGCGGACAAAGTCGCATCGGTTGGCGTGCTGCCGGGGATACCGGGAACACTGAGGGTCGCGGTCCCGGCGGGGAAACATTTGCAACTCGCGGGGCTCTCGGTCGAACGACCGGCCGCGAATGATCAACCGGCGAATTATGAGGTGGCGATCGGCGGCAAGAGTACAGCCGTCGCGATTCAGCTCACCGATCGGCAGCGAGAACGCGCGACTGATTCGCTGTTGTTCGCGACGACGGGGTTCGGGTTGCGAGTCGCTCCGGGCGAGATCACTTGGCACGCGGTCACGGCGTTGCAGGTGCATGGCACGCCGCTTGACCGGTTGGTCTGCGTCGTGCCCAAGACGCTGGAGATCACCGATGTCGATTCCAACGGACTCGAAGCGTGGGAGTTATCCGATCATCCCGACGATGCGAACTCGACGCGGATCACGTTGAACTATCGGCAGCCGTTCGATGGTTCGCGGCGGATCGACTTTCGCGGCGTGATGGCAGTGCCTGCGGGCGAGTCGTGGCGCGTGCCGATCTTGAAGATCAATCAAGTGACATCGCACATCGGCCGAGCGCTCGTGCAACACGCTCCGGCCGTGCGGCTGCGAACAGTCGAATCGGTCGGCGTGCGGACGGCGACGGTCAGCGATGCCGATCTGAAATCCATCGGCACCGCGGGAGCGACTGATGCTGGGCAAGTCGCGTTGCTGTTCGATGTTTGGAAAGAAGATTTCTCGTTGGGCTTCGTCGCACAGCCGAAAGAGCAGGACGTGCAGGCGAGCATCTCGTCGATCTTCGATCTGACGGCGACGGGTCTCGACTTGATCACCGCCGCGACGATCGAGACATCGTTCGCTCCGCTGTTTGAATTGGAAGTCGCGTTGCCGGCCGAATGGTTGCTGACGGCGGTCTCGGTCAACGGTCAGCCGTTGCCGTGGCAGGTCCGCACGAAGGAAGACGAACCGGGGATCAATCACATTCGCATCCCGCTGCCGCAGCCGTTGCGACCGGGCCAGCAGGCGAAGCTTGAAGTCCGAGCCCATCGCGACCCCGATGGCTGGCCGGTCGAGGACAAGCCGGTCGATGTGACTCTGCCGGAGTTGCGGCTGCCGCAGTCGTCGGTCTCCGAAGGGACGTATGTCATCAAGGCCGATGCCGATCTCGATGTCGTCCCCGGCGACATCAACGGACTCGATCCGACCAACGTGCCGGTTCCCGGAGCGCGGCTGGGCTTCGCCTATCAAGACACCCGGTTCGGCGGCATGCTGAAGATCGAACGCAAACCGTCGCGAGTCGCCGCTCGCACACTGTCGTTCGCGCGGCTCGACAAGCAAACGCTGCACGCGCACTTCGAGTCCGAACTGACGATCACCGGCGGCGGCCTGCGTGTGCTGGAAGTCGCGCTGGCGGAAGCGGCCGGAAAGGATTTGAGATTTCAATTCCCCAATCAGTCCACCCGCATTGTCGAGCAGACCTCGCGTCCCGGTGAGAACGGAGAATTGATTTGGACGTTGCGCCTCGATCGGCATTTGGTCGGTACAGCGACGCTGGTCGTGACGTCGGTCGCGCCGCGTGCACAGGCGAGCGGGGGGCATCAGCCCCCCGGTGAAAACAATCAATCGACGACGCCTGCAACCTCGACCGAACCGGGGGGCTTACGCCCCCCGCTCGCCTCAAACATTCCGCATCTCCGCATCCTCCAAGCCGACCGCCAGAATGGCTTCATCTCCATTGAGGCCGAAGGGGATCAGCGGCTCACGATCACAGCTCAAGATGGAAACAAGGCGAGCCTTCCTGAAGTCGATCCGATCGACCTTCCCGCTCCACTGGAATACGAACTGAAGCAACGGATCGTCGCCGCGTATCGTTACTTCGCCGGGACTCCGAACATCGCGATCACCGACGAACGCTTTGACCGCTTGCCGGTGCCGACCGCGATTTGTCGAGTCGCTTCGATCAGCAGCGTACTCAGCTCTGCCGGTGAGTTTCAGCACGAGTCGCGATTCCAATTCACGGCGGTCGGTGTGCAGAGTTTGCAGATTCGTTTTCCGGAAGGAACGGACGGCAAGAACCGACTCGTCGCATTGCTCTGGGCCGCGCTGGTTGACGGTCAGCCAGTCGAAGTTCGCCGAACGAAGGGTGCGTTGTTCCTCATCCCATTGCGAGCGAGCGACGATCCGGCCGCCGAACGATCGTTGCAGTTGTTCTATCGAACTCAAGTACCGGCGCTGCGAGGGACGGGGGCGTTGCGTCAGCCGCCGCCGGAGTTGACGGTGCTCAACGGTGCCGGCATGTCGCAGCCGATGCAGGTGCTCGACCAACAATGGGAACTGCGTTACCCGCCCGACCTGCTGCTGACCGACAGCCAAGGAGCCTTCGTCCCCGACACCACGACCCCGCTCGATCGCACCAGTTGGCTGACGAAGTTGCCGAAGTCGCTGTCGCTGCCGAGATCGTCGAACGCGATTCGCATGATTGTCGGAATCGTGTTTGTGTTGATCGTGATCGGTGCGGTGGCGATCGGCCGTCGCTGGGGCCGGGTTGCAGCAGTCGTTCTGCCGCTCTTCGTTGTCGGTGCTCTGTACGTCACCTTTGCATCACAGGAACAAAAGAACGCAACACGCTGGGGGATTGAGATGTCGGGAGGCACCCGCATGATCTACGCCCCTGAGAAAACGGGTTTTACTTTTTTCGATCACTCAGAGGATGCTGACGGAGCCGTTGGTTTTCTCGGCCAGCCCGACGGCGAAGGCATCAGCCTCTCGCTGAGGGATGCGGCCACGTCAGAAATCATGGCAGCACCCAGAACTCGCATGATTGCACCGACCGATGCCCCGTCGATGCCGCAAGTCGCTGAGAAGTCGATGCCTCAAGCTGTTCTGGCAAACCCGCAATCCGCCTCCGAATCGAAGACCGATCGCAAAGCGAAATTGCGGAGCGGCGGCGGAACCCCCGAAAAGGAGCGAGAGTTTTCGGGATTGGTGCAGAGGTACAACCAACATCTGGATCAAAAGCAGTACGCGGAAGCGGAAGTCATCGCAAAGCAGGCGAAGGAACTTGATCCGAACAATCCGGTGGCCGAGACAATGGATTGGAAGGCAAAGTTCGCGCGGCGTGCGGATGCGCTTGCACCGCAAAAGAGCGGCAAAGAGGACGGCATGTTGCAACAGCTCGATTCTGTCGAATGGTCCGCAGTTCCCTTCGACGACCGAAACCCCATTCGATTCAGCAAAGATTGGAAAGAGAGGATTGCTGACCCCCGTAGCTTGGTTAAAAGCGAAAGACGTCTCGAAGGCCAGATTTTTGATCGGACAACAGAGTCGGTCGAATTGGAACACTTCCCGTTTCCATCTGGCAAAGAGCGTGGCGGGCTTTTGTCGCTGACGATGTCGCTCGAATCGCAGGACGGGGCGGCGACGAAGAGGTTTCGGTATCTCGGCACGGAGACGGCCGCGAGCGGGATTGGGTTGGATCTGGTTTACGAGAATCGGGCGACGGGTTGGACCGGGCGGGGCGTGTGGATCGCGGCGTTGGCGTTCCTGGCGTGGGTGCTGCCTCCGAATCGGCGGACCTTCAAAGCCAGTTGGGCCGCGCTGGGGCTGACGTTGCCGTTGGCT
>CAMDPX010000198.1 GCA_945905295.1 Planctomyces sp. SH-PL62 | reverse complement strand
CAATTGGCGAGCGGGGCGGCGTCAGCCCCCCGGTACGTTCGCGGCGGAACCGGGGGGCTGACGCCGCACCGCTCGCCAATCGCACTCTACGGATAGTTCAGGTAAACGGTGCGGCTGGGGATGAGTCGCAGACGGCGGAGTCCCAGGTTGCGGACTTTCTTCTCGACTTCCGTCTCGATGAACTTGTCTCCCTTTCGCTCCCGTTTCTTATCCATGCGGACCACTTCAAACTTCACGTCGTAGATGTGCGGGATGCCGGTGTTGAGCGGCTCCGATTCGAAGTGCCACTTGTCGTCGTCGCCGAAGTAACCCTCCAACTCCTCGAAGTGGCCGTCTTTGTCCTCGACACTGACTTTGATTTCCTCGCCGGCACCAAGGCTGTTGAACAGGTCGTCGCTGACGCTGATTTCCAGCAGACCGACTCGCGGATGTTTGTCCGAATTCACTTGTTTGGAGGGCAATTGGTACGTAATGCCCAACGACCCGGTCACCCCTTCAGCCTGAACGCCGCCGAGTGCTTGCTGTCCGGCAATGTTGGCTCCAGCCGGGGAATTCATCGGCATCTGAGCCATTGGTTGTGGCATGCCTTGGCCCATCATCGGGGCATAGCCTTGATACGCACCGGTCGGCACCATGTAGCCTTCGGTCAATGGTCCGCTGCCATAGACGATTCCGCCGGACCCGCCGTAGCTGCCACCCGATGAGCCACCGGAGCTGCCTCCCCATGAACCGCCGGAACTGCCACCCGATGAGCCGCCGGAGCTCCCGCCCGATGAGCCACCGCTGCTGCCGTGCCAGCCGAAATGAAACAGGCCGCCCGAGCTTCCGCCGGACGAGCCACCACTGCTGCCAAAGAAATGTCCGCCGCTGCTGCCGCCGGACGAGCCATGACTGCCGCCGAATAGAAAACCCAATCCGGCCTCACTCGGAGTCGCCTGCGCGAGCACCATCACTCCGGCCAGCAACATCGCCAGTTGTGTGCGACGTGTTCCGAACATTCCGATTCTCCTGTTCCGAAGGCTCGCGAGAGTCCCGCTTTCGCTGGCACCCGCGGCCAGAGGGCGGGACTTCCACCCAACTGTCAAACGTACCATGCCGGTCGATCCGCCGCGTTGTCTTTGAACCACAATTCGTGCGGCGGATTGGCCACGTCCCGGCACAATTGGCATACGCTGATTGCCACGCAAAACTGTCGCCTTGAGCCCAACGCACCCGGCTCGCATCACACACGCTCGGAGAGATTCATGCTCACGCGACGCCTGGAACCCGAAGTCATGGACACGGTCGAGGACGCTCACGATTACAACTCGATGGATCACAGCACGGTCAATCGCGTCTTCGTCGATGATCTGCTGACGTTTTGTCGCGGAACTCGTGAGCTTTCGGATCGAAGTCTCACGAGTTCGACAACCGGCGCGATGACGCTTTCGTTGCTGAAGGTGCTCGATGTCGGCACCGGCACCGCGCTGATTCCGATCGAACTGTGCCGCCGCGAGGTCGCGTGCCGAATCACGGCGATCGACTTGGCGGCCGAGATGCTCAAACTCGCCGACATCAACATCGCTCGTGCGGGCCTCGCGAACTGCATTCATGGGGAACAGGTCGACGCCAAGCAAATGCCCTACGGTGTGGATACGTTTGACGTGGTCATCTCCAATAGCATCGTGCATCACATTCCGGAACCGAGTGCTGTCTTTGCAGAGATGCGGCGAGTCCTTCGCTCGAACGGTGTGCTTTTCATTCGCGATCTGCTGCGGCCGCAATCGCTGGCCGAGATCGACCACTTAGTGACGACATACGCAGGTCAGGAGAATGCGCACTCGCAGCAACTCTTTCGCGATTCACTCCACGCGGCGTTGTCGCTGGTTGAAGTGGGCGAATTGGCCGCCGCTTGCGGCATCTCCGCCAATGCCGTCCAACAAACATCCGACCGTCACTGGACGCTGGCTTGCCGGATGTGAGTGAGATCGGCGAGCTGGGCGGCGTCAGCCCAATGGCACTCACTTTGATGAGCCGGAACGCGCTAGCGTCCGGTTCGGGCATCAAGACCGCGACAAACTGGACGCTAGCGCGTTCCGGCTGATCATCGAACCCCTCAAAGCGAGTGCCATTGGATGCCAGCCCCCCGGTTCAGCGACAAAGACACCGGGGGGCTGACGCCGCCCCGCTCGCCGGAATGATTGATGGTGGGTCATGCGGGCTTTCTCCGAACCGGCAGCTTCCGCCGCTCGCGGGCTGGCAAACTCACGCGGATCAACAAACTCGTTCTGATCGGCAAAGTCTACTCCAGTTGCCAAGTCGTCCTCGTCGATCAAAGAGAGGACGTTTCATGCTCAGGGATGGCGGAACAGCGCTTCGCAATTTCGCCCATTGTCTGAGCGGATTTGATTGTGGCCCACAAGGAGGATGTGATGCGTCCCTGGATGAAATTGCTCGCGGTTGGTGGAGTGGTGGGAGTCACTTTTGGAATCAGCTTGGCGGCCGAGAAGCCGGCCGAACGTCGCGCCGTTTCGCCGACAAACGCCAGCCGTTCCAAAAGCCAGGAATACTTCAGCCGTGGTGGAGCCACCGCTGGGCAGTCCGATTTGCCGGCCGATCCCGTGGTCGAGGAGTTGGCTGCCGAGGTGTCCGCCGCTCCGAAGCGATTCACTCGCTCCAAGACGGAGCCTACCGAAACCGCGACGACCACCAAAAAAACTTCCTCCGCGAAGTCGATCGGCGGTGGTCCACGCAGTTCCTCGGAACCGAAACCGTACTCGCGCTCCGCGAAATCTCCGCTGAAGCCGATTGCCGAGGATGTCGAATTCTTGACGTCTCCCACGGACGAACTTCCGGAAGAAGCTCCGATCACGGGCAAGCTCGTGGCGAAGAAGCCCGCCTCCGGAATTCAGCCTGTGAGCTTCGACGCGAAGTCCGCCAGTCTTGCCGACCGCGCTGAGGAAGAATCGGCCGACGGCATCGTGTCCGCCGACTTCCAGCAGAAGCCGCAGACGAAACCCAAAGTGCAGCCGGCGCGGGCTGAGCAGTCTCACAACGCGACCGCTCTGAAACACGATGAGCCAAGTTTGTTGCCCCCAGCGTCCAAACCCAGCCGGGTTTCGGTGGTGACTGATCGTTCCGCGAAGCCGCTGCCGTCGTCCGCGAGCCGTTCGAATCGGACCACGGACCGCACCAGCTTCAGCAAAGCCGCACCGGTTTCCGGCACGCCTTCGGTCTCGGTCGAGTGGGTCAAAAAAGGTGGAATCAATGTCGGTCAGGAATGTGTCTGCGAACTGGTCGTCAAGAACACCGGAAAAGTTTCCGCGCGGCAAGTCGTCGTCGAGGCGATGTTCCCGGCGTCGGTGCGTTTAACTCACGCTGATCCGGAACCGGCCCAGGTGGAGGAGCATCTCGAATGGGCCATCCCTGAACTCACGGCTGGTGAAGAACGCACGATTCATATCAAGATGATCCCCAGCCAACGGGGAGAATTGGCGACGACGGCCAGCGTCCGCTTCACCGGCACCGCGGCGAATGTCTTCAAAGTCGAAGAGCCGCTGCTGAAGCTCGCCGTGGAAGCTCCTGCCGAAGTCATCGTCGGCGATCCGCTGGTGCAGTCCATCACGATCACCAACCCCGGCACCGGCATCGCTCAGAATGTGAAAATTCAAGTGACCCCCGCTGAGGGTCTGGAAGCCACACGCGGCGATCGTTCGCAGATTGAAATCGGCGAGTTGAACCCCGGTGAATCGCGCACGGTGCGACTGTCGTTCACGGCCATCGCTGGTGGCACACAAACTTTGGAAGTCGTCGCCACTGCCGATTCGGACTTGAAACAAGCCGCCGAAGCGACCGTGAATGTGATCGCTCCGGCCCTGAAGATTGCGGTGGAAGGCCCCGGTCTGCGATACGCCGGACGTGACGCACGATACACGTTGACCATCACCAACGAAGGCCGAGCCGCGACGAATAATGTCCGCGTCACGCATCGCGTTCCCAAGGGATTCAAATTCGTGAAGGCCGACAAGGGGGGCACGCTCGACGCCAACAGCGGTTCGGTCAACTGGTTCCTCGGACATCTCGAACCGGCTCAGACGGCTCAAGTGAAACTGCAACTGCAAGCCCATGAGATCGGAGACTTCGAGCATCACGTCACTGTCTCCGCCGAACACGGTGTCACCGCCAAGGCGGACACAACGACGAAGGTCGAAGGCTCGGCATCGTTGGTCATGGAAATCCAAGACCTCGACGACCCGATCGAAGTCGGCCAAGAGACCGCCTACGAAGTGCGAATCAGCAACACCGGCTCGAAAGCCGCTCAGAACGTCGGCCTGACGTTTGAACTGCCGAACGGCATCGAACTCATCAACGTCGAAGCTGCAACGCGGCATCTCGCCAAGAGCGGGCTGATCTTGTTCAACGATCTGCCCGAATTGGCTCCCGGCAAGACGGCGTTGTTCCGCATCCACGTCAAAGGCAATGCGGAAGGCAACCAGCGCGTCCGTGCTCGACTCACCAGCGAGTCGATCGAGCAAGAACTGATCTCGGAGGAGCTGACAAAGTTCTACGCCGAGTAGCCACTGTCGCGACATCTCCATCAGAAATCACCAATGCAGTCAGCCCGGCCATTTCAAAATGACCGGGCTGATTTTGTTTTGGCGAGCTGCCAGGCCATCAAAGAGCCGCCCAGCGAATTCGGTAACAACCTGGACGTGATCGGAATGTTGTCGGTCCCCGGTCCCCGGTCCCCGGTCCCCGGTCCCCGCATGCCGACAGTTGGAGATCGCCTCCAATGGCTGATCCAGCGCGACAAGAATTGTGGTTCTTCCGGGATTCAAGTGGCCGAGGTGAAACGTCGGTGTTTCAAGGAGAAGGTTTTTCTGAGGAATCGCAGAGATGCGTGATTCTCGTCTTTCATGATCCGTGTGCGCTGAGGCTTCTCGAACGGACTGCGCACACGGATCGCTTCAAAGCGGCCGTGATGGGTGCCGGGATTTCTCACTGGCTCAGCTTCCACGGCAAGAGTTCGCTCGCCGATTGGGATGCGATCCACTACGCCGAGTCCCCTTATGAACTTGCCGGACGATTTCAAAAGTTTTCCCCGTTGTCGTATCACGAGAACCTGAAAACGCCGACGCTGATTCTGCACGGTGCCGAAGACCAAGACGTGCCGGTCGAGCAGTCGTACCTCTTTTACCGTGCCCTCAAAGATCAGCGCGTGCCGACCGAACTCATCGTCTATCCGCGCGAAGATCACGCGGTTAAAGAACGCCTACATCTGCTCGACATGTCACGGCGGGTACTCGCGTGGTTCCGCCAATACCTGTGATCCGTTCCAATCCATTTGCCACTAGCATCTCAACTCCACCGAGGGTCAATGAGAATGAATCCTTCACAAACGGTGTCTGCAAACCTCACTCGCCGCCAACTCTTCGGCGACGGAGCCATCGGTCTGGGTGTGCCCGCGCTGGCCTCGCTGCTGGCGAAGGAGTCGTCCGCAGCGGACGCAATCGCTCCGCAAAGGCCGAAGCAATTCGGCGGCCTGCCGGATCTGCCTCATCATCCGCCGAAGGTGAAGAACGTCATCTATCTCCTGCAAAACGGAGCTCCGCCGCATGTCGACACGTTCGATTACAAGCCGCAGATGGAGAAGTTTCGCGGGCAGGAGTTGCCGGAGTCGTTTCACAAGAATCAGCGGCTGAGCACGATGACTCAGGGGCAGAAGAGCAAAGCCGTGCTGCCGTCGATCGTGCCGTTTCGCCAACACGGTGAGTGCGGGCGGTGGTTGAGCGACTTCTTGCCACACACGGCGACGATCGTGGATGACGCGACGTTCATCAAGTCGATGCACACGACGCAGGTGAATCACGCTCCGGCGATCACGTTCTTTCTGACCGGCAACGAACTCCCCGGCCGGCCCAGTATGGGAGCGTGGGCGACCTACGGCCTCGGCAGCGAGAGCGATGAGCTCCCCGGCTTCGTGGTCATGACGTCGCGCGACAAAGAAGCGAGCTGCGGACAAATCTTCTACGACTTCTATTGGGGCAGCGGCTTCCTGCCGTCGAAGTACCAAGGTGTGAAATTCCGAGGCAGCGGCGAGCCGGTGCTGTACCTCTCGAACCCGGACGGCATGAGCCGAGATGTGCGACGCGGACTGCTCGACGATCTGCGAGTGCTCAACGAGGCGAAGTTCGCGGAGGTCGGCGACCCGGAGATCGTCACGCGGATCGCTCAGTACGAGATGGCGTACAAGATGCAGGCCAGCGTCCCTGAGTTGACCGATTTTTCGACGGAGCCGAAGCACGTCCTCGACAGTTATGGACCGGACGTCAATCGGCAAGGATCGTTTGCGTACAACTGCCTGATGGCTCGGCGACTGGTTGAGCGGGGTGTGCGCTTCGTGCAATGCTTCCACGCTGGCTGGGACCATCACCGCAATCTGACGACGCAATTCGAGATCCAATGCCGTGATACCGACCAGCCGAGCGCCGCGCTGGTCAAAGATCTCAAGCAGCGCGGTCTGCTCGACGACACGCTGGTCATCTGGGGCGGCGAGTTCGGCCGTACTCCGTTCTGCCAAGGGGACATCAACGACAAGAAAACGCTCGGCCGAGACCATCACCCCTACGTCTTCACCATCTGGATGGCCGGAGGTGGAGTGAAGCGCGGCTTCTCCTACGGCGAGTCCGACGACTTCGCCTACAACCCGGCCAAAGACCCCGTCCACGTCCACGACTTCCAAGCGACGGTGATGCACCTGCTGGGCATCGATCACGAACGCCTGACCTACAAATTCCAAGGCCGCCACTTCCGTTTGACCGACGTGCATGGCCGAGTGGTCAACGAGATTTTGGCTTGAGCGAATGAGCCACTCATCTTGCCGCGTTCCAAACACGCGGCAACAATCGCGTTGGAGGTGTCCGATGCAACTTTCTGTTGAAGAACGAGCCGCCATTGAAAACGGGCAAACCGTGCGATGTGCGATTCCGGGGTCGAATGTTCGATGCGTTGTCATTCGTGACGATGTGTTTGAGGCTTTGCAATTGCCGGTCTCGGTGGTCGAGGAGGACATGTTGAACGACATCTACTTGGGCTTGAGTCATGACTCGCCCGATGACTGGAAGCACCCGTCCGAATGGGAAGCGGGAGTCAAGTCGTGAAGGTTCAGCGCGGCGACGTGGTGTTTTTGGAGTTTCCTTTCAGTGACGGCAGCGGGGCGAAGGTCAGACCGGCCGTTGTGCTGCAATCGGATCGCGAGAATCAACGCTTGACGAGTACCGTCGTGTCCATGATCAGCGGCAGCCTCAACCTGGTCGGCCGAGAGCCGGGACACATTCTGATCGACATTCAGTCCGAAGACGGCCGTCACTCCGGGTTGAAATATTCTTCGGTGGTCAACATTCACTCGATTTACTCGGTGCATACCGACCGCATCGAACGGGTTTCCGGAACATTGAGCGAGAACCTGCTGCGACAGATCGCCGAGCAACTTTTGGAGACCCTCGATTTGTCGAGCTTGGTGTGAGCTGACCGACTTGTGGGAGGATCAAACGATGAGCCGCATCGGCAAAAAGATCATTCGTGGGTTGCGCGAGTTCAACGACTCGCTGAAACGTGGCGAAGACGTGACCAAGAAATTCACTTGGCGGCGCGTCGTGCTGGACACGAAGACCAGCCCGTATGACGGAAACTTGGTGAAGAAAACGCGCCGCCTACTGGGGGCCAGCCAGTCGATCTTCGCACGCTTTCTCCGAGTCTCGGTCAAGACGGTGCAATCCTGGGAACAAGAGTAAAGCGTCCCCAGCGAAATGGCTCGGCGCTTCTTGGACGAAATCCGCGCCAACCCTAAGTACTGGACCGAACGCCTTCACGGCATGGCCCGCTCGCTGAGTAGTTGACCCGCTGTGCTTGGCTTCGACCACGAACGCCTGACCTACAAATTCCATGGCCGCCATTTTCGTCTGACCGACGTGCATGGCCGAGTGGTCAACGAGATTCTGACGTGAGCATCAGGTTCGCGATAATTTTGAACGCGGTTGTGAATCTTGAGTCTGCATTGCGGACGCCAACGGACGTATGCCGAGCTATGCAAAGTCGGAAGCGACCTGACGAGAAGCCGAAATGCCACGCAAGATTCGCGAACTGATCAAAGACCTGACGGGGCGGGATTCACCCAGATTTCAGGAGCCGGGAAGGGGTCTCATCGGAAATTCGTTCATGATCGCGATTCAGGAACCGTCACGTTGAGTGGGCAATCTGGCGACGACGCCAAGCCCTATCAAGAGTCTCAAGTGCGAGACGCAATCGACGAGGTGCAAGATGAAGGCGAGTGACCAATATCACAAATGGGTCGAGTGGAGCGAACAAGACCAAGCCTACCTTGGCAAGTGCCCGGACCTCATCACGGGCATCCACGGCGACGATCCAGCCCAACTGTACGCCGAGTTGTGCGACGTCACCGAAGATGTCATCCGCCATTTCGGATCCACCGGCCGTCCGCTTCCGCCGAGCCGCGTTCGTCCGAGCGATCCGTTGGATCGGTGAAGGACGCACAACGCCACGACTCGTCGCCGAGAAAGGTTGCATTGTTCGCCGCTCCGAACTGCTTACGGTTCCAACCGGGTATCAGGTCTATGACGAGTAGTCGTTGTCTAAATCTGGCTAGTCGGGCCAGATTCGTTGAGCTAGATTGGTTGCCATGAAAACCAACTCATGGCAAATTCAAGAAGCGAAAAACAACTTCAGCGAAGTGGTCGCGCAAGCCTGTTTGGCGGGAGCGCAGACCATTACCAAGCACGGGAAGCCTGTGGCGGTTGTGCTGGCGATGGGCGAGTTTCAAAGTTTGAAACGAAATCCGGCCAAGAAGAAGAAATCCTTGTTGGACGTTCTACGCCGCTGCCCGGCCCCGGAGGTCTTCACCCACCTCGCCAAAAGCCGGAAACGTCCTGACTACGGACGAACGATTTCGCTCGACGACTAACGGATGGGATGCCGGATGCGATACCTGCTCGATGCGAACGTCTTGAGTGAAGGTGTGAAGCCGCGACCGGATTCCGGCGTAGCGAATTGGCTGGTGCAGCACGAAGCCGGGGCGGCTATTTCCGAATTGACGATTGGTGAATTCACCAAGGGGGCGTACTTCCTGCCAGCAGGCCCCAAACGAAAACGTATTCTGGCCTGGATCGCTGACGTCGAGTCCGCCTTTGACGACCGCTTGCTGCCGCTGAGTCGTGACGTTTTGAAAACTTGGGGGCAATTGTCTGGGACGCACGAAGCGCAAGGCCGACGATGGCCCGTGATTGACAGTCTGCTGGCGGCCACCGCTCTGCTTCACGACCTGACGATCGTGACCCGCAACACGGCTGACTTCCCGCCGGAAGTCAGGACGTTCAATCCGTGGAAAAAATAGCGACTTCGCGGCATGGCCAGCACATTGAGCAGTTGAGCGACCGTCCCGATGTTGTTCGGCATCGACCACGAATGCCTGACCTACAAATTCCAAGGCCGCTATTTCCGTTTGACCGACGTGCATGGCCGAGTGGTCAATGAGATCGTGACGTGATTGTGGACGCGCCGGCGACTCGGACCTGTGTTGGAGACCGGGCAACAATGCGGCAGCCACGACGATGGCTCCGACCGGCATCTGATTCCGAAGCCGAGAGCTCATGATCTTCTTTGCGGCGCCCTCAACTCTTGGTTGAGGCAGACTTGGCGGTTTGGGAAGACCTCGAACTTTGCAAAGTGTCCGACCTGGGAAGCTGGTGAAGAGTTACCGACGGCAGGTCCGTCCGGTCCCGGAGAGTGCCGCGACTTTGCCGTTTGTATTGAATCGAACGGTCCCGAAAGGCTGATGAAGATTGACGATCACACGAGGTTTGTGCCGCGGGTGTTGGCCCTTTGTCCGGCAAGGCAAATGGGCGTACGCGGCACAACGGGGATGCCGGATTCACACATTCTCCCAAGGATGGGGCTATGCGATTTCTGTCGTGGTTAGAAACGATGCGTGGACGGATCACCGAGCGAGATACCACCGCTCGGCGACGCAGAACCAAGGTTCCGGTCGCCGGCCAGCTTGAGCAACTCGAAGGCAAAGCGTTGCTCTCGGTGTCGGCACTGTTCGTGAACGGCGAGCTGAACGTCGTCTCGGATGCGAACGACGACATCACCGTCAGCGCGTCTGGAAGCGGTACGTCAGCGAGGGTGCAAGTGCTGGCGAACGGCAACTTGGTCACGTCTGTTGGGAGTGTGCTGACCAGTTCGGTCACGTCGATCGTGATTCAAGGGGGGAACCTCGAGAACACCATCGACCTGAGCGCGGTGAGCATCGCGAACTATCCCAACTTGATCGGGATCAACGTCGATGCCGGGCATGGCAGCGACACGATTCTGGGCAGCAACGGCATCGCGGAGACGTTGCTGGGCAATCACGGCGACGACCTCATTACGGCTCTCAACGGCGCGTCGTCGATCAACGGCAATGACGGCAACGACACGATCATGGCCGGCGGCGGCAACGACAGCATCAACGGGGAAGACGGCGACGACAGCATCGACGGCGGTGACGGCAATGACACGATCATCGGCCACGATGGCAACGACTCGATCGATTCCGGCGCAGGCAACGACAACGTGACGGGCGGTGACGGCGACGACACGCTCCTGGGCGGGGCCGGCAACGACGCACTCAACGGCATGATGGGAGCCGACTCGATCGACGGCGGTGACGGCAGTGATTCGCTGTTGGGGGGCGCGGGAACCGACTCGTTAATCGGCGGTCTCGGCGATGACTCGTTGTTGGGGAACGAAGGCCGAGATTCGTTGCTCGGAGGCGATGACAACGACTCCCTGGACGGCGGCGCGGATGCTGACACGCTGCTCGGTGAAGCGGGCAACGATCAGTTGGATGGACTATCTGGCAATGACTCGCTGCAAGGGGGCATTGGCGACGACACCATTCGAGGCGGTGCCGGCCGAGACACCATCGAAGGCCAGGCAGGCAACGACTCGCTGCAAGGCCAGGCGGGCAACGACACGATCTTTGGTGGCGACGGTTTCGATCTGCTCGACGGCGGTGCCGGTAGCGATTTCGAGGATGCCGGCGAGGTGCCGTCGGCTCCGGTTGCTCCCGCGCCGATTCGGGCGAGATTGTTCGCGGTCCCCTCTGATAATCGGAATCTGAATCTGATTGTCGAATTGGACCCGCTGACTGGAGCCGAGCTGAATCGTTTCGCCGCTCCGGAACCGACGAATGCGAATGGCGACGGCTTGGCGTTCGACGGCACGAGCTTGTACTACCTCAACGGCTTTGGCACGAGCACGCTGTATCAGCTCGAACCGAATACCGGAGCGGTCATTCACAGTGCGGACATCCCGCATCCGACCAATCAGCGTTACGACGGCTTGGCGGCGTTGAACGGCTTCATCTACATCATGGACGCGATCAATGACGACATCCTGGTGTTCGATCCGGCTCTTGGTGGCGTCGGCACGGTGTTGGACATCAACGCCGTGAATCCAGGAACGAATCTCATCGGCGGACTCGCGGGAGCCGCGAATCCCGACCGCTTGATTGCGACGGTCGCGAACGGCCGCACGATCGTGGAAATCAATCCGCAGTCCGGCCTGATCGTCCCGCTGGCGGATCAAAGCCTCGGCTTCAGTCCGATGACGGCCTCGGCGGGAACCTACTCCGGGCTGGGTGTGGTTGAGGGCTTGCTCTATCTGGGCAGCACTCGACTTTCGACGGCCAACGCGCTGAGCGTCACGTCGTCTCTGGACGTCTTCGACCGCGCCGGTGTTCTGCAACGAAGCCTCTCGCTGCCGTATGGGATCTCGGCCTTCGGAGCCGACGATGTGGGAACTCTCGGCCTGCCGCCAGGTGCTCCGAGCCAATTCGACATCGTCGTGAATCTGCCGGCGGGACTGAGTGTGGACAACACGCAAGCGTTCGACTTGGCGGAACTGAAATGGGAGTCGATCGTCCGCGGCGATCTGCCCGATGTCGTCGTTGCAAACGTCGGCACGATCGACGATCTGGTGATCAACGTGACGATCGCGTCGATCGACGGTCCAGGCGGAGTGCTCGGCTCGACGAGCATCGACATCGCACGCACGGGAACGTTCTTGCCGGCGCTGGCCACGATCACGATTGACTCGGCGGATTTGTCCTCGCTGTCCGTGAATGGCTTCTTGACGGACGTCGCGTTGCACGAGATCGGACACGCGCTGGGCTTCGGAATGGTGTGGGCGGATCAACGCTTAATCGCCGGCGCGGGGACCACCAATCCCCGCTTCACCGGCCGGCAGGCGACCGCCGAATACAACCGCGCATTCCGGAATTCCGAACCCAATGTGCCGGTGGAAAATGTGGGTGGAGCCAGCTCGGCCGACGCCCATTGGCGTGACAGCCTCTTCGGCAACGAGTTGATGAGCAGCGTCATCAACTCGAACGGCAATCCGCTCAGCCGAGTCACCGTCGCCGCGCTGGCGGACATGGGATATCAGGTCGATTTGAACTTCGCCGATCCCTACACACCACCCACGACGCCGTCGACCGGTTCCACTTCGGCGACCAACAACGTTGGCACAGCGGTGACGCAAGGGCATTGGTCGCTCTCGAATCGCCCCGCACAACTTGTCCAGCCGTTTTTGCTGGGACATGCGCGGCCGTGGGCGTTCGCGGGAACCAGCGCCGCGAGCAGCACGACAACGGCGAGCTTCAACGGAGCCACGATTCTCAATTTCAACGAAGTGCCAGAGACCGTCGCGAACGGATTCTCGTTGCAGGGAGTCACGTTCGGCTTCAAAGTCGCCGGGCAGGAATCCGCCGACGCGACGTTCGGTGCCTCGATCGCTCCCATCGGCACGTTCCAGAATCTCTCGTCTCCCGTGTTAGAGGGGAACGCCGCGGGCATCTTGAACATCGACTTCGAATCGCCCGCGACCAATCTTTCATTCGCGGTCGCTCGTTTTGCCACCACCGCGGTTCCCAACGGAGTTCGCGTGTCGTTGTTCGACAGCTCGCTGAACCTCATCTCGACGACGCCTCTGAATCTGGCGATCACACAAATCGGTCCCGAAGGACTCTTCAGCTACACCGGCACCACGGGCGTGCGTCGAGTCCGGTTGGACTTCACCACGGTTTCGGCCGCTGTGGGTGGCGATCGCTTCGCCATCGACAATCTGGCCTACACGCTGGGCAGCCCCAGCAATCCGATCGCGTTTGGTGGCGACACGCTGCTGGGCGGTGCCGACAACGACACGCTGCTGGGCCGCGACGGAAACGATCTGCTCAACGGCGGCGCGGGGAACGACTCGCTGGATGGCGGTGCCGGCAACGACAGCCTCGTGGGAGCGGCCGGTGATGATTCGGTCTTCGGCGGACTAGGCAATGACACCTTGCGAAGCGGCACTGGCCAGGACACGTTATTCGGCGGAGATGGCGACGATTCGATCATCGCGTCGCTCGGCGACGGCGTGGATTCGATCTCCGGCGGCGAAGGGGGCGATACCTTTGAGTTCATCGGCAACAGCGCCGCGAACACGTTCAATCTCGGTCAGGCCGCCGGACACCTGACCGTTTCGAACGACACGACCACACAGACGATCGCCAGCGATATCGAGTTCGTGCAAGTCACTGCACTCGGCGGGACGGATCGTGTCACCGTCGCAGACCTGACGGGGGTCGGGCTCACTGAGGTGCGGCTCAACCTGGGGGCCGGCAACGACCGCCTGCTGTCTGATCCCGGAGCCAAACTCGGCAGCGTCCAACTGCGAGTCTTCGGTGATGCTGGCAATGACTTGCTCATCGGCACCGACAGCGCCGACTTCTTGAGCGGCGGCGATGGCAATGACACGCTCATCGGCAACGACGGCAACGACACACTCAATGGAGATGCCGGAACCGATTCGATCGACGGCGGAGCCGGCAGCGACGTCATCGACGGCGGCACGGGGACCGCGATCCTCGAAGGTGGCGACGGCAACGACAGTCTCACGGGCAGCATTCTCAACGACGTCATCAATGGCGGAGCGGGCAACGACACGCTCGTCGGACTGAATGGCAACGACCTGCTCAACGGCATGGATGGCAACGACAGCCTGGCCGGCGGATCCGGTGACGACAGCCTGCTCGGTGGAGCAGGGGACGACACGCTTGATGGCGGTACGGACAACGACACCATCAATGGCAACGACGGCAACGATCTGATCAACGGCTTCCACGGCAACGATCTGATCCTCGGCGGACTGGGGAACGACATCATCAGCGGCGACGACGGCAACGACACGATCTTCGGCGAAGCTGGCAACGACCTGATCGGCGGCGGCGACGGCAACGATCTGATTCAAGGCAACGATGGCGAAGACACGGTGCTCGGTGGAGATGGCAACGACACGCTGCGAGGCGGCTCCGGCAAAGACATCGTCCTCGGCGGCGATGGCAACGACTTCATCGACGGTCTCGGAGGCATCGATACGCTAGCCGGCAATCAGGGAGACGACACGCTGATCGGGGCCTCCAGCGAATTCAACGAACTCTTCAGGCTCGATCCCGCCGTGTTGGCGAAACTGCTGTAACCGTCCCCGTTCCCGCGCGGACGGCGACAGCGATTTCGAGAAAGCCTGAGCAAAAAAATGCTCAGGCTTTTTTCTTTTGATGGGAGGGCGAGGCTCCTGCCGAGCCGCTTGTGAGATTGCAAGATTGTTGTCGTCTGCGGCTCGGCAGGAGCCTCGCCCTCCCCATTGCTTGCGTTGCTCTAACCTCACTCCCAAACTCCGCCGCCATGAAATCCAAATCACCGCTGCTGATCATCTTCATTACCGTCTTCATCGACCTCTTGGGCTTCGGCATCGTGCTGCCGCTGCTGCCGAGGTATGGGGAATACTTCGGCCTCGACCGGCTGCTCGGTCCGTTGATGGCGTCGTTTTCGGCGATGCAATTTTTGTTTGCGCCGCTGTGGGGACGGCTCTCGGATCGGATCGGCCGCCGGCCGGTGTTGCTGGTCGGGCTGGCGGGTTCGACGGTGTTTTACGGGCTGTTTGGCTTGGCGACTTCGCTGGGGAAAGAGGGCCAATTCCTCGGCCTGTCGGTGATTCCGTGGTTGTTCATCACGCGCATCGGAGCCGGCATTGCGGGCGCGACCATCCCCACGGCTCAAGCCTACATCGCCGACTCGACGACGGCCGAAGGACGTGGCAAAGGCATGGCCTTGATCGGAGCGGCGTTCGGTATCGGCTTCACATTTGGTCCGCTGCTGGGTGCCATGTTTGTCTCGAACGACTTGCATGGCCCGCCGAGTCCGATGGCCGGATATGTCGCGAGCGGCTTGTCCGCATTCGCGTTCTTGTGGGCGGTCGCTCGATTGCCAGAGTCGTTGAAGCCGGACAACGTCGCGCCGCCGCGTCGCTGGCTGAACGTCGGCGCGATGGGCCGAGCATTCTCGAATCGCGGCACCGGATTGCTGATGCTGACCATCTTTCTGACGACCTTGGCCTTCGCACAGTTCGAGGTCACGCTGTCACTGCTGACGAAGTTCTTCGAGTTAGCCGATAACAAAAACTTCTACGTCTATGCCTACGTCGGCTTCGTGTTGGCATTGAGCCAAGGCATGGTGGTCCGACGGCTGTCCCCCAAATTGGGAGACTTCCGCATGAGTCTGATCGGCACGATCCTGATGGCGATCGGCTTGTTTCTGATTGCGATCACATGCGGCCAAAAATCGCTGGGGCTGTTGTTCGCGATCGTACCGATCAACGTGCTGGGTTACTCGGCCCTCACGCCGTCGCTGCAAGCGATGTTGTCGCTGCGAACTTCCGCCGACGAGCAAGGTGAAATCCTCGGCGTGGGTCAAAGCATGTCGGCGTTGGCTCGCATCGCTGGCCCGCTGCTGGGCGTGTGGCTTTTCAAGCTCGACAAACAAGAGCCCGCCAACAGCGTCGTCTTGCCGTACTGGGTCGGAGCCGGTTTGATGCTGCTCGGCGTGCTGCTGGTGCTGTCGCTGCGAAGTCCGACCACCTCGAAAACAGACTTCTCGACCGCACACGACCATCCATGAGACAGGCGAGCGGGGCGGCGTCAGCCCTCGGTCTTTCGGCGAATTCACCGGGGGGCTGA
>CAMDPX010000197.1 GCA_945905295.1 Planctomyces sp. SH-PL62 | reverse complement strand
CTTCAAATTTCAAAATTGCCGAGGCAATTTTGAAATTTGAAGGCCCGACCCCGGAGCCATCTCTCATTAGCGGCTTGAGGGACGTCTTCAAACACGGCTAGAATCCGCCCCCGTCCCAATTTTCGCCGAACGCGTTTCGGTCCATCGGCGTCGCCCGTCACCGCTCATCGAGGAGCCGTTTACATCGTGGTAGTCTTGGAAGTCCTCAAAGGAATGGCGCCGGGGCAAACGATTAAGGTGCAGTCCGACCGCACTGTTTTCGGGCGGCATCCGCATTGCCAGTTGGTGCTCGATAACGCCGCAGTCAGCCGCTACCACGCGCAGATTGTGGACGTTCACGGCGATTACTTCATTGAAGATTTGCGCAGCCGCAACGGCACGCACGTCAATGAGGAACTGATTGAGGGACGCCGCCAGCTCCAGGACAAGGATCTCATCCGCGTCTGCGACTTCACGTTTCGCTTCCTGGAAGCTGCTCCCAGCGACAGCACGCTGCTGAAGCCGGGGCAAGAAGTGGTCGGCGGCAACGGCATGGTCGTTGGTCCCAAGTCCCTTCTCGACAGCGGGCCTCGAAAAACGATGGCGGCGGATGAAGATGAAGTGGACGAGGGCGTCTCCGGAGCCATCACGGTCGAAGACGATGATCGCTCTTCGATCATCAGCACGCTCGATGCCGGCAGTTCGTCGTCCGACTTGCGGCTGAGCGTCAAACCGGAAACCAAACTCAAAGCGATCCTGGAGATCAGCAAATCGCTCTCTCGCGCGGCGAACCTCGAACAAGTATTAGACAAGACGTTGGAGGGCCTGTTCCGCATCTTCTCGCAGGCGGATGAAGGCTTCATCATGCTCCGCGACCAGGAGAAGAATAAGCTGGTCGTCAAAGCCACCAAGACACGCCGCAAGGCCGAAGGGGACGACCAGGTCCACGTCAGCATGACGATCGTCCGCAAGGCGCTCGACACCAGCGAGGGCATCTTGAGCGCGAACGCGCTGGAAGACAGCCGCTTCAAAGCCAGTGAGAGCCTGTCGTCATTGCGGATTCGATCGATGATTTGCGCGCCGATGCTCTCCAAGGAACTGGGACCGCTGGGAGTCATTCAGATTACGACCAATGATGTCGGCGCGCAGCTCCGGCACGAAGACTTGGATTTGCTGATCAGCGTCGCGATGCAAGTCGGCCTGGCGGTCGAGAACGCTTATCTCTATCACCAAACGTCGCTGCAACGCGATCTGGAACGCGATCTGGAATTCGCCACGCAAGTGCAGCTCGGCTTTCTGCCGAAGTCGCGGCCCAAGCTTCCGGGCTATGCGTTTTCGGATTACTACGAACCGGCGCTGCGCGTCGGCGGCGATTACTTCGACTACATCCAGTTGCCGGATGGCCGCATGGCGGTGGCCCTGGCGGATGTGGCCGGGAAGGGAGTTCCCGCGGCGCTGTTGATGGCGCGGTTGTACTCGTCGGTGCGCTATCACCTGCTGAGTCACGCGGACTTGAACATTGCGATGGAGGACTTGAATGCGGAGATATCGGTCAGCGGGTTGGGACATCGCTTCATCACCTGCGTGCTGATGGTCATCGATCCCGTGACGAACCAACTGACGGTGGTCAACGCCGGACATTTGCCGCCACTGCGCCGCAATACTGCCGGCCTCGTCGAAGCGATCGGGGCCACCGAGTCGGGCTTGCCGCTCGGTATTCTGCCCAACCAGACATTCCAGCAAACTGTGTTCGACTTGGCTCCGGGCGAATCCTGGCTCGTCTTCACGGACGGCGTGACCGAAGCGATGCGGATGCCCAAAGAAATCTACGGCAATAAGCGCCTGATGAAATTCCTGGAGACCGGTCCGGTCACGATTGACGAGTTGATCAAAGCGGTCGTTGACGACGTCGAAACCTATGTCGAAGGCCAAGCCCAGAGCGACGACATTTGCATGGTCGGTTTCCAGAGGCTGCCGTGAACCTCGACGTCCGCTCGATTCTTGGCGACGGCGGCCACATCGCGCAGCGGCTGCCGACCTACGAGTCCCGGCCGCAGCAGTTGGAGATGGCTCAGGCGGTCGAACGCGCGATCCGCACGCAGGCGCACTTGATCGTCGAAGCCGGCACCGGCGTCGGGAAAAGTTTCGCGTACCTCGTGCCGGCGATTCTGACCATCGCCGAAGCTCAGTCCCGTGCCGAAGCCGATGCCAATGCCGCGCGACAGGCCGCCGACGACGAGGACGAGAATTGGGAACCGGACTCGGTCCCGTTCGGCGCGGCCGCCGCGAAGAAGAAACGTCGCCGAGTTGTCATCTCGACACACACGATCGCGCTCCAAGAGCAGATCTTCACGCGCGACATCCCGTTCCTGAAGGCGATCTTGCCGGTTGAGTTTTCGACCGTGATGGTCAAGGGCCGCTCGAACTACATCAGCTTGCGGCGGATGAAGCTGGCTCTGGAGCGCGGCCCAGTCTTGTTCGGCGATCCGCAGGAGTCCGAGCAGCTCAGCCAACTCGCCGAGTGGGCACCCAAGACGACTGAGGGGAGCTTGCAAGACTTGTCGTTCCGGCCGGTCGGCCCCGTGTGGGACGAGGTGGTCAGCGACGGCGACAACTGCCTCGGCAAGAAGTGTCCGACGTTCGAGGAGTGTCACTATTTCCGAGCACGCCGCCGCGTTTGGAACGCCGACGTGCTGGTCGTGAATCACGCGCTGTTCTTCTCGGACCTGGCCGTGCGCCGCGAGGGTGGCAGCATCTTGCCCGACTACGACATCGCGGTGCTCGATGAAGCTCATACGGTCGAATCGGTCGCCGGAGACCACATTGGGATGTCGATCTCCAGCGGGCAGATCGGCTATCAGCTCACCAAGCTATGGAACGACAAACAAATGAAAGGGCTGCTCGCGCCGCGAGCGTTGCTGAAGTCGCAAATGGCCGTGCATGAACTGCGACATACATCAACCGAATTCTTCACCGAGCTGGAATACTTCCAATCGCAGTTCAGCGGCAGCAATGGCCGGCTCCGCACGCCGCCTCAGGTCGTCAACAATGTCTCTCCCAAACTCTTCGACCTGGCCAAGCAACTCAAGGACTACTCCGCCAATCTCTCGAAAGAAGCGGACAAGCTCGAATACACCGCCGCCTCCACACGCTGCACGCAACTCGGCATCAGCCTGCAAAGCTGGGTGAGGCAAGAAGTCGAAGGCTCCGTCTATTGGACCGAGCGCAGCGGCAACGAACGCTCCGGCGGACGGTTCAAGAACACCAAGCTCGTCAGTTGCCCGATTGACGTCGGGCCGATCCTGCGCGACGAACTCTTCGCCAAAGTGCCTACCGTGATCCTCACCAGCGCGACCCTCTCGACCGGCCGCGAGAATTTTGACTACGTCAAAGCACGCATCGGCTTGACGAAGTCGCTGGAGAAGAAACTCGGCAGCCCGTTCGACTATCGCCGGCAAGCGAAGCTGATCCTGCATGGCCGCATGCCCGACCCCAACGAACAGGCCGCCGCGTTCGAGACCGAACTCTGCGAGAAGATTAAGTACCACGTCACCGTCACCGCCGGTCGAGCCTTCGTGCTCTTCACCAGTTACAAGCTGCTGCAAGCCTGCGCGAACCGGCTGACTCCGTGGTTCGCCTCGCAGAACTACACGCTGCTCTGCCAAGGAGCCGGACTGCAACGCACGATGCTGCTCGATCGCTTTCGCGCCGACCCACGAGCCGTCCTCTTCGGAGCCGACAGCTTCTGGCAAGGAGTCGATGTCCCCGGCGATGCTCTGCAAAACGTGATCATCACCAAGTTGCCATTCGCGGTCCCCGACCAGCCGCTGCAAGAGGCCCGCATGGAAGCGATCGAAGCGCGCGGCGGCAAACCGTTCTTCGAGTACTCGCTCCCCGAAGCGATCATCCGATTGAAACAAGGCTTCGGCCGCTTGATCCGCAGCAGCACCGACACCGGCCAAGTCGTGATTCTCGATCCCCGCATCCGCACCAAACGCTATGGTCAACAATTCCTCGACAGCCTGCCGGACTGCCAAGTCATCATTGATCCCGTGTGAGACGCGCGTGCCGGGGTCGGGTGTTCGGTTTTTCGGAATTGGCGGGAGGAAAACTTGGGTTGCAATTGAAGCTCAATTCCCGCCAATTTCGAAAAACCGAACACCCGACCCCTCGGACAATCGCTGAAAGACAACATGCCCACTCGCCCCACGCTCATCGTCGCCAGTCGCAACGCCAAGAAGCGGCGCGAAATTGAAGAGCTGCTCGCACCGCACAACATCGAAGTGCTGAGTGTCACCGACTTCCCCGATGTGCCGGAGGTCATCGAAGACGGCGAGACGTTCGCCGACAACGCCGCCAAGAAGGCGACGCAAACCGCTCGGCATCTCAACCGCTGGGTGCTCGGCGAGGACAGCGGCCTGATGGTCGATGCCTTGAACGGCGCGCCCGGCGTTTACTCCGCTCGCTTCAGCGGTGAAGGGGCGACCGATGAGAAGAACAACATCAAACTCATGGCGGAATTGGCCAACGTCCCGGATGAACGCCGCGGCGCTCAGTATCTCAGCCACGCGGCGATCTCTGATCCCACCGGCACGATCCGGCTGACCGTCGAGGCGACTTGCCGAGGCCGCATCATCCGCGAACCGCGCGGCTCGAACGGATTTGGATACGACCCGTACTTTCTGATTCCGGAGTATCACCTCACGTTCGGCGAACTCAGCTCGACCGTGAAGCAACATCTCAGCCACCGCGCCCGAGCCTTCGAGCGGCTCATCATCCCGCTCGTCCGGCTGCTGACCGAGGAATGACTCCAGTGAGATCTTTTGACGAGCGGGGCGGCGTCAGCCCCCCGGTGAATTCACCGCAGGACCGGGGGCTGACGCCCAATGGCACTTACTTTGTGAGCGGCACGGCGCTAGCCGCCGGTAATTCGACGGACAATGTCGATCCCGAATCACCGGTGGCTAGCGCCATTCCGCTCAAAGGAAGTGCCATTGGGCTGACGCCACCCCGCTCGCCAGTCATTCGTCGTCGGTGATCCCCAGTGTTGTGATGCGGCGCAGCAGCACGTTCCGTTTGATTTGAAGCAACTTCGCGGCCAGCGTCTTGTTCCGCTTGGCTTTCTTCAATGCGCGGCGAATCACGTCGCGTTCGATCCCGGCCAGATGGTCTTCCAGAGGCGGGATCGGCGGTTCGTCGAGCTCGCGTTGCGGGGGACCAATCGACTGTGCTTCCAAGCCTGCGCGGAAGCGCAGCGGCAAGTCCTCCAAACCAATGACCGGCGCGGTGCAGCGTTCGCGAGCCTCTTGCACGACCAGCGACAGCTCATCGAGATTCCCCGGCCAGGCGTACTCGCGCAGTGGCGGCCAGACGGAATCCGCGAAACCACCGATCTGCCGATCGGCTCCGCGATTCGAGGATTCGAGAAACGCTTGAGCCAGCAGCAACAAGTCGTCTCCCCGTTCGTGCAAGGTCGGCACGGCGATCGTCAGCGTCGTCAGCAGCAGACAGAAATCGGGCAACAACCGTTCGTCCTCCACCGCGTCCGGCAAGTGCTCGGTGCTCGACGAAATCAATCGCGGCAACGGCATTCGACGAGTCACGTTGGTTCCGTCTGACTGATACTCCGCCAGCAGTCGTTCTTGGGCGTCGCGCGGCATTTGTTCGACGTCGATCAAGAACAAGGTGCGCGGCCGCAAGGCTCCGGACGGCACGTCGTCTGCCTCCGGGTGCAGCAACCGCTTGAGCGTTTGCAACAGCGAGAACGGCGACTGCCGGCAATCGAGCGGCACGAACGAACCGACGGGCGATTCCGACTCTTGATGAATCGCCCGCGCGAGATGTTCCTTCCCGGCACCGCGTGGCCCGACAAAATGCACTGACACGTGCGAGGCTCGCGCGAGGCCGACTTGTTCGAGCACACGCCGCATTGGCGGACTTTGTGCGATCACCGTCTTCAAGCCATACCGCTGCCGGAGCGACCACCTCAAGGCCGACAGCTCCGCGTGATAACGCAACGACAACGATTGTGGCTGATCTGTTGGCGGAGTCGGCAGAGGTGAGATCAATCCCAGCACGCTCGTTACATGGTCGTGGCCGCCTCGAATCGGAATGAACCGCACCAGCTTCGCGGCATGTCCCCCCGTCTTGTTCGGGACAAACACCGGCACGTCCAGTTCACGGCCCGCCAACGCTTCCGGCGGAGGACACAAAGCGGTGATCAGCGCTCGCAGCGACTGCGGCTCCGCATTGGATCCGAACTCGACCACTTCGCCCACAACCTCATCCGCTGTCCAGCCGGTGAGTTGCTGGCAGCCGGCATTAAAAAACAGCACACGCCGGGAAACGGAGACCAAAAACACCGGCGTCGCGGCCGACTTCAGCCACGTCTCCAGCCGAGTTTTCTTCTTTCCGGTGCGTTCGCGCATCGGGGTGTCCTTTGAAGTGAGTCCGACGGCGCACCTTCGCTCGTAGTGACCCCATTGATGGGGTCGAAGCCTGATCCGGACCCGATAAATCGGGTCACTACGAGCGGCCGCGCGAATGTTGTCGTAGCATAGCGAACCACCAGCAAATGACTCGCACAGACGGGACGGTGAGATAGAATCCCGCCCAACCTTTTCTGACCGGAGGCTGTCATGCCGGAATTTGATCGTTGGGTAAGACGGTACGTGCGGCGCATCAGCGTCGGCGAATTTCTACGCGACGCGGCCGAGTGGCTGGCGGGATTCTGTTTCGTCTTCGGCGCGGCGGTGCTGGCGGTGAAACTGCGCTGGCCGAATCTGTGGCCGCAGGTGTTGTGGATCGTCGCGGCGAGCGTGCCCGTGACCGGTGTGGCTTGGTGGCTGTCGCGCCGGCGACGGTTCAGCCGGCAAGACGCGGTTGCGATGCTCGATCAAAAGTTGGAAGCGGGCGGACTGCTGATGACGCTCAGCGAGTTGCCCGGCGCGGCGTGGAAGGCACGTCTGCCGCAGCTTGAATCGTTGTGGCGTCGAGCGTTGCCGACGTTTCGCCCCGTGCGATTCGCGAAGGTCGTGATCCTGCCGATCGTCTTCGCGGTGGCGACCTGTTTCGTCCCGCTCCGTGACGTCAACGAACCGGTGGCGAAGGGGGCGGTTGCTCAGCAGGCGATGCAGCGGTTGGAAGAGTTGATGCAGCAGCTTGAAGAGGCCGAGGTCATCAAGCCCGAAGAAAAGGAAAGCGAGCAGCTCAAAGAAGAGATGCAGAAGCTGTCGCAAGAAACCAAAGAACGGCCGCTGACTCACGAGAAGTGGGAAACCGTCGATGCTCTTCAAGAACGGCTGAAGGCGAAGCTCGAACATCAGGCGAATTTGATGTCGCAAGCGGCGGACTCGCTGGCCGCGCTCAGCGAGGCGCTCGATCAACTGGGCAAGACCGGCGAGACGAAACTCTCCGACGAGCAGTTACAGCAGTTGGAGAACGAAGTCGCGAAGGCGATGCAGGAACTTGCGAAGAGCGGCGCGCTCGGCAAGTTATCCCCCGCGTTGCAGCAGAAGCTCGGACAGATGGCGAAGTCGGGGCAGTTCCAACTCCCCAAGGACGCGGCCGAACGAGAGGCACTCGCGGAAGAGTTGCAGAAGTTTCTCGATCGAGAATCTCAAAAGCTGTCCGAGTTGCGGGCCAACTGCGAGAAGTGCAACAACCCGGACTGCGAAGAATGTAAGAAGCCGGGCGGCACCTGACTGAGCACTGGCAAACGTCCCGGTCGGGACAGCAATCGCCCAGGCAGAGGTGGCGTGAGTGAGGGACGTGGCGACGCGGAACTCGAATTCGGAGACATGTCGGACGGGAAGGGAACAAAATTCAAAGAGTCGGTCTTGCCGCCGGGCTATCTCGACAAGCCTCGCGACGAGATTCTGTCGATCACCGGCACGGCTCCGAAGGTTGATCCATCCGCGTCGGCTCCACGCAACGCGGCCCGCCCAAACGAAGCAGCCTCCGGCAACGAAGCCTGGAATCGCAGCGTCCGCCCGCGACATCGCAACGCAGTGAAGAGTTATTTTTCCGAGAAGTGATTTGAGTTACGGGGTTGGGAGTCTTTTTCAGGTCGGCCTGTCACTCAATAACCATCCAACATTTCCCAGGGGCCGACCTGAAAAAGACTCCCGACCCCTTCGCGTTCTACCAACAGAGAAACACACCTCGCTCATGGACGCACCCGCCAAAGACCCGCTGCTGACTCCGTCCGAAGTGGCGGAGGCTCAGCAATTATTGATGCGGCTGACCGACGGACTTGGTTCCGCGATCTTGGGACAATGGCGCTTGATCGAGCAGGTTGTCATCTGCTTGCTCGCGCGTGGCCACATCTTGCTGGAAGGTCTGCCGGGATTGGGTAAGACCGAGTTGGTCAAATCGTTGTCGGCACTTCTTGGTCTGTCGTCGAAGCGCGTGCAGTTCACGCCGGACTTGCTGCCCGGCGACATCGTCGGCGCGCCGATCCTGGAAGAGCACAACGGCAGCCGCAAGCTCGTGTTTCACCCAGGACCGATCTTCGCCAACTTGGTGCTGGCCGACGAAATCAATCGCGCGACGCCGAAGACGCAGTCCGCTCTGCTGGAGGCGATGCAGGAAAACCGAGTCACCGTCTTGGGTGAGACGCGACTGTTGCCGCAGCCGTTCTTTGTGCTCGCCACGCAGAACCCCATCGAGTTGGAAGGGACATACCCGCTTCCCGAAGCGCAGATTGATCGCTTCACGTTCAAGATCAACGTGCATGGCGTCGGCAGCGAGACGTTGCAGCAGATCATCAGCACGCGGAAGCGCGGCCAGGTGCCCCCGCTGGCCGAAGTCATGTCCGGAACCGATCTCTCGCGCCTGTTCGATCTGACCGATCGAGTTCACTTGCCCGAGGCGGTCGCGAACTACATCGCGCGGCTGGTGACGGCGACGCATCCGCAGCGTGAGGACTCGCCCGATGAGGTCAAGAAGTTCGTGAAGTACGGAGCCTCGCCGCGCGCCGCGATCGCTCTGGCGGGGACCAGCCGAGCCGCTGCTCTCTTAGCCGGCAAACCAAACGTCGGATTTCAGGAAGTGAAGAAGGTCGCGCCGTGTGTGCTCGGCCACCGTTTGATTTTGGATTACTCCGCGCGGCTCGAAGGTTGGACGACCGCCAAGATGGTCGACCTGCTGCTCGTCCGCGTGGCCGAGGTCGCTCATCAAATGCCCGCCGACGTGAAGGCGTAACGTGGGGCAGGTTTCCAGCCTGCCCGTGATTTCCTGGCAGTTTGAAAACCTGCCCCACGGCGACTCGCGAATGACGAAAGAACTCCGAATGACGAACCCTGTTGGACGCACGACCCTTTCCCGCTGGGCCATGACTCTCGTGGTGTTGTGTCTCCGCTCTTCGTCCGCCTTCGCCTCTGGCGAAACGTTCTCGCTGGTCGGTCACGATCTCCAAGTCGATGTCGATTCGCGGTGGGTCGGTTGCGGACAAGGGGGTTATTGTCCGGTGCGAGTGCGCGTGGTGAATCGCGGGCCGGCGCGGCGGCTGACGTTTCGCATCGCCAAGTCGTCGTATCAGATCGTCGCGGTGCGGCAGACGATCGACGTGCCGCAGAACGCGACGGTGGGACTGACGCTGTCGATGCCGATGGTCAATGGCTCCAACAACGGTGAGTTTCGTGTCGCGGATGCCGGTGGCGATTTGGAGAACATGCGACGCAGCGTGTCGTTTCCGGAAATCAACAATTGGGAGATGGGACGACCGGGATTGGTGGTGGTCTCTTCGGGAACGGTGGATCTGCAACCGTTCGAGGATGGAGCGACCACGTTTCGGCATACGAACGGCGGCCTCTCCAGCGGCGGCGGCTCACCGGCCTACGGCGGCGGGTCTCGAAATTCCAATTGCGTCTGGTTGCCGAAAAACTCGTTGCCCGCATCGTGGGTGGATTACAGCGGCCTCGACCTGTTGGCGGTGCCGCTCGATACGTTGGCGCAACTGCCCAAGGAAACGCGAGCCGCGTTGGCGCAGTGGACTCGATGCGGTGGAACATTGCTGGTCACGGCAACCGGTGACTCGGCGACCGCCAACGAGGCGCTCGCCAAAATTCTGGTGGATGACGCCGCCTCTGCCAGCGCATGGATTTGGTCCGAGCCAGATCTGAGCGACCGCCACACGCCGCAGATCGTGCATCAAGATCCCGGTGGCGGCATCTCGGCGAGCTCACCGGCTCCGGCCAATGTGCCGGGCGAATGGCCGCGCGTAGCGGCTCCGTTTCGCATGGCGAACGTCGGCTTCGGCAAACTGGTCGCGTTCACCGGCGAGCCATTTCCCGGCACGACGCAGGATTGGTTCTGGCTGCTGAAGGCGACGGGAGGAGTTCAACGCTGGGATTGGGGCAAGCGACACGGCCTGTCGTCTCGGCAAGGCAACAGCGACTTCCTGATGTTCCTGATTCCGGGCATCGGTGGAGTTCCCGTCGTCATGTTCTTGGTGCTCATCACGATCTTCTCGATCGTGATCGGGCCTTTGAATTACTTCGTGCTGGCTCGTCGCAAGCAACTGCATTTGCTGCTGCTGACGATTCCAGCGCTGGCCTTCGTGACCAGTCTGCTGTTGTTCGGCTACACGGTTCTGGCGCATGGCTTCAGCGTGAAAGCTCGCTGTCGCAGCCTGACGTTCGTGGATCAAGCGGCGAAGTCGGCGGTGACGCTCAATCGGCTGAGCTTGTATGCCGGCCAAGCCCCCTCGGCGGGAATGCAGTTCTCACGCGACACCGCCGTTTATCCCATCTGGCCAGAGAGCGAAGAGTTTGAATCCGGCCAGCTCGATTGGACCAACACGCAGATGCTGACGTCTGGTTTTCTGCGCTCGCGGACGCGCACGCAGTTCCTGACGGTCGGCCACCGCACCGAACGGGGTCGCTTGGAAGTGACCGCCTCCGGCACGGACAAGTTGACCGTCGCGAACGGCTTCGAATGGGGCTTCGCACCGCTGGTGGTCGCCAACGATCAAGGCCAGTTGTTTGTCGGCAAGAATGTCGCTGCCGGAGACAGCATTGACCTGCCCCGCGCGACGGAAGAGGAACTCCGCGATGTGGCCTCCGCGTTGCAACGTCATCCGTTGGAACTGCCCGTAGGAATGACCGGCGGCAATCCTTCGGGACCGTTCTTCGGATCGCCGCGGCGCTCGATGCGTTCGTATGCGTATTGGGGCGGTGGGGCTGTAAGTTATCACCAACACGAGAGTCAGATGGAGCAAGCCTGGCTGCGACTACGGACGGGGGCGGTCACTCCAGGTAACATGACACCGCAAAGCACACGCGAACCACGCACGTTTTATGGCTTGGCGACGCAAGCCCCGCACATCGAGTTGGGAGTCCCCAAAGCCACCGAGATCAACAGCGTGCATCTGGTCATGGGCCGCTGGTGAGCCGTTGGCACTCAATCATTTCGACCGGAGAAGAGTCCGTATGAGTTTAGTTCACGAGCGCGGCGACGTTACTCGACATGCGAAACGAACGACTCAGGCGAGCGGGGCGGCGTCAGCCCCCCGGTGTCGCGTCGAATGCACCGGGGGGCTGACGCCGCCCCGCTCGCCTGCACAAGTTTCACGGGGACTCTGCTTGATTGTGCTGACGCTCGTTACCGCGTTGCCGCTGGCTCGTGGCGAGGACGCTCCGCCCAAAGACCAGGCGCGAGTGATCGCGTTTCATGGTTACACGCAAGCGATCGAATTGAAGCGCGGCACCGCGCGAGCGGTCCTGACTCCGCAAGCCGGTGGGCGTGTGTTGGAGTTCTCGATCGCGGGTCAAGACGCGATGTTTCTCGACGAGCAGGAGAAGAACTGGCAGCCGGGCAAACCGGGCTCGATCTCCGCCGGACGGTTTGATTACGGCCCCGAACTGACCGTGATCCCGCATCCCAAAATTTGGTCCGGCGAATGGACCGGAGAAATCACCGGTGCCTATTCCGCCAAGCTCACCAGCCCGCGCGAGGAAGCGGCCGGGATGCAACTCGTGCGCGAGTTCAGTCTGGTCGAGCGAAACAAAACGGTGCGGCTGACCTGCCAGCAGACGATGATCAACATCTCAAAAGAAGTTCGCGAGGTCTGCCATTGGGGCCGGTCGTTCTCACCCGGTGGCGGCATCTGTCTGATTCCGCTGGGGGGTCGCCCCAGCCGGTTTCCCAGCAAGTACGCGATGTACGAAGACAGTGCCGTCATCAACGTCCGCAACACCGACGAGAAGATTCGCGAGCGTGACGGCTTTCTGGAAATCCTCGCACCGCCGCGCAAGCCGAAGCTCGGCTTCGATTCGCAGGCCGGATGGTTGGGATACTTGCTGCCGAACGGCACGCTGTTCGTGAAACGCTTCACAACGTACCCCGATCGCGTTTACAGCGAGGCAGCCGGACTCACGCTGTCGGTGTGGTATCCCACCGGTCCGCGCATCGAACTGGAACCGATCGGTCCGCGCGAACGGCTGCGGCCGGGCGAGTCCGCCGCCTTCACCGAGGAATGGTGGCTGCTGAAGTTCCCGTTCCCGAAAGAAGGCGAGCAGATCGACCTCAAGGAACTCAGCGAACGAGTCACGCAGCACACGGCTCAATGACTCGCAGGTAATTCGAAATCGACAATGCAGATCCGCAAAGAAAACGACCCAGGCGAGCGTGAACCGTCAGCGAAGATTTCTCTGAATGTGGCTGGCGAGCGTCGGAGTGTCGAGGACATCATACGCCCCCCCGATCAGCGGATTGCTGCAAGTGACGCGCAGTCCGTCCCCCGTATTCGCCTCACCTTGAGCTCAACGTGTCCAGCCCTCCCCTGAAACTGCCCACGCGATTGCCTTCGAGCCAGCACCGCATCAGCGTGTTGCTGATCGACGATCAGGCCATCAGCGCGGAAGCGGTCCGCCGCTGGCTGGCGACCGAGAAGGACATCGACTTCCACTACTGCGGCGATCCGGCCCAAGCGGTTGAGGTAGCCAATGAAGTCCGGCCCACCGTCATCCTGCAAGATTTGGTCATGCCGGAGATTGACGGCTTGCTGCTGGTCAAATTCTTTCGCGTGAATCCAACCACGCGCGACACGCCGATGATCGTCCTCTCCGGCCGCGAGGAACCGCTCATCAAGGCTGAAGCGTTTTCGCTGGGCGCGAATGACTACCTCGTGAAGTGGCCCGACAAGGTCGAGCTGATTGCTCGCATCCGGTATCACTCGCGAGGCTACATCAATCTGCTGCAACGCAACGAAGCCTACTCCGCGCTCTCTGACAGCCAGCGCGAGTTACAGAAAGAGATCGACGCGGGTGCCAAATATGTGATGTCGCTGCTGCCCGACAAGATGACCGATCGGGTGCGGATCGACTGGCGCTATGAGCCTTGCGTCGCGCTGGCCGGAGATTCGCTGGGCTATCACTGGCTCGATGAGGACCGCCTGGTGATTTACGTGCTGGACGTGACCGGCCACGGCATCGCGTCCGCGTTGTTGAGCGTGTCGGTCATGAATGTTATTCGCTCGAAGTCGCTGCCGAACGTGGACTTTTCCGTGCCGGGAGAAGTGCTGGCGGGATTGAATGCAGCGTTCGATATGGAGAGCCACGGCGACAAGTGCTTCACGATTTGGTACGGCGTGTACGACGCCAAGAACCGCACGCTTGCGTGGGCGGGTGGCGGACATCCGCCGGCGCTGCTCTATGATCCGAACGCCGAGCATCCGTTGCAGCCGCAAATGCTCGACTCGGAATGCCCGATCATTGGCATGATGCCCTGGTCTGATTGGCCAACGTCGCAGCGCGAGATCGCGCCCGGCAGCCGCCTGGTTCTCTACACCGATGGCGCTCACGAAATTCAATTGGCCGACGGCGGAGTCTGGAGCCACAGCGAGTTCGTGCAGTTCCTGTCGAAGCCTTCAGAACCGGGCGAGTCGATCATGGACCGCCTGTTCGCGCACGTCAAAGTGCTCAAGGGAAACGACACGCTCGACGACGACTTTTCGATCGTGGAGATGGTGTTCTAGGGGTCGGGAGTCTTTTTCATGCCGCAGTTCACGAGCCAAACATTCCGAACGCTCTCACCTGCGGCATGAAAAATACTCCCGACCCCGTCCCGTTCGCTCACTGCACGGTGAAGTTCAGCGCGGTCACGGCGAGCTTCTTGCCGAGCTGATCTTCCACACGCAATCGCAGCGTGTGCGGGCCGGGATTGCAGCTCTGAGGGACGGCGAACTCGTAGCTGTGGTAGTAGTCGCGGCGTTGATTGCGGCAGCGGTCCTCGGAAGGGGCGAGCGGCAGAGTCTCGACCACGCGGCCGGTTGGTCCCCCTTCGACAATTTCCAGAGTCGATTTCAACAGCGTGCGAAACTGCCCCTCGGCAACCAACTCGCTTTTGAAGTTGCCGACCTCAGCGTACAGCAACACCGGTTGGCCGGGCGTGAATTCGTCCCGCTTGAACCGCTGATAATTTCCGAAGCCGGAAATCTTGTAACAGAACGCGACGTTGTGCAGTTCCAGCCGTGCCTTCTCTTGCAAGCGAGCGGCGGCGGACTTCAATTGCGCGATCGTCTGCGTCGCGCGTTCGGAGCTGTCCGGCATCCCTTGCGTGTCGAAGTAGTTCGCCATGCCCCACAACATCTGCTGCCAGAATTCTTGATCGGCGGGGTCAATCCCCGGCACCGGTTGCAGCGCGCGGTCCATCTGGCCGGTCATGAGGTGCAGCAACCGCAGTTGCACATGCTTCCGCAGATAAAGTTGCCGAGCGGTGTCATTGTCTCCCGGAATCAGAGCGGCAGCCTCGATCGTCGTTTGCGTGATGAGCCGTTCCAGTTCTGCCGACGTTGCGAAGGGAACGACGACCACCGGTGCGCCCTCCGGCAACCCCAAGTTGATTGGCCCATTCGCGACAGGCACGAACACGGGCGAGTTGGGCTGAGTCGGAAAAGGATTTCCCGAAGCCGCGCCGATGTTGGCCGCGGGTTGCTCGGCATTGACCCACTGCCCGTTCTGCGGCGCGGAGGTGGAGTTGGCTCCGGGGGCTCGCGGCCAAAGGCCGGTAGAGTTGGGATCGTTTGACGCAGCATCGGTCGCCATTGCCGGCGTGACGGATTGCGGCCACGACGGGGCCTGATTGACGGTTGGCAAATTCGTCGCGCTGGGTCGCTCAGAGGTAAGCGGTTGGGCCGGGCGATTCGTTTTGGGTTCGACGTTGTTCGTCAGATCTCGGAAACGATCCCAGGGATTCGCCGTGCCGTTGGCGGTGTTGCTGGCTCGCTGCTGACCAGCCGCCAATTCAATATCGGACGCATAGCCGCCGGTTGCGTACTGGGAGTAATCCGCCGCCACCACACCTCCGCCAGCAGCGAGACTTCTCGAAGCCGAGGAGCCGCTCGCGAGTTCGATGGATCTCTGCGGCAACTCCGGACGCAATTCGCGCGCGTCGGCTGGCGGAGTGAGCATGTTTGGCGGCCGAGACTCCGCGGTCAGCGATGTCGTCGCCGAGCGATGCTGCGGTGTCGGGGCTTCGACGGCTAACGAACGGGTACTCGACGGGACGTCGCTCGACACACCAAACAGTCCGCCGCTGGAATCTGCTGAGTGTGAATCGCGCGAGACCTCCTGCGAGTTGTCAGCTAGCTCCGGCGTGTCGTCGGCACCTGCGCTGACATCCGGTTCCTCCGTGAGAACGTCGTCCGTCGCAGCCGACTTCAGCCGCTGCGTGAATAAGCCACGAGTCGGCAATTGCACGCAACCGCTCGCGCCGCACACGCACAACAGCCCGACGACGACCCATCGGCCACGGCATTTCATGGCTTGTCCCTGGCCCCCCAGACACATTCTCGCGCGACACGCTCGGCGCGAGGGGCGGGACGGTATCGGCTTCCGTCAAATCGCCTCAAGACCAGCTTGAAACAGTGCGAGCCGGGGTCAGGTCTTCAAATTTCATTTTTGGCCCTGCGGCCAACCCCTGACTCCAATCCCACGTCGCGATTCCAATCCACAACTTGCGTCATTCGTGCGGCCAAAAATGAAATTTGAAGACCTGACCCCTGACGGCAACGCCGTTAAGTATTTTTACATAGCGAGCGTTAGGTGCTGTTTGAGTTGGAGTTTGTGTTGTCGTGTGGCGGCGATGATGTTTGGTTTTCCGGCGTGAGGCTTGTCTTTGTTGTCGGGACGGTAGCGTGCTTGTTTGGATTTCTT
>CAMDPX010000196.1 GCA_945905295.1 Planctomyces sp. SH-PL62 | reverse complement strand
AAAAAAAACTCCCGATCCGTCCTCACCGCAGCTATCCCAGACAAGCTCTCCCAAAACGTTCAAAATCCACCAGTGGAACTCGAAAGACCAAACCCAATGCGACAAAGTAAGTGCCATTGGGCTGACGCCGCCCCGCTCGCCAAAATGTTTGTTTCGCAGGCGGTTAGAACTGCAACTGCGCCAGCACGGTTCCCGGCAGCGTGAAGTTCTCATTGATCTCGGAGGCCAAGGCACCTGGCAGCGAGTCGACGCCCTGGTTGCCGGCGACGGTGTCGGTACCAGCACCGCCGTTGACGACGTCGTTGCCGTCCTCGCCGAGCACGATGTCGTTGTCGTCGTTGCCGGACAACACGTCGTGGCCGTCGCCGCCGAGCACCGTGTCGTTGCCTAGGTCGCCGCTGACCGTGTCGTCGCCGTCCATTCCGGTGATGAGGTCGTTGCCTCCTTCGCCGGTGATCGAGTCGTGGCCGTTGCCACCATTGATGATGTCGTTGCCTTCGCCACCAAGGATGTTGTCGTCGCCATCGCCGCCCTTGAGTTGATCGGCTCCGGCTTGGCCATTGATGTTGTCGTTGCCGGCTCCGCCATCACCGATGTCATTGCCATCGCCGCCGGTCAGCGAGTCGGCTCCCAGGCCACCGAGCATCGAATCATTTCCAGAGTTGCCGTTGAGCGCATCGTCGCCATCGCCACCGGTCAGCGTGTCGGTGCCGTCGTCGCCAGAGAGGACGTCGTTACCGGCGTCGCCGGAGATCAAGTCATCGTTGTCGCCGCCGGTGATCGTGTCGCTGCCATCTCCACCTTGCAGTGTGTCGGTGCCGTTCGAGCCACTGATCGCGTCGTTGCCGAGTCCGCCGAGGACACTGTCGGCACCGGCTCCGCTGTTGATCGAGTCGTTGCCGCCGTCGCCGCTGATGAAGTCGTTCCCCGCGCTGCCGGTGATGGTGTCGTTTCCTTCGCCACCGTTCACGGTGAGCTTGGTGGTGCCGACCGCCAGGTTCGCGGCGTTGATCTTGTCGTTACCGTCGCCGCCGTTGACGATCACTAAGTCGCCGGGCGTCTTATCGAGTGCGCCGATGTTGATCGTGTCGTTGCCGCCCAGGCCGTCAATCTGGACCGTGGCCGCGATGCTGATGACCGAGACGGTCGAAGTGCCATTGCTCACCGTCAGATTGCCAGCGGTATTTTGACCGACGGTGATCGTGTCGGTGCCGGTGGTGCCGGTGAAATGCAACGCGTCGTTGCCAGCCGAGCCGCCGTTGTAAATGTCATTGCCTTCGCCGATCGTGGAGATCAGCACGTCATCACCGATGCCACCATCGAGCACGTCTTGTCCCGATTGGCCATCGAGGGTGTCGTCGTCTCCTTCGCCATTAATCACATCGTTGCCGGCACCACCCAGCGCGCTGTCGTTGCCGTCACCGCCGAAGAGCGAGTCATTGCCAGCATTGCCGTTGAGCGTGTCGTTGCCGAAGCCGCCAGGGAAAGAGTCGTCGCCGAAGACGACATCGTTGTCGGCACCACCTGAGACGGCATCGTTCCCGTCGCCGCCAGAGACGGTGTCGTTCTGATTGCCACCCAGCACGGTGTCGGAACCGGCATTGCCTTCGACCAAGTCCTGTCCGATACCGCCATCGACCTCGTCGTTGCCGTTTCCGCCGCGAAGCGTGTCGTTACCGCCGGTCCCCAAGATGGTGTCGTTGCCGGTCAGCGCGAAGAACGCGTCGTCGCCGTTGATCAAGTCGGCGTCGTTGCCGCCGTTGATGGCATCGTTACCGGCTCCACCGTTGATGGTGTCGAGTCCCGCGTTGCCGAACAGCTTGTCGGCACCGGCTCCACCGTCGATGAAGTCATTGCCGCTGCCGGAATAGACCGAGTCATCGCCGTTGCCGCCGAGGATCGAATCGTTCTGGCCGTCACCGTTGAGGACGTCGATGCCATCGCCACCTCGCAGCGTGTCGTTGCCCTGTCCGCCGAAGATCGTGTCGTTGCCGGCTCCACTGAAGCCGGGTGTGTCGCCATCGACGAAGTCGGCTCCGTCGCCGGCGACGATCAGGTCCGCACCCGCTCCGCCGTCGAGCGTGTCGAGTCCGTCGCCGCCATTGACCGTGTCATTGCCGACGCCGCCATCGACATCGTCGTGACCGTTCCCGCCGATTAGCGAGTCATCGCCCGCTCCGCCGCTGACGGTGTCGTTGCCGTCACCACCGTCGATCAGATCGAACCCGGAACTGCCGCTGATCAGATCGTTGCCATGTCCGCCGCGCAGTGTTTCTCGGAGATTGATCGTGCCGTTGATGATGTCGTCGCCGTGTTTGCCATCCACGCTGATCGTTGGATTCTGAGTCAACCGGGTCGAAGAGAGCAGACTGAGGTCAATCGTGTTCGCTCCGTCGCCGCCGTTGACCGCGATCGACGAAACGTTGTTGGCCAGAATCGTGGGCAGCGAAGAGACCGGCGCGCCATTCGCCAGCACTTGGACCAAGTTCTGATTCAGTGGATTCGGACGAATGGTGATGTCATCGCTGGCGTCCGAGCTGACGCTCAGTTGCCCGCTGATGAAGAACGCAGTGACCGTCAAAAGCGAGCGGTCTTCCAGCGTCTCGGCCGGTTCATGGCGAGTCGTCTGAGAGCGACGACGAGCGCTGACCGACGGAGCCACGGAATTGCGAATCGCTGCGAGCCAGGAAGTCCATTGCATGGTGACCGGTCCTTGGTCTTCTGAAGTTTCGGAGTGCCGGCGACTCGCCGACGCTGCGCCGAACATGCCACGCCGAACGCGCGGTATGACTGTCAGTCCTTATCGACGTGTCATAATCGGATTCCGCGATATTGTTGGCATTCCCTGCAAACCAACCGCAGCTTGCCCGGCTTGTGAACGTTCACCAAGGTCATGGCGAGCGGGGTGGCGTCAGCCCACCGGTGAATTCGCCGCAGAACCGAGGGGCTGACGCCACCCCGCTCGCCAAGGCGATTGAAACGAAAACACCTCAGCTTGTGGCTGAGGTGTTTTGAAAAGCGTCAGCGTCGCGGACTGGAACTCAGCCCACAGCGTCCGTTGGCTCAGCGGAGATTCGGACCGCTGGGGGCGAATTGCGGATTGAACTCTTGGATCATCGGAGCTTCGTTCGATCGTGGAAAACTTTGCATCGGAGTGGCCGGGATGACGTAGGTCCGCGCACCGGGTTGTTGTTCGAGGGCCGCTTGCGTCGCCGGGTCGATGTAGATCGGTGCGGAGTTCATCGGCGCATTCGGTGCGGCGTAGTTGTAGTTCGCTGGCGGAGCCGATCGGGCTTGCTCGATTTGATAATCGCGCCACGCTCGCTGGCGAGCCATCTCGATTTCGTAGTTGGCTTGCGCTTGCGACATCTGCATTTTCGCGGCGTCCGGATTCAGCGCGGCTCGCGATTGATAGCGGTGCCACCACTGCTGCGAATACGGCATCCCTTGCGATTGACCCCAGCGGTACGAGAGATCGGCTTGCGCGAAGACGTGCTTGTAGTTGTACGGCCGGAAGTATTGGGTGCCAGCGTAGGCACCGATCCCCTGGAAGTAGCCGTGCATCCAAGCTTCTTGCGAATCGTAGGGCAGCAGCGTGTCGCGATTGGAACCGCTGTAGCCGTTGAGTCCCATGCCGGTCGAATAGAGTCCGCCGCCGGTCGCTCCGCCGCCGCCATACGCACCGCCACCGTAATAACCACCGCCGCCGCCGACCGGTGCGCCACCGACGAACCCACCGTTGTTGCAAGTCTGACAGTCAGCATAGGGATTCTGTCCCAACGCCATGATGACCGTCATCGCCCATAGGCTGCTCGACATGTTCGCCTCCCTGCTCGTCGTGGTCGCGAAAGTAGACCGGTCACTCCGTGACCGGAAAATTCGGGTCACGGAGAGGCTGTGAAAGAATTGGTAGCTGAACTCGCCAGAGTTCAGTTTTCTCGGCGAATTCTGAAGTCTGGCGACTTCAGCTACCAAAAAGTTCACAGCCTCGGAGTGATCCGTCTACTTTTTCCCGCGCATCGCGCGGCTCGTCTCTTCCTTGATCGACCGGAGAATCGTTGTTTCTCCGCTCTTCCTGAAAATTCGTGCGACACGCACGGTCGTCAGGCTCGGACCGAGGTCGTGGGTTCTGGCGAGTTTTGCCGGAAGCGATTGGATTCTCGGCGGACAGTGACCTAGGGGGTGACTAAGTTGCCGCTGTTTGCCGCCGGTGGCGATTCCCCTCTGCCTTGCGGTTCGGCTGTTGTTCTGGCTGCTCTGATTCGTCTGACATTTTGCTGAGGGATGTGAGCCGGAGGCTCGCGGTTTTCTCGCGGCAATCGCGGACGGTTGGGCGGCGACATCCAACCCGAAAGGTGACCCATGCGAGTCTTTTCTCTCCGAACCCTGTTGTGTTTGACGTTGGCGATGCTCGTGAGTTCGAACGCATTCGCCGGAGTGCGAGGCAAAGCGGCCAAACCCCAAGAACCCGCTCCGATTGGCCGACGAATCGCTCAGAACGCCTCGGATTACGACGGAGTGAATTCGCGACCGGTTCCGCTCCCGGCGGACGCCAACATCACGAATGAAAGGGTCATTCACGAGCAGGCAGTGGACCCGGTCAACACGATCAGCAGCGATCCCACCGGTAATCCCGCAGCTTTGCAATCCACCACCGTTTACACGCAGACGCCCATGTTGATGTCGACGCCGATGATGGCTCAGCCCGTCATGCAGATGCCGGCTCCGATGATCATGTCGATGCCCATGCAGGCCGGTCAGGGGTGCTCGACGTGCGGCGGAGGTGGCTATGTTGGTCTCAGTCCGGCGAACGCGGCGATTTACGACCAGGCGTTTGGTCCCGGCCTGTATCGCTCTGGCGCGGAGGCGGGTCAGTATCACTTCCCGTATTACAGCTATCGCCGCCCGTGGTACTTCCCCGGTCAGCCGAGTTTCCAGCGCAGCACCGACTATGTGTGGTGATGGAATTCTTGATTGGCGACTGGCCGGCCAATCATTGTTGGCGATTCAAATCAAAAAACGAAAACAGCCTCGATCTTCGGATCGAGGCTGCTTTCGTTTTCAGGGCTTGGCTTTCGGCGAAATCTGCTGCTTTGGCGATCCAATTTGACGAGCACCCTGAAATCCAGCTTAGGGGAAACCCTTCATCCCGAAACATCCTTTAACTCGATTCAATCCAGAGAGTCTACTCAACCGATACAGATTCCATGCTCCGGTCTCGCGGCGCGTCGTGGGCGCATTTTGAGTCCGCAACGCCTCACGAGAGCAGACGGTTCGTTTTGTGATTTTCCGAAGTGGCGGCGAAAGCCGTACGAGGAGAGCGTCGAATGTTTCGATCTTCCGCAGTCATCCGTAGCCACCAACGGCACGTCCGCGATCATCGGGGATTGCTGTTGGGCGCGTTCTTCGTGTGGATGTCACTGACATCCGCATCGAGTAGTTGGGCGCAGGGTTATCAGCAGACGACCGCCCCACCGAACTACCCGCCGTCGGGACCAGCGATGCGGTCCAATTATTCGCCGGCCGCGTATGCACCGAATTACTCGCTTCCAGTCGAACAAGCGGCCTACAACCAAGGGAAAAAGAAGGACAAGCACCGGCCGCTGCATCCGTTGATTGCCAAGATGCCGCAGGCGGAAGAAGAGTTGGAAGTGATTCATCACCGCAGCCAACTGGTGATCACACGCAGTCGCATCACGCGTTGGGCGGTCGCCGATACTTCGGTGATCGATGTGTTGCAGTATAGCCCGACCGAGATTTCGATCATCGGACAGCAAATGGGAGCCACGCATCTCACCTTGTGGTTCGAAGGCGAGCAGACCACGGACCCGGTGATCTACCGCGTCGAAGTCATTCGCGATCCGAATTGGGAGAATCAACAACGTGAAGACTACGGCAAGCTGGAGCGGCAACTGCAAGTACTGTTTCCGAACAGCCAGGTCTATCTCGTGCCGCTGAGCTTCCGAGTGATCGTGAAGGGACAAGCTCGCGATCAGGAAGAGGCCGCGATGATCATGAGCGTTGTTCGCGCCGAATGGCAGGCTCGCAACGGCGGGGCCAATGGTTTTGGCAACGGCTTTGGCGGTGGAGGGTATGGCGGCGGCGGCGGCTTTGGCGGAGGCGGTTTTGGAAATGGTTTTGATGCGATTGGCGGCGGAGGATTTGGCAATAACAACAACAACAACTTCGTCATCAACATGCTGGAAGTTCCCGGCGAGCAAATGGTGATGGTCCATGTGCGGATCGCACAGTTGGATCGTGCGCAGTTGCGTCGCCTCGGCATTGATTTGAACCAACTCATCAGCAGAGCCACTGGCGCAGCGCAAGAAATCACCGTCACCTCCCTCACCGCCGGAACCCCGTCGACGCTGAGCGGCATCTTCGAGAACGGTGAAATCACGGTGATCCTCGATTGGCTGGCGACGAATAGCACAGCCAAGATCACCGCCGAGCCGAGCATCACGGTGATGAACGGCACCACGGCCGGCTTTCAATCCGGCGGAGAGTTCCCTGTCCCGACAATTACCGGTCTTGGCGGAGGGACGACGACGACCTTCCGTAGTTTCGGAACGTCGCTGGTCGTCACGCCCACGATCATCGACAAGGATTTGATTCGGATGCGGATCGTCCCCGAATTCAGCTCGATCAACGCCTCCAACGGGTCGGGCGGAGTGCCCGGACTCGACACCCGACGTGCCACCACCACGGTACAACTCCGTGAAGGTCAGACGATCGCGCTGGCGGGATTGTTCTCGTCTCAAAGCTCGGCCGCGATCAATCGCATCCCGTTCCTGGGCGAGTTGCCGTACATCGGCGCGCTCCTCTTCAATAACAAATTAGCCAACCAGGACGAGACCGAACTGCTGTTTCTGGTCACGCCAGAAATCGTCCGACCGATGGAACAAGACGAAGTCCCGCCCCCGCCCGGCTTCTATGTCACGCATCCGAACGACTACGAGTTGTACAAATACGCGATGACCGAAGGTGCTCCGGATCAAGGGGTCTATCAACTCGCACCGTATGGCTGGGGACCGGGCATGGGGACCGAAGTCGGCTATCGGCCCTACAATCCGGCACTCGGAATGATTCCTCCGGGACCGCCCAACGGCATCATCGGCGGCAGCCTCCAGCCTGGCGGATTCGGTTTCCCTGGCGGTGCGATTCAGGGCGGAGGCCAGATGCCCAACGGCGGCTACAGTCAGCCAATGATGTTGCCATCCGCTCCGGCCGGCACACCGGGACCAATGCCCGATCCGTCAGTGCGGTACTCGCCACGCAGCAACAGTCCGCTGCTGAGCAGTTCGTCCGCCGAGGCCATCGCGAATCCGCAGAAACCCAGTTGGAACCCGCTCAAACGATTCAGCGGCAAGCCTGCACCCAGCAACGTCCAGCCGGCGGGGTACAACTCGCCGCAACCGATGAACGGACCGGTCCAGCCGGCTGCCTACCAAGCTCCGCGAGGCCGTTACTAATCGACTTCATCCAAACTGCCGATAACCAGAGTGACGATGCGCCCTCCGGAGCGAGGGTGTTGTGTGTGATTCACGGAGGAGGGGACATGTCCATTCGCGACCGCTTGCCCAAGCTGGCGACCTGCCTGCTGCTCAGCTCAGCCGTAGCCGGATGCTGCTTGCCGACCTTCGGCTCGAAACGTTCGTTCGCGATTCCCAACACCTATCCGTTGGGCAGCACCGTCCGCGCGCATTACCACCAGATGGAAATGAACGCCGAAGCTTCCGACTTCATCCTGCACCGCTACGAGTTCGTGCGCAACACCGGCGAACTCAATTGCGCGGGCAAAGACCATGTGATGGAAATCGCCGCGCGAATGCGGAGCGTCCCTTTCCCAGTGTTGGTCGAGCGGTCCGAGAACAACTCAGATCCGGAACTCGATCAACTGCGCCGCAATCTCATCACGCAGATTCTGGTGGACTTCGGGAACGCCGATGCTTCGCAACGCTGCATGGTGGCGACGCCCTACAACAAGCATCTCAACGGCCAGGAAGCCGAGCCTGATTGGTATCGCTGGATCGGCATCCGCGGCGGCGGCCAGAATAACAACGGCGGTGGAGGTGGTGGCGGCGGATTTGGAGGCGGCGGTGGTGGATTTGGTGGTGGTGGCGGAGGTGGCGGATTTGGTGGTGGCGGCGGAGGTGGCTTCTAACACGACGATGCACCTTCAACGAATCGCGCATGACGGCGGGAATTTGACAGGAAGATCAACACGCCGTCACACGATTGCGGGATTCGACGGCCAACATCGCCAAAGAGAAATGAATTTGGGCGACGGTCCGACGCCATTGGCTTTCTTTTTCCGATCTCAAATCTTCCTGTTCCCGATTCGTCCGCATTCTCCCATTCTCGTGCGATGAACTTGCCTCTCATCGGATTTCAGACGGCAATGTCTCGCACGTTGAGCTTGGGCTTGTGTTCGCGAACAAGCAGGCACTGATATGCCAGCAGTTCCGGCGTGTTCGGTTCCGCGGTGAAGAAGCGGACTCGCAGTTCGGCCGATTCGCGTTTCCAGGTGCGGAGCGGTTGGCCGGTGAATTGGTGTTGCAGGCGTTGCCGCAGGTTGAGCGATTCACCGACGTAGAGTTTGTCGCGATTGTCGGCTCCCAGGACGAGATACAGGCCAGCCTCATCGGGATAGTCGCCCCACTTGGCGGAAGCGAGCGGCTCGGCAACCGAAAGCTTGGCGGGCGCGATGCTGCGCAGCACATCGGCTCGCGCGCGGGCGGATTTGGATTCTTTGCGGAGCATCAGTGCTCCCCAGCGGTATTGAAACGGCTGAAAGCCCGGGCGGTACGACATCGCGATCTTGTCGAACTGTTTCGCTTGTGCCGGATCACAGAGGACGGCGTCGAGACTTTCGCTGCCTTCGGCGATCATTTTGGCGAGGGCGATCTCGCTGGCGAACAGGAATTGGTCGCACTCCTCCCAACTGATTTGCGTGCGCTGTGTGGTTGGGACGCTCGAGAGTTTTCCGGCTTTGCGGTAGTTGAACAACTTCCAGTTCCAGAGCCGCGCGTCGCCAGGCAATCCGAGGTGCCGGCAGTGATCCACGAATTCGCAATTGAGCTCGGGGTCCGTGACCAATCGGTCGAGCGAATAGCCCTGGCTCGACTTGGCGAACGCCTCAACTAAACCTTTCTCGAATCGCTGTTCCGTTGAGAGAGCTTCGGCCTGCGTTGCCGCCTCGGTCGCCGTGATGGTTGTGAGCTTTCCTTTGCGAGTTCCCTTCGGAGGCGTCGTCGGTGCGCTGACGGCTGGCTCCACAGCACCGTCGAGCAGATCGCCGACTCGGCAGTTCGCCAGCCGGTCACGGCCGCGTTGGATGTATTCGGGCGAGAGATCGAAGCCGATGAATTGTCGGCCAAGTTTTTTCGCGACAGCCAGCGTCGTTGCGCTGCCGGAGAACGGATCGAGCACCGTGTCTCCATCGTTCGAACAATACTTGATGATGCGGCCGAGTAGTTGCTCCGGCATCTGACAGCCGTGAAAGCCAGCTCGTTCTTTGAAAGTGCCGGCGACGCGAGGGAAGTACCAAGTGTCTTCGCCGGGAGTCAGGCAATCGACCAAGTCTTGCGGACGCAGAATCCAAGTGTCATCTGGCAGGCGACCAACGGAATTCGCTCGCTTGTCGGCGTAGACCAGTTGCCGCGCGGAGGGAATACGATTCTCCAGCAGGTCCGAGCGAAACGTGAACTGCGTCGGATCTTTGACGAAGTGAAACAGGTGCGCGTGCGAGCGGCTGAATTTCGCTTTGCAGTTCACTCCGAAGGTGTAGTACCAGATCACCCAACTGCGGCAGTGAAAGCCGACTTCCTGGCTGATGATTTTGAGTTCGGCCGCGTACTCGTCGCCGATGGCCAGCCAGAACGTGCCGGTGGGCTTGAGTGCCTGGTGGACCGAGGCGATCCAGGCTCGCGACCAGTCGAGGTAATCGTGCCGCGCGCGAGCGTCGTCGTACACGTCGTAGTCGTAGCCGATATTGAACGGCGGATCGGCAAAAGCGAGGTCCACCGAACCCGCCGGCATCGTATTCATGCCCACGACGCAATCGCCGTGATGGATTTGGTTCAGCATCCCAGAGAACAAGGTTTCCGACATCCGTGATGACCTACAAGCGAATTTGAGGTGCGGGAAGTCCTCCCCGCCTTGGTGTGTCGCGGAGCCACCTTCCTTGGTTGGAGCGCGAATCGAAAACCGAACGACAGAATGCGACTCAGCCGCAGATGGAAAGCACCGATGGATGGCCGCGCAATTAAGGATACGCGGGGATTCTACCGGTGCGAGCGCGCGCATCAACGCAGACCGCGATTATTCCTCGCCCGCCCCTTCGGGGACGCCGCGCTTCACGAGCGTGACTTGATTGCCTTGCTCGTTGAAGGTGATCTCGTCCATGAACGAGCGCATCAGCAGGATGCCTCGGCCACTGGCCTTTTCGAGATTGGCGGGGTTGCAGGGATCGGGCAGCGTCGCCGGATCGAAGCCGCTGCCTTCGTCGCGGATGACGAAGCGCGCGGCTTCGCGTGAAACCAGCGCGTCCACAAAGATGCGGCGGTTGCGGTACGGTTCTTGGAGGCCGCGTTGCCGAGCGGTCTCCTCGAACAAGTTCGGGTCGGACTCTTTCAAGTCGGAGCTGACTTCCAGATTGCCGTGGTACAGCGCGTTGAGCAGCGCCTCCTCGACTGCGATGCCGACGCGCAAGCGATCGACTTCGTCGACCAGACGCACGCAACGCAGCGTGTGTTGCAAATACTTCACCAGCGAATGCACCAGTGACAGGTCGTTGTTCAGCACGAATGAGAATTCATTGCGAGCCAGCCGGTGCATCAACCGAGACTGCAACCGATTCTCGTCCGAGCTGTCGATGACCTGCTGCACGATCTCCATCAGGTCTTGTTGCAAGCGGCGTTTAGCGACATAGCTGGCGGCTCCTTTTTCGAGAGCCCTGACCGCGATTTCTTCGCTGCCCATCGCGGTCATCAGAATGACTGGCGTCAGCGGATAGTCGGCTCGCACCGCTTCCACGAGTTCCAGGCCGTCCATCTCATCCATTTGCAGATCGGTCAACACCAAGTCGATGGGCTGTGCCTTCAGCGCCAGCAGGGCATCTTTGCCACAGGTGGCCATCAGGATTTGATAGCCGCCGTCGCGTTCCAGCAGACCGGACGCCAAGCGGCGATCGATGGCGGAATCATCCACAACAAGAACAGTGTGCAGGGCAGGACGCATGACGGTTAGTTGCCTTTCAAGTAGCCTCGGACTTCGTCGAGCACATTCTCAAGCTCTTGGCTGAACTTTTCAAACAGGACGGCACATTCTAAGGTTTTTCCTAACTTGCAGCGGCTCTCCAAGGCCACCGCCAGGTCCAGAGCCTGGCCGCCGAACAGCCGCAAGGCCGCCTGCAAAGTATGCGAGGTTTTCGCGACCGTCAGCCAATCGCCGCTGGCGGCTGCTGCTCGCAAACAAGCCTGTAATTCTGGGCCTTCTTCGAGAAACGCGGCCAGGACTTCCCGCAGCAAATCGGTGTCTTCGCCGACCGTCCGCAGAGCCTGTTTCCAGTTCAGAAGCCGGGGCGACGGAGCCGTTTTGGTTGCTTCGATGCCGTTTATCTCTCCGAACGGCTCGCCCGTCAACGGCGACAGACTCGCCGGTCCAGCGAGCGCCTGCCGCAGCACGGTGATGACTTCCTGCTGGCGAATCGGCTTCGCGATGTAACCGTCCATGCCTGCGGCGAGGCAGAGTTCACGATCGCCTTTCATGGCATGTGCGGTCATCGCGACGATCGGCGTGTGCTGGCCGAGGGCGGATTCGAGTTCACGAATCGCCGCCGTCGCTTCGAAGCCGTCCATCTCCGGCATTTGCACATCCATTAGCACAACCTCAAACGGCCGGCCTTCCGGTGGAGTGGCCCACAGTCGCACCGCTTCGGCTCCATCGTTGGCGACAGTGACCTGATGCCCCCACTTCGTCAGTAAGCCGACTGCCAGTTTTTGATTCGCCAAACTGTCCTCGGCCAACAAGATGCGCAGCGGAGGCAATCCCTCCAGCGGCGCGGTCACGTCGGGCACCGCATGATCTTCAACCGCATTGACTCCCAAGGTCGCCACGAGAGCGTTGAATAACTCGGACTGCTTGATCGGCTTGAAGAGATACGCCGAGATGCCTAACTCGCGGCACTTCGCCGCGTCGCTGGGACGGTCACCCGAGGTCAACATCATCACCATCGTGCGAGCCAGCGCCGGTTCGTTACGGATCGCGGCCGCCAGCATGAAGCCATCGGTGTCCGGCATGTGCAGGTCGGAGAGCACAATGGAAAACGGCCGCGCCGCCGCAGTCGCCGCGCGAAGCTGCTCGACCGCCTGTTTGGCGCTCGACGCACAGACCGGTTCGAGGCCCCAGTTGTGGAGGATCTCTTCCAAGATCAGCCGGTTGGTGGCGTTGTCATCGACGATCAGCACGCGTGTGCCGTGCATCACGACGGACCGAGCCGTGATCGGCTCCAACGGCACCGGCGGCACCACGAATCGCGCGGTGAAATGAAACGTGCTGCCGATGCCCACTTCGCTGTCCACCCAGATGCGGCCCCCCATCAGCGTCACGATCCGCTGCGAGATGGCCAGCCCCAAACCGGTGCCGCCGTATCGCCGAGTCGTCGAAGTATCCGCCTGCTCGAAAGCCTCGAAGACCAGCGCCTGTTTCGCCAGTTCGATGCCGATGCCGGTGTCGCGCACATAGAAGTGCAACAGAATCGTCGGCGTGAAAGTCGCGCCGCCGGAGTTCTTTGCCAACAGTTCTTCTTCCGCGTGGCTGACATCCAGCACCACCTCGCCGCGCGGTGTGAACTTGATGGCATTGCCGACCAAGTTGACCACGACTTGCCGCAGCCGGCCGGCATCGCCGACCAGCGTGTCGGGCACGCCGGTGGCGACACGAAACGCCAGTTCCAATTGCTCGCGGTGGGCACGCACCGCCAGCGATTTCATCGTGTCGCCCAGCATCTCGCGCAGGCTGAACACATCCGTGATCAAGTCCAGCTTGCCCGCCTCGATCTTGGAGAAATCGAGGATTTCATTGATGACCCGCAGCAGCGACTCGCCCGATTCGCGGACTGTCGAAAGATATTCCCGCTGAGACTCGGTGAGCGACGTGTCGAGCACCAATTCGGTCATGCCCAGCACGGCGTTCATCGGCGTCCGAATTTCGTGGCTCATGTTCGCCAGGAAATCACTCTTCGCGCGGCTGGCCGCTTCGGCCGAGTCTTTGGCTTCACGCAGTGCCGCCTCGGCCGCTTTTCGCTTCGTGATGTCGTGAATGAATGCCGCGAAGACCACGCTGTCTTTCGACAATGGCGAGCGTTCGAGCGCCGCCGAGCCATTCTGCCCGTCCAACGATCGCTCGCCGTTCTCCAAGCGCCGTTCATCCAACCGCAACGCCGAGACGGTCATCTCCACGGGGAACTCCTGCCCGTCGCGATGCAGAGCCGTCAGTTCCAAACGCTGCCCCAGAATGGTCGGCTGCCAGGTGAGCAGGTAGCGCTCCAAGCCCGCCTGGTAAGCCGGGCGAAAACGCGCGGGGACGATGATCTGCGCCATGGATTTGCCCAGTACTTCACGCTCGGACCAGCCGAACGTCGCCTCGGCCTGCGCGTTCCAGTCGATGATCGTTCCCTCGCGGTCCATCGCGATGAATGCGTCCAACGCCGTTTCCACAATCATCCGCGTGCGAAATTCGCTGTCGCGCAGAGCCTGCAACGCCAGCTTCTGCTCGGTGATGTCGTGCGAGATGCCGAACGTCCCGATGATGTTCCCTTGCTGACCGCGCAAGGGCAACTTGCTGGTCGCGACCCAACTGGTGCGGCCGTCCGGCCAGACGTGCATTTCTTCCTTGCCGACCAACGGCTGGCCGGAGCGCATCACCTCCTGCTCGTCGGCGAAGGAATGCTGAGCGTCTTCGGTCGTGAAGAAATCGAAATCGGTTTTACCCACCGCCTCGGCCGCATCACGCAGTCCCGATCGCAACGCTTTGGATTTGCTGACTCTCAAAAACCGGCTGGAGGCGTCTTTGAAGTAAATGCTGTCGGGCAGGTTTTCCATCAGGGCTCGCAGCAAGTCCCGCTCCGTGGCGAGTGCCGCCAGCAAGCGCTGCCGTTCGAGCGCGTACCGAATCGCTCGTTCCAACGCCGCCGCGTCATGCACTTCTTTGACGAGAAAGTCCGCCGCTCCCGCCTGCATCGCCGCGACATCGAGTTCACGGTTTTCGTCACTGGCCGTCACGATCAGCGGAGCTTGGCAGCCCGCGGCAATCGCCGCCGCGACCAGCTCAACACCACTCCGTCCGCCGACCTGATGATCGACGAGATACACGTCATGCCGCGCCTCTTGGATCGCCGCCAGGCCGTCATCAAACGAGCCCGCCCATTCCAACACGATCCGCCCTGGATCGCGTTCTTCGAAGAGCTTGCGCGTGATGACGAACGTCGTGGAGTCGTCATCAATCAGCAGCACGCGCACTTGAGATTCGGCCATCTCGCTCGGTCCCCCAGAATGAGGGGGAGATTGTAGCCCGGTCGCGAGTCAAACGTCGCGTTCGCAGGCGCGAGATCCGCGTCCGGCCGCGGGGCAGTTGAGTAGAACGGACAATCCTGTCCGTCAAAATTCAGAAGCGGACAGGATTGTCCGCTCGATAAATCCTTCAAACTGACCCACTGCCCCGCGAACGACCGTGAATGCAAGAGGCGATCGGGGCAGCGACTGATACCGCCCCGATCGCCACCTTAAGAAACCCGGCATTTGTGAAACACCGGGCTTCTGGCCCCCAACTTCCAAGAGTCTCTAAGCCAGCGAGTGCAGGCCCTCCATCAAGCTGCCCCACGCGGCCGAATGGAACTGATTCGCAAACTCGGAGTGATTCGACGACGTCACCTGATCGTCATCGTCGTGAGTATTCAACTCCGTCGAGGACTCACCCGCTTGAGACGAACTGACCTGAGTCAATCGTTCGGTCTGGTTCGCGGTCGCCACCAGGACGTCGCTGTAGGAACCAATCTCCGCCGACAACCGCGTCGCTTCCTGGCGACTGGTGACCGCGATCGCTTCGTTAAGCCCCGTATCTTGATCATGGTGCTCGTGGTCATGGTCGTCGTGCGCGCCGGCCGGAGCGAAGCCTTCGTGAATCGGCAGGTTGTGAGGCCCTTCGCCGTAGCCCCCGAGCAGAATGTTGCGGACTTCTTGGGCGGACAACGGGTTCGCGCCGTTGCTGCCGGCCGGATTGCTTCCGTTGGCCGGAAACGTTCGCAGCATGGTCTGGAAGGCATTCTGCGGTCCTCGACCACCGCCGTGGCCCGGAAGTTCATTGAACGCTTGATCGACGAACCGAGTGTCCGTGACCCACTGGCTCTGCGGCGTGTTGTACCGCAGTCCCATACTTTCCGCGGCGGAGCCAGACTGCACGTGATACAGACCAAACGTGTGACCCGCCTCGTGCAGCGCAACGTCGGCCATCGCGATGGCCGTGCTCGACACGGAGCCCCAATACTCATCCCCCACGAAGGCGATGTCGGTGCGATTGTTGTTGCCGAAGTCGATATCGTCAGCCACATGGTAGAGATCGTTCGACAGCGTCGAGCGTCCCAGGAACAGCGTCGTCACGCCTTGATTTTCCACGGCTCCGCCGGTGGTTCGCATGACTCGAATACCAAACGGATTCAAGTCGGTCTGAATCATGGTGAGCATCTGGCTGATGATCTGCTCGCGGTCGGCACGGCTGCCTAAAAACGCTTGCACGTTGATACCATTTTGGTCCGCATCGAAATCATTGACCGAGCCAGCCCAATCACTGCCGGCCCAACGAACCAATTCAGTCCGAGTAATGTTGTATCCGTCAAAGTTGAGATACAGCACGCGATTGTCAGATGCCGGAGGAGGCGGATCGACAGTGCCCGGCGAAACCTCCAGTGAGTACTGCCCGGTGCTGCCAGCCACATCGCCCGCCCCTGAGACCGCGTTGTATCCGGAGTTGCGAAAACCGGAGACGCCCAGGAAATAATTTCCGGCGGTGGCAAAGGTGAATTGGAGATACGACTCCAAGCTCGCACCTTCTCCGGGGGTCGGGCCATCATCGTTGCG
>CAMDPX010000195.1 GCA_945905295.1 Planctomyces sp. SH-PL62 | reverse complement strand
GCCGACAAGTCCGATGAACAAAGCCCCCTCCACGCAATCGCAGTGCCAGTGACCTCCCTTGATTCAAGGGGTAAAGGGGCGCTGCGCCAGGGGCTTGGGGGAACTTCAAAAATCAACCGAACAAAACGTACAAATTCAACAGGCTGGCCCAGAGCGTGGGAAGCGTCGCGAAAGCCCACGCTCTGGGCGAGCGTGGCTACCAGCATCCGCCACGATCGCGTCATCTCATCGCCGGAAACTTCCGGTCCATCCGAAAAAACAGTTCAGAATCCGTTTTCCGATCTGGGTTGCCGAAGTATTCTGTCGAGCGACCGTGTTTCTCCCGCCTCGTCCTCCCGCCGCAAAGAAGGTCTCAGAACATGCTCGACCTGATTGGCCCCGGAACTCGTAACTGTGACGGCGTCTCGCGCCGTGATTTTATCCGCGTTGGTGGCCTCGCCGCCGGCGGTCTGACTCTGGCCAACACGCTGCGAGCCGAATCGACTTCCGACGCGAAGCCCGCGCGACGCAAGGCCGTGATCCAGATCTGGCAAGCCGGTGGGCCTAGTCATATCGACATGTACGATTTGAAGCCCGGTGCTCCTTCCGAGTTCCGTGGTGAGTTCAAACCGATCCCGACCAATGTCCCCGGCATCGAGATTGGCGAGCATTGCCCGCTGCAAGCGCAAGTGATGGACAAGCTGGCGATCGTCCGTTCGGCAACGCATACGAATGCCGGACACGGCATGGGCTCGCAATGGATGCTGACCGGCTATCAGCCGACGATCGAGGTCAACAACAACATTTATCCGGCGTGCGGTTCGGTCGTCGCTCGCATGAAGGGGGCGAATGCCGAGAGCCTGCCCGCTTACGTGAACCTGCCGAACTCGTTGGGACTTGGCAAAGCGGCGTACCTTGGCGCGTCGTTCAACCCGTTCGCACCCGATAGCGATCCGAATCAGGACGGCTTCAACGTCCGCAACCTGAAACTCCCCGGCCGAGTCAGCCTCTCACGTCTCGAGCGTCGGCAAGGCTTGATGGGCAAGCTCGACACGATCCGCCGCGACATCGACACGCAGGGTGACATCGCCGGTCTCGACACGTTCTATCGCGACGCGATGGAGATGATCACGAACGACCGCGCCGTCCGAGCATTCAACATCCTGAAAGAAGACCCGAAGCTGCGCGATCAATACGGCCGCAACGATCTCGGCCAAAGCTGCCTGCTGGCTCGGCGTTTGGTCGAGGCGGGCGTGACCTATGTCACCATTCAAGCCGGTGGTGGCTGGGACACCCACGGCGACAACTTTGCTCAGCTCAAGAACAACCTGCTGCCGAAGTTCGACCGAGCGGTCGCCGCACTCGTGACCGATCTGCATCAGCGCGGCCTGTTCGATGACGTACTGGTGATGTGCTTCGGAGAATTCGGTCGCACCCCGCGCATCAACGGCGGCTCCGGCCGCGACCACTGGCCCGGCGCGATGAGCGTGGTCTTCGGCGGCGGTGGGCTCACGATGGGCCAGGCGATCGGCACCACCGACGCCCGCGCCGAGTACCCGACGACGAAACCGTACTCTCCCGGTTGCGTCCTCTCGACGATGTACAAGGTGCTCGACATCGACCACCACCACGTCTTCTTCGACCAAGCGAAGCGGCCGCTGCCGATTCTCAGCGAAGGCGAGCCGATTCCGGAGTTGGTGTGAACGGCAACGTCAGGAGCCCAGTGATGATTCGAGCCGTCTTTCGCGATGGCGTGATTCAGCCAGTCGATGCCCTTCCGAAGGATTGGCTCGACGGTGATGAACTGTGCGTGCTTCCGGCTCCTCGTCCGATGTTGGCCAAACGGAAGTATTCCGTCGAAGAAGTGCGAGCGATCCTCAAGCCGAAAGGGCCGCCGCCCGACGATGCGACGATTAAGCAATGGATCGACGAGCATCGAATGGAGAAGTACGGGCAATGAGAGTCCTACTGGATCTGAATGTCCTGTTGGACTTCTTGCTCGACCGAGTTCCGTGGAATGCCGACGCTGCGGAAATCTGGAAGGCTCATCACGAGCAACAACTGATGGCGGTTGTGTCTGCCGCATCGTTGCCAACGCTGTTCTATCTCGTGCAGCGTGCGGAAGGACGTGAATACGCCTTGGATTCGATGCGTCTGGTATTCGACGAGTTGGAGATTGCGTGGGTTGACTCGGCAACGGTGCAATCGGCGCTGGCGATGACGGGGCCGGACTTTGAAGACAATCTCCAGATCGCCTGCGCAGTACAGCAGCATACGGATGCGATCGTTACTCGCGATCCCGCGGACTTCATCGCCAGTCCTGTGCCGGTCATGTCGCCCAAGGAATTACTGAGGACCATCCCATGAGACGTACCGGCCAGATCATTTTGAGGGCGGGGTTCTTGATTCTCAGCGCCGTGACAGTCTTCACGTCTGCTTGCGGAGTGGCAAACGCCGAGTTGCCGCTGATCCGGTTCGACCGACTCAGCCCGATCGGCGCAGCGGCGGGTTCGACGATCGAGGTTGAAGTTCTGGGCGGCGACATCGAAGAAGTGAAGTCGTTGCTGTTCGATCATCCGGGATTGAAGGCGGAGTTCGTTAAGGAGCGGTTCTTCAAAGTCAGCGTCGCGGCGGATGTCCCAGCGGGGACGTATGACGTGCGGTTGGTTGGGCGATTCGGCGTGAGCAATCCTCGGCTGCTGGCGATCTCGCACGGGCTGACGGATGTCGCGGAAGTGGAGCCGAACAATGAACCGGAAAAGGCGCAGCTTGTCGCGGTGAACTCGGCGATCAATGGGAGCAGTGACCAAAATGGTGAAGACTGGTTTCGATTCGAGGCGAAGCGCGGGCAGCGAGTCACTGTCGATTGTCTGGCCACGCGGTTGGATTCGACGGTGGATGGGACGCTGACGCTGACGAACAAGGCTGGGAAGCAACTCGCGTCGAACAGCGACTACTTTGGAGCGGATCCGTTTCTCGATTTCGTCGCGCCGGAGGACGGTGAGTTCTTCGTGAAGTTTCACGATCTGACGTTCAATGGCGGAGCACCGTATCGGTTAGTGATCTCGGATCGGCCGCATGTCGAGAACGTCTTTCCGCGAGCGATCACGGCCGGGCAATCGGCGACGTTGACGGTGCTCGGCCGGAATCTCGGCAGCGGGGCGAAGAAGTCGGCGCCGCAGATTCATGAGGCTCCTCTGGAAGAAATTGCGTTGCCGGTGTCAGCACCGGCGGACGTGCTCGATTTGCAGACGTATCGGTTTCTGGAGCATCCGACCGATCACTCGGTGTTGCCGACGGCGGGGACATGCACGCTGACCGGGTTTCAGTGGCGGCCGGAATTGCCTGGCGTCGGAGCGGCGCTGAATGCTCAACGAATCCTCGTCACCAAAGAAGCGGTCACGATCGAAGCGGAACCGAACAACTCGTTCGAGTCGCCGCAGCCGATCACTCTGCCCGCGATCGTCGCCGGCCGATTCGATCAACCGCGCGATACCGATTGGTACGAAGTCACCGTCCCGGAGAATGGCAACTACGCGGTGGAGATCTTATGCGAACGGATCAGCGGTCGAGCGGATCCGGTCGTCGTCGCGTTCGATGAGAAGAAAAATCGTGTCGGCGAGTTCGATGACTTCGGCCATCGCCAGAATGCTTTCGATGGTCACCTGCGAGACCCCGTCGGCATGTTTTCACTCAACAAGGGCCAGAAGTATCGGCTGCTCGTGCAGGAGCGATACGGCCGAGGCGGGCCGCGTTATCAATATGTGCTCTCGCTGCGAAAGCCACAGCCAGATTTTTATCCGGCGGCCATTCACAGTCAGAATCCCGGTCCCGGCCACGTCACGCTGTGGAAGGGAGGGACTGCGTACCTCGACGTGGTGACGCACTTCCGCGACGGGTTGAACGTGCCGATGACAATCACCGCCGAAGGATTGCCCCCCGGCGTTCATGCCGCACCGACAACTACTGATAACCAACAAGTCACCTTCGTGCTGTGGTCCGATGAGAACGCCGCCGACTTCGCCGGCCCGATCAAACTCTTTGCAACCGCGAAGGTCGGCGAGCAAACGCTCCGCCGCGAAGTCCGGCCCTACACGCGAGTCTGGAACCAAGCCAACATCAGCAGCAGCCGGCCGACGCGCGAGCAATTGATCGCCGTGCGCGAAACCGCGCCGTACTCGTTGGAACTCGTGCCGAATCAAATCGAGATCGAAGCCGGCAAGACCGCCGAGTTGAAAGTCCAAGCCAAACGCTTCTGGCCCGAATTCAAGAACGCGATCAACCTGATCCCGCTGGCTTTCAAAGGCAACTTCCAGATGCCGAACACAACGATCGCCGCCGACACGAACGACGTGACGATCCGCATCACGGTGCAAGCCGGCACTCGGCCCGGCGAGTACACGATGTCGGTGCTCGGCCAAGCTCAGGTGCCATTCAATAAAGCCAAGGACGCGAAGGATCGCCCCAACACGCTCGTCTCGATGGCCAGCCGCCCGGTGACAATCAAGGTGACGGAACCGCCGAAGAAGTAAGCGTCGTGTGACGGTGACCTATTCCTTGTCTCGTTTCTTTGATAACGCAAACAGTGAATCAGCCAAATCAGTAAGTTTGTTGCTGAACTCAGTCGAGCCGAAACCAGCTAACAGCGCGAACGTGATAAACGGAGCCCGGCCCGTCAACGTCGTCCAGCCAGTGGCCGTTCCGGCGCTTCCGACATTCAAAGACAACGCGCCGCCCAAGAGCAGAAAAAACACGACAATTCCGGCAATTCCTCCGAACAACGGACGTAGGTAGTAGGACAAGCTGTAGACCGTATTAAACGGTCCTGGGGCGGAATGCTGGATAATGCGGCGGATATTCGAAAGACAGCCACCCGTCATTCCAGCAATGAACATCGTGGTTGTCGTCAAAAAAAATACGTGTTGGTGAATTGCTGAATTGGCCTCATCGACTTTGGCGACGTTGAGCGGGCACGCGAGCACGAGAAGAAAGAAAATAACCGATAAACATGCTGACGCGACGATGAATACCACGAGTGATCGTGGTGGTGCGCCAGGAGTCTGTTTTCGAGGTTCGTTGTTGTCGGTCATTACCATGGTTACCACAAAGTTGATTTTCTCAACGCTCGGTACGACGTGATCATTGTCTCATTTCATTTATGCTGATCGACAAAGTGCCGGTGGGAGCTTGGGTTGTCAAGCAGTTGCATTCAATTCGATTGGCAGGTCGGTCTATTTAGTCTCCCGCTAATCAGGATATTCAAAAACTTCGGAATGCTGGCAATCCCAATATGCTCGAACGTCATTTAAGTCCAACTGTCACTCGCCGCGTGGTGCGTGTTGCATGCGGGACTCGGTGACGGAGGCGGGGGATTTCGATTCGAACAGCAGGGCGACGATTTCGCGGGTGATCGGCATGTCGATCACACCCAGAATGGCTTCATGCCAGCACACCCTGCACGACTTTGCCATGCACGTCGGTCAGGCGATAGTCGCGGCCTTGGAAGCGGAACGTCAGACGCTCGTGATTGAAGCCGAGCAAATGCAGCAGCGTGGCTTGCAAGTCGTGGACGTGGACCTTGTCCTTCGCGACGGAGAAGCCGAGGTCGTCGGACTCGCCATACATCGTCCCCCCTTTCACGCCGGCACCGGCCAGCCACATGCTGTAGCAATCGGGGTAGTGATCGCGGCCGAGGTTCATGCTGCCGGCGGTGCGGCCTTCGCGGAATGGAGTGCGCCCGAACTCGCCGCCCCAGACGATCAGCGTGTCTTCGAGCAATCCACGTTGCTTGAGGTCTTTCATCAGCGCGGCGATCGGCTTGTCCATCGTCGCACATTTCCGCGTGAGTCCGTCTCGAATGTCTTCGCCCGGCCCGGTGCCGTGGAAGTCCCAGCCCCAGTCGAAGAGTTGCACGTAGCGCACGCCCGCCTCGATCAATCGCCGAGCCAGCAGGCAGTTGTTGGCGAGGCTCGACATGCCCGGCTTCGCGCCGTAATCGTCGAGCACCGCTTGCGGTTCTTTCGTGATGTCCATGACTTCCGGCACCGACGTCTGCATCCGAAACGCGAGTTCGTACTGCGCGATCCGCGTCGTCGTTTCGGGATGTCCGAGTTCCTTCGCTTGCTGCTCGTTGAGATCGCGCAACGCATCGAGGCTCAGTCGGCGCATCTCGCGGTCCATGCCTTCCGGGTCGGAGGCATACAGCACCGGATCACCCTGCGAGCGGCATTGCACTCCCTGAAACACTGACGGCAAGAAGCCCGTACCAAACGAATTCTTTCCGCCGTTGGGCTGTACTCCACTGCTGATGAGCACCATGAATCCCGGCAGGTTTTCGTTCTCCGAGCCGAGTCCATAAGTCACCCAGGAACCCAACGACGGCCGGCCTGATCGCGGCGAACCGGTGTAAAGCAGCAGCTCGGCCGGAGCGTGATTGAACTGATCGGTGTTCATCGAGCGGATGACGCACATCTCATCGGCGACGCTGTGCAGATGCGGAATCGCATCGGACATCCAGACGCCGTCTTTGCCGTGTTGCGAGAAGGTCCGCTTCGTTCCCAATAGCTTCGGCACCCCCGACGTGAACGCGAACCGCTTTCCCTTGAGGTACGCATCCGGGCAGTTCTCGCCGTCGTGCTTGACCAACTCTGGCTTGTAATCGAACAAGTCCAAATGCGGAGGCGAACCGGTCATGTGCAGATAGATGACCCGCTTTGCCTTGCCGTCGAAGTGCGCCTTCTTCGGAGACAGCGGATCAATCGACTTGCTCGCCAGAGCAGCCGGTGCGTCCTTGGCCAGCATCGAAGCCAGCGCGATCGCACCGAGACCAGCTCCAGTCTCTTGGAAGAAATGACGTCGGGTTTTTTGTTGCAACAATTCCAGTCGGGGTTCCATCGTGCGTTCTCCAAAATGAATCTAAGTCACCGCCATGCGGTGCGATCTACGAACGTTTCTGCTGAGCCAAGTGGCTGACAAACTCGGCGTGCTCCGCACTCGCCAAGCCTTGCTGAAGAACTTGAATCACCCGCTTGAGATTTCCCGCCGTCATCGCGGCGGAATCGAGCCACAAGCCGGGAAACTGCGGGCTTCGCAGAATCCCATCCGCGTCGGGAGCCAGTCGCTCGAATTGGCCTTCACGCAGAATGAACCAATCAATTTCTTCGTCCTGAGTGCGCCAAACGAGGTACTCGCGAACGCCGTGGCGGCGATAGACATTCAACTTCGTGTGTAAGTCGAAACTCACTGTGCTTGAGGAAACCTCGCCAACGAACTCCGGTGCGCCTTCGACGTAGCCATCGACGATATCTGCCTGCCCGCCGAACTCCGGCAGCCGCATCAGCAGGCAATCCGGCTGCGGCATGTTGTCGAGGTCCAGACGTACCGACGAATTGTCTCCCACCAACACGCCACTCGTCTCAATTTGGTAGAGCCCAGCCCAAACCATGAGATGACTGTGCGGGTATCCGTGTCGTTCCACTCGAACGGCAGCAGCCATGTGGACTTCTCCTTCAATGAGTTCGGCTTTCTTGAGGTCCGGCATAGCGTCGTAACGCCGCTCGAATTCGTCGCGAGTCAGCCGATCGCCCTGTTCCATCAGCGGCGTTGGCCGAGGCGCATCGCGTCGCTTGACGGGCGGTCGTGTTTGCAGCGTTGTCATTCGACGATCTCCTGAATGGGAACGGTGTGTGGCGAAACCAGTCTAATTCACCGTCGCATGAACATCTCATCCAAATTCAGCAACACGTTGCCGACGACGGTCCATGCCGCGAGATCGACTGGATCGGCTCCTTCCGGCAGCGGGCCGAGCGGATTCGTGGCGAGCTTGCGGGCCTTCTCAACATCTTTCGCGAAGCGTTCGCGAGCGTTGTTGAAGAGCTTCGTAAGATCTGCCAGTTCCGAGTCGCTTGGTGGGCGGGACGTGCATTGTTGGAAGCCGGCTCGAAGGTGATCGGCGGGTGACGCGCCGCTCTTGGACATTGTGCGGGCCAATGCTTGAGCCGCTTCGATGTAGACCGGGTCGTTGAGCGTCACGAGCGCTTGCAGCGGCGTGTTGGTGCGGGCGCGGCGAAGCGTGCAGACTTCGCGGTTCGGAGCATCGAAGGCAGACATCGACGGATACGGGTTCGAGCGTCGCCACGTCGTGTAGAGACCACGGCGGTATTTGTCCTCGCCGGTACTCGTTTGCCAGTCGATGCCGCTGCCGAACGCGGCGCTCACTCCGAGCGCCGGTTGCAGTGGCTTCACCGGCGGGCCGTGCATCTTCGGGCTGAGTAACCCACTGACGGCCAACGCCTGATCGCGAATCATCTCGGCCGACAGTCGGAACCGCGGGCCACGGGCCAGCAGATAGTTTTCGGGATCGCGATCCAATAGTTCCGGCGTGACCTTTGAGGATTGCCGATAGGTCGCCGTAGTCACGATCAATTTGAGCAAGGCTTTCGTGTCCCACTTCAGCCGCACGACTTCGGTCGCCAGCCAATCAAGCAACTCCGGATGTGTCGGCAGGTCGCCTTGCGAGCCGAACTCTTCGCTGGTCCGCACGAGACCGTTGCCGAAGATCGTCTCCCAGTAGCGATTGACCAACACGCGAGCGGTCAGCGGGTTGTTGTCGTCGATCAACCATTTCGCCAGAGCCAGCCGATCCGGAGACGATCCTTCGGGCAGAGGATGAAACACGGCAGGAACACCGGGCGTTACCTCTTTGCCGAGGTCCATGAAATTGCCACGCAGTTGGATGTTCGTCTTGCGACGTTTGTCGGCGGCGAGTTCGCGCAGGATCGGCACCATTGTCGCCGGCTTGAGATCCGCCAGACTCTTGCGAGTCGCCGCCAACTGATCGCGCGCGGCGGCCAATTCGGGAGCGATCGTCAGATAGAACTTCGTCAGTTCGGCGCGTTGCGTTTCGATCCGCTGCTGGGCCGGTGTGTTGAGGATCGCCAGGATCGCAGCCGGCACACGAGCCGCCTCGATCGCACGCGGATCGTCCGTCAGTGACAGTCGAAACTTGCCGAGGACATGGTTCTCGAACGACGACGTTTGTTCGAGCGTGATCGTCAGCGTCGAGCCCTCCGCGACTTCCACCGGAGCCGACGTGATCAACGTCAGCGCGTGTGGCTGATCGACCTTCCCGCCGACCGCCCAGCCCTTGTTGGCCTGGGGCGCGAGCACGACCGTTGCCTCGAAGCCGACCCCTTGGTGGTGATCGGCAAATGCCGTCGTGAACGGGATGCCGCGCACTCCGCTCAGGGCGAACTCGGACGATGGCTTCGGTGGATCGACGTAATCCTTCTGCCAAACCGGTTCGTGCTTGTCGTTCAACACGAGGACTCGAAAGTTTCGCATCCGCTCTTCGGTCGTAGCGTCGGTGCGGTTCCACAAGACGACGCGATCAATCGGTTGCTCGGACTTAAGGTCCACTTCCCACCAGGGATTGTCTTCCTGAGCCGTGTGCGAGACCGAGTTCTTCGCATAGTCGCCTGAAGTGTTGCCGTCGTTCGCTCGCTTCGCCTCGCCGCCGTAATCGGTCGTGCTTTGCTTGGCCTCTCCCTTCGGCGCGAGGTTGTCATTGCCGGTGAAGACCTGCACTTCAGCCAGATGCAGGAAGCGAGCTTTGCCGGGCAACTCGACTCGCACGAACCGCCCGTTCAATCGCGTGCCGTTCGGCGGAGCGATCGTGCCCGTGACGCGTGACAACACAAAGTTCCCGCCACCGAATCCCGCGCCTTTGCCAGGCAGTGTTTCGTCCGGCAGCGTTTCCAGCCGCAAGGCATTCAGCTTGCCCACTGCGAGCGGAATCTCAACTGAGTACGTCGCTTTGTTGGCGGGCTTGTCCGCGCGAACCGTGCCGTCTTCGGCAACGCTGAGAGTCACGCCGCCATCTGACTTGCCGCTCAACGGCTTGAGCGGCTTCCAAGCCAGAGACCTCGGAAACGCCGCATCCCATTTCGCGAGCGATTCGAGGATCGCTGGTGTCGCGGTCGCCACGTCCTTTTCCAGACGTGCGGCATCCGCCAGCCACGTCTCCTTTTGTTTGTGCTGCTCCGAAGTGAACAGCTCCAGCCGCGGCGACTCATCCGACCGGTCGGCGTCTTCGGTCTGATTCAGAATTGCAAACAGCTTAAAGAATTCCTCCTGGGTGATCGGGTCGTACTTGTGCGTGTGGCACTGAGCACACGCGATTGTGGTTCCCATCCAGGTCGCCATCGTCGTGTTGACGCGATCCACGATCGCGACGCTGCGGAACTCTTCGTCGTTCGTTCCCCCCTCGTTGTTCGTCAGCGTGTTCCGATGAAACGCGGTCGCGATGAGTTGCTCCTCCGTAGGGTTCGGCAGCAAATCACCGGCCAACTGTTCGACGGTGAATTGGTCGAACGGCATGTTCTTGTTGAACGCCTTGATGACCCAATCGCGATATCCCCAGATGGTCCGCGCCGGATCGTCCGCGTACCCCGCCGAGTCGGCGTACCGCGCGAGATCCAACCATTGCCGCGCCCAATGCTCGCCATAGCTTTCCTTCGCCAACATTCGATCCACAAACTTTTCGTAAGCCTGCGGATCGTTGTCTTTCACGAACGCTTCGATCTCCGCGACCGTCGGCGGCAATCCCGTCAGGTCGAGTGCGACACGACGTCCGAGTGCGTAGCGATCCGCATCCGGCGAGGGTTTCAGCCCCTCGCGTTCCAGCCGAGCGAGGATGAAGTTGTCGATGGGATTTCGGATTTCAAATTTGAGATTTGAAATTTGAGATTTGAGATTTGAGACGTCCGGCACCACCGGCCGCACCGGTTTCTCGTACGACCAATGCTTCGCGAACTTCGCTCCCTGCTGAATCCACGCCTTAAACAACTCGATGTCGCGCGTGTCCAGAGGTTTCCCGTGTCCGGCCGGGGGCATCCGCTCGTCCGGGTTGGCGGCCGTGATTCGCCGAATGAGTTCACTCTCGTCTGGCTTCCCGGAGAAGACCGCCGTCTTGCCGGATTCGAGCTTCGCGACCGAGCCTTCTCGCGAGTCAAATCGCAGTCCGGCTTGCCGCTCCTTTTCATCCGGCCCATGACACTTCCAGCAGCGATTCGACAGGATTGGGCGAATATCACGGTTGAAGTCGATCGCCGAGTCAGCGGCCATCACGTGACTGACCGAGATCATCGAAACGAACAGAACGAGAGCGCGTCGCATCTTCAAAGGCTTCCAAAATGGCCAAGTGGGTTGGCCGGACGCAGGTGGGGAAATCACAGCCAGACATAATACAAACTCTAAGGTGATGTTGAAGCTTTCGGAGTAACTCCGCGCGGTCATCGCTCCCCCTTGAGCAATCCCTTGGCTCGCAGTTTTCCGTCGGGATCGACGAGATCGACCGGTGGCGGCACGGCCGGCAATTGCAGCTTGATGGCCACTCGCTCTTCCAGAAACACGGCGGCGGTTCCGTCGGCGAAGACCATGCGCCAGCCCGGCATTCCGTGCAGTCCATTGATCGCGTTTCGAGAGAAACGGCTGTCGAGAATGACCACCGGCATCTCTGGCTCGCCACGACGCAGAATTTGTTCCCAGCGTCGGTCTCGCTGGGCCATCATCTGCAACAGTTGCAGGTACAACCGAAACGTCTGCTCGGTGCAAACCTCCAGGCGGCCATCCATGAAGACTCGGCGTTCGGGTCCGTTGTGATAGGTATAGACGGCCGCCTGGCCGTTGTTCGCGACGAAGGCACGTTGCGGAAAGCCGGGCTGACCTGCGAATTTCGCCGCCGCGTGGATGAACCAATTGGGTGTTTCGCCCACTCCGAACGAGCGTCCTTCGCCGCAGACCTGATGCCACACACCCGTGATGATCAGCACGCTACCCATTAGCCAGACGCCCGTGACTCCCAGCGACCATCGAGACGTTTTTTTCTCATCGGCAACTTGGTCGAGCTCGCCCTTCGTAGAGTTCGAGATGGCGTAGGCTTCGCCGAAATTGGCGCACGTGACGAATCCCGCCACGAGCGCAAAAATCGTGGAGTTCCGCGTCGCTTTCCACTCCAGATACGAGAAGGCCGCGAACAGGACGAGCCGAAATGGACTCCAATGACCGCGCCGGCCGAGGCTCATGAACGAAGCGGCCGCCACAACCCACGTCACGAGTTCGGCCACGAGCAGGACATTGCTCAACCCGTGCTCGAGCACAAAGTCGATCGGCGATTTGAACTCGCCAATATTCTGCGAATAGAAGTCGTGCTCGATCGTAAATTTGCGAAAGACGACCAGCGGAAAGAAGGCCCCTTCTTCAAAGTACGGATTCACAAAAGCCGCGAGCACGATGAGTCCCGCCACTTGCAGAATCAACTTGATCGAAGGGTGTCGTTCGATCGGCCGCAGACCGAAGCGGGGCCACGTCAGATCGGAGTCCGATGAATTGGACTGCCTTATGTCACGTGCGGCGGAAGGAGATGCCAACATCCGACGCACGGCGTAGTCGATGACGAATGCCACCGCCACAACCGGCCCCAGGGCAAACAGCGAATGACAATTCACCCAAATGAGTTGTATGACCGGCAACCACCAGACCAGCTTCGGTCGCTCGGAAAGACGCGGCACAATCCACAACCAGGCGGCTAAGAACACTTGTGAGAGAATCTCCGGCCGCTCGAACGCACGTCCGCTGATCGCAATCGCCGGAGCCATCCAGAGCGCAGCCCGCGCCCAGTTCGGCAGCGGCTTACCACTCGCCGCGTACGCAATCGCCGCGCTGGCCGCGATGATCCCCGCCTTGATGAGAATCACTAACGACAGGCCGCCCCACCGAAACACGGCTGCGAGACCGATCTGGAAACCCCAATGCAGGTCGACCCAGATTTTGTCGGCATCCGTAAACGTGTAGAGATCCAAGAACGGCACGCGGTGGTGCTCTAAGATGTAGTCGCCGGTGCGCAGGTGCCACCAGAGATCGGTATCGCTGGTCGGGAAAACGCAGGCTAGGAAGACCCACAGAATCATGGCCGGAACAACGAGACGGTCCCAGCCGGGAGCGCCGCCCGTCGCGCCGTTCAAAGCGGGAGTCACCGCTGAAGATGTCGAGCCTGAATGCTGCTGATCCCGCGTCATTGAACGAACCAGGATTTTGTCGTCGAATCGGACTCGAAGAACTTCAGCAGCAACTGGCCCACCTTGCGTTGGCCGGACGGTGACTGATGCGTGCCGTCGTTGGGAGTGAAGTCGGCAGGCTCATAGGAGAACCCGTCTTCGCGTGGCGTCGAGCCGTTCGCCCAGAGGTACGGTCCCCAACTCAGCCACGGTGCTTTGATCTCGCCGCGAGCAGAATCAAAGTTGAGAGCCTTGTCTCCTTTGATCTGCTGCTCGATCAACCACTTCACCGAGAAGGCTGACTCAAAGGCATACGGTTCGGGATTAAGTCCCGTGGTTGCGTAGCCGCCATACGTGCGGCTCGACAGATACGCCAGTTTCACGTTCGGAAACCGCTCGGGAAGAATCTGCACGATCTTCACCAACTCGGCCTGCAAAGTTTGAGCGTACTTCGGAAAGCCCTGCGTCGGTCCGGCATCGGCTTGCTTGATCCACACGACTTGCACCTGCTCGCGAGAGACGTCCACTTGCTTCAGCCGTTGATCGACCGTGTCCCAATACTGCTTGCCGCGTCGGCCATCTTCCGGGTCTTGAATCGCAGCGGCAGTCATGCCGCCCTGAGCTCCGTTGACGAACAGCACGCGAGAATTCAAGCCGGAGGCATCGCGGAGTGCCCGCTGGAATCCATCCGACGACTGCGACGTGTTGCTCATGCCGATCGACAGCAACACGATCTTGCCGTTCGATTCGGGTTTGCCCTGAGCGTTCAGCGGCTGCACTTGCTTGGCCAGTTTGAGTCCCGCCGCCTCATGATCTTTCGGCCGCTCGTTGCGGCCTTCGGGATAAAAGCCTCCCTCGAAGCCTTGATACTTTTCCCGCCCCAGTTCCGACAGCGGCTTGAGCGATTTCGTATCGGCGGAAACTCGGCGTTGTTCGCCTCGATTGTTCCGCGCGGGTTCGTCCGCCAGCTTGATGCCGACCAACACCGAGCGGCCATCGCTCGTGTCCGGCTTCACAAAGATCGACGCTCCTTCTTTGAAGTCCTTCAGCTTCTCGGCCAAGTCTTTGCCGGATGCGCCGAGCACATGCGTGTCGTCCGTCAGCGAAAACTCACGCTGCTTGCCGTCGATCTCGACGACGACCTTCTTGCCAGGGACGTCCAACTTCTTCAGCGTGCCCCGCTGAATCTCGTCGGCGACTAGCATCGTCGGACAAACCCATAAGGCCACCACCACACATCGCACGAAGAATCGGCTCATGGCAAAGCTCCTGACGAGGTTTTATAGAATCATTGATAGTCCTGATGCGTTGGCTTGAGGATCAATTCGGGCACATGCGCCCGCTTCGGCAGGCAGGCGATCGCGACCACGATGTCGGAAAAATCTTCGGGCTTGAGGATCGCCGCGCGATGTTCATCGCTGACCGCCTTCGGACGCTTTTCGAGGATCGGCGTATCGACCTCGCCGGGATAGATCGTCGTCACGCGGATGCCGTTCTTGCCATCTTCGTTGGCGACGGCCGTCGAGAGGCCGGACATCGCGAACTTCGACGCCACGTAAGCGATGCCGCCGATCGCGAACGCGCGTTTGCCGCTGATCGACGAGATGTTGATGATCAGTCCGTCCTGTCGCGCGCGCATCTGCGGCAACACGGCATACATGCAGTTGTAAATCCCGGTCGAGTTCGCGGTCATGACTTCGTCGAACTGCTCCGGCAGCATCTCGGCCATCGAACGGTTCTTGATATTCGTCCCCGCCGAGTTCACCAAAATGTCGATCTGACCTAGCTGCTTTGTCGCCCAATCGAAAAGCAAATTGACGGCCGCTCGATCGCCGACGTCGCAGGCGCGATAGATCATTGCCGGTTGCCCGGACCATTCGGAGGCCGCCGTCTGAAGTGCATCTTCTCGCCGTCCCGAAAGGGCCACTCGGCAACCTTCCGACGCCAGCGCTTTGGCGATGCCGTATCCAATGCCTGTGGCCCCGCCGGTCACGAGGGCAGTCTTGCCTTGCAGTTTCATCGAAGCAGTCTCCTTGAGGTGATCGAGTCGAAGGGTCCGCCTTCGGCGGATCGCCCGTCAGCGAATTCACCAAAAAGATCGACGGGCAAGAGCACCCATCCTACAAGATTGCAGCCAAGCCAGCATCCATTTCACAACGTCGCCAGATTGATCGCTGGAGAATGGCGCTGGCTTCTTTGGCAAACGCCCCCAATCGACCTCGCGTGGATGGAGCGTGAGAGGGCTACCAACGGCAACGAGAGCAGCCGTCGGATCACATCCGGCTTACCCGGATGGAGCATCTCAGCGAGGGTGACATCACCACGAGCATCTCCTCGCGCGGCCACGAATGAGACGGGCGATCGGGGCGACGTCAGCCCCCCGGTCCTGCGGCGAATGCACCGAACCGGAGGGCAGATGCCGCCCCGCTCGCCAAAATGTCTCACGGATGGGCGCGCGCGAGATCAGCATCATTCATGACCGACACGCCCTGTCCCCAACCGACTCAAAATCGATCGCCTTGCGGTCACTTCGTCAAAACGAAGTCCGCAGTATTTTTCCCCTCTTTGACCGTCGAAACGACCATCTTCGAGGGTGTTGAATACTTCTCAGGAAACGGGGCGGCTCCGGTTGTGACTGACACTTTCGCCGCGGCAGCAGGGTCCGTCGCGCCACCAACTGCGTTGCTCGACGGCGGCATGAACGTCACTTGGTACGTCAACCCCGGCAAATTGGGACTGCCATCACACTTCAGCGTGTATTCGCCACTCGCATTCACAACTCCGGTCGCGAGATACCCCCCCTTTTCGGTGGATTGAAAAATAACCTGCGAGCCTTCGGGAATCGGCTTGCCTTCAAAGGTGACTTTGCCGGTCACTTGACCAAACGGCCCTTTGAATGGTTCAGGTCCGCCTTCCCCACACCCAACCACGAGCAACAGTAACACGACAGACAGACCAAACGGCTTCACGCCCACTGCAGACCGACACATCATGGTGTTTCTCACGGTAAAGATCGAATCAAACAGAAATCTCGAAGGCAAACAATGTTGCCTTCGAGATCAACGAAATCAGTTGAAACGCGACTTAGTAGTTTGCGACAGACTTGCCATCGTTGCGAACGGACAGATAGGTCAGAGTATCCATGTTGATGTTGTTGTTGAGGAAGCGAACGGTCCCATCGGTCATCGCGGCATGCGCTCCGCCAGTGTGTGCCGACGACATCGGGGTATTGTACCGCGCATGAGCGGCCCCTGGCTGCGAACCAATCAAAGTTCTGGACGGGGAATTCGGGGG
>CAMDPX010000194.1 GCA_945905295.1 Planctomyces sp. SH-PL62 | reverse complement strand
GGAATCACGTCGTGGACCACCGCCGGAAACGCGACGTGCGGACAACGCTTAATAAAATCCTCTTCAAAGATCACATGCCGGCACGGATGCCGGTTGTCGCACACGAACCGATTCCCCCACGCATCAAACGTCATCCCGAATTGCCCGTTGCCGGAGATCGCCTCGTACCGCCCGGTGAGCGGATCGAATTTGAAGTCGCGGCCGGTGAGGGAGACGGGTTGCGGTTCCGTAGGTTGGGACTCCGTCCCGACCTTTGCTTTGTCGGTGGGGTCGGGACGGAGTCCCAACCTACTGGGCCAATCTTTCTTCACCGCGATCACATTCCCGCCGCGCAATCCATTCGCCACATAGATCCACCCATCGGGGCCGAAGGTCGGATGATTGGCCCGCAGTTGCGGGTTGGCTTGAGCGAAACCGGTGAACCACGTCTCACGCACGTCGGCTTTGTGATCTCCGTCGGTGTCTTTGAAGAACGCGACCTCACCGGCCAGCGTCACGATGACTCCACCGTCCCACGGCTGGACGCCGGTCGCGAACAGCAGTTTGTCGGCGAAGATGTGAGCCGTCTCGTAGCGGCCATCACCATCTTTGTCTTCGAGCAACTTGATCCGTGACATCGGTGGCTTGCCCGGTTCGGGACCGTTGGGATAGTCGCTGAGTTCAACGACCCACAGACGGCCGTGCTCGTCGAATTGGATGGCGACCGGGTCGATCACTTCCGGTTCGGCGGCGACGATCTCAATGATCAGGTTTGGATCGCCAAGCATGAAATGCTTGAGCGACTCTTCCGGCGAGAGCGGGCTTTTCGGGGCAGACCCATTCGGCGGCGAGGCGGGATTGTCCGCTCGCGCGACGAGTCCGGCAGAGTCGAATGCGACCAAAAGTACGAATCCGAGGACGAGTGTGCGGCACATGCCTTCCAGGCCTTTCGAGTGAGAACAACAAACGGGCTGACCGCGGCGGATCATTGGTAAAAGTCGTTGGCCAATTTTTTCAACGAGATTGCGAGTCCGACCTCGCCGACGAATAGAGTCATCAACAAGAGGCAGGTCACCAGAAACGAACAGAGACGAGCGAACTCCTCGTTGTTGTCTCGTCGCAGGCATTTTTCCACGAAGATCATCTCCAAAACCACGCAGGCAAGTCCGATCAAAACAAATGCCAGAATGTAGGAACGAGCCCATTCGCTGAGCTTGAATCCCGGGCGGCCAGCATACGGCAACTCGACGCCAAAGCCGACCAGCAGGGTCTGTGCACTGGGCGTCACGAGCAGAAAAAGAATTCCCAACAAGGCCAACGAAAACAATCTCGTCCCGACATGGCTCCACCGCAGTGCCACGCGTTCTGACAAAGACAACATTCGAATCGCGGACACGGTCAATAACACGGTGCTGACCACGCACACGCCGAGCACAATCGCGGCAACAGACATCGTCATGATCTCACCTATCACATGGAATTCATCAGAGGTCGCCGAACGGCTTGTTCCGCGGAATCACTCTTCCGGAGGGAACTCGGTCTTGGCGTAGATTTCATGAAGCGGCAGGCCGATTCCGATCGACGGCAGCGGCATCGTCGTTGCGAGCGACTCAAAGGTGGTCAACAACCACTGGCCCGACACGGGCTGACGCAGGAAATGATCGACGGCGGCGCGATCCTGCGCGATCAAGACATATTCGCGAAGGCTCGGACAGGTTTGATAGTGCCGGAATTTTTTCCCTCGGTCATAAGCCTCCGTCGTTGGCGACAGGACTTCGATCACGATCATCGGATTCAGCAGCACGTCCTTGTGATCATCCTCGTACTGCGGCTGATCGCAGACGACGGAGATATCGGGATATGTGTAAAGCCCGGTGGGCAACTTGATCCGCATGTCGCTGGTCAACACGCGACAGGGAGAGTCGGCCAGTGAGTTGCCGAGTGCTCGAATCACGTTGGCCGTAATCTGGCTGTGCTCGATTGTGCCTCCTGACATGCGAAACAATTCGCCGTCGAAGAACTCGTGTTTGAATTCGCTGGCTCGCTCCAGGGCGAGATAGTCAGCCGGGCTGTAACGCTGAATGGCGGCGCTGGCCATGATCGTGTTCCTGATGACAAAACTGCGTAGTCACGTTCGCCAGAGCGTGGGATCGGTGGTGAATCGGCCCACGCTGTGGTGAGCGTGGCTAATTGGCGAGCAATTCCGCGACCCAGGCGGACTGCGATTCGGTCAGCGGCGGTTCGACCGGTTTCTTGTAGTTCAAAGCGTAGTCGTAACCAGCTCGGTCATAGGTCGTGTCGAAGACCGCTTGCAGATCGAGCGAGACATCCGGATCGCCCTCAGCCAGCGGAATCGGAATTCTGGGCAGCCGGCGTTCGAGCGGCCAGGAATAAACCTCGACCTTCGGCCTGAGTTCGACGCGAGTCACGAAAGCGTAGTAGTCCCCCTTTGGCAATCGTTCGACGGTCGGCAATCGTTTGCCCCCACGCAACAAGTCGATCTCGACGAGATTGGCCTCGCTATGCAGCACCGTGTTGCGCTTGTTGAGGTATTCCGTGCGGCCGTCGCGTGAGAGTTTATTGGTGGGAGAGAGAAGCTCGATGATGGTGATCGCAACGTCGTCGTCGAGAGATCGAATGACGAGAAAGTGCTCCTCCACCGGATCGATTTTTGGCAAGGTCAAGACCGTCGGCTCGGCCGAGCTTTCAGCAACTCCGTCTGCGAATTCCAACCATCCCTCTTTTTGCATCACCGCCACATCAGGGGCGATGACCTTGAGCAAGTCGCCATCTTCTCTGGCCACATAGACATTCTCTTCGACGTCAACGACATACCGGGGACGCACGACGGTCGTTAGAGCCTCACCAAGATTCGTGATGAACCGCGTGTGGAAGCTTTTCCACTTTTGACTCTCCAGGAACGGGTCCATTCCGGGGAACGGTGAAGGCATGATCGGACTCCTAGCAATGAGGCTCGCCGTAAACGTTGGCAAGCGGCGAATGCTACCACGGCGAACGGATGAAGAAACCTCCCGGCTGGCGGCGGATGAGGCGTTTCATTTCGAGGACCGTCAGCGTCGCGATGACTTGTGGTGGTTCCAAGAGGCTGCTGGAGATGATCTCGTCTTGTAGCGTTGGATCGGCAGTGATCAGGTTCAGAACGTGTCGTTCAATTTCGTTGAGCGATAACTCGCGCAGGCTGTGAACGGTTTCGGAACCGTCACTCGCGGCCGAGATCGGTTTTGTCAGCGGGCCGATCGCGGCCAGGATGTCATCGACGTGACGGACCAGCGTGACTCCGTCGCGAATCAAGTCGTGACAGCCTTCGCTGGCGAGACTGTCGATGCGGCCGGGAACGGCGAGCACTTCTCGACCTTGTTCCATCGCGTGCCGAGCCGTGTGCAAGGCTCCGCTGCTGCGGCCCGCTTCAATGACGACGACGGCCACCGACAAGCCGCTGATGATTCGATTGCGCTGCGGGAAGTGTCCCGCGTGCGGCGTTTGATGCAGCTTGAATTCGGTGAGCAATGCACCATGCGCGGCGACTTGTGCGGCGAGTTCGCGATGTTCCGGCGGATAGATTTCGGCGAGTCCGGTCCCCATCACGGCGATCGTGCGCCCGCCGCCGGCAAGTGCTCCTTGATGAGCCGCCGCGTCGATGCCGCGGGCGAGTCCGCTGATGATCGTGACTCCCGCGCGAGCCAGCATCGTCGCGAATTTCTCGGCCTGTTGTTTGCCGTAGACCGTGCAGCGTCGCGAACCGACGATCGCGACCGCCAGTTCATCCTGCCGCTGGATGTCTCCCTGGCAATACAGCAACAGCGGCGGATCGCTGATGCGTTCGATGGCCTTCGGGTATTCGGCCGATCCGCGTCGCAACAGTTTGACTCCCAGCTTCCGAGCTTCTTCCAGTTCGACTTCCGCATCTCGACCGATCTTCGATGCGGCAATCGACATCGCAATCTTCGGCCCAATGCCGCTGACCTCTTCCAGTTGAGCGATGCTCGCCGCCAGCACACCTTCAGCCGAGCCGAAGTGGTCGAGCAGCAGTTGCGAATGTCTCGGCCCGATCCCGTTGACCAAGTGCAACCGCAGCAGGCTGAGCAATTCCGCATCTTTCGCAGTGGACTCGGCAGGGTCGAATGGGAAAGGGAGTGTCATGCGGAGCATTGAATCGAGGCGCGGCTGTGGAGTTCAACCGTACCGCGAGTGCGATGAGTTGCTCAGATCCAAAGCGAAGACAAAAGAGTCCGACGAATGAAAGGAGACGACGAATGTGAAAAACTCATTCGTCGTCTCCTTTCATTCGTCGGGCTCCTTCAATCGCGATCACCATAGACAGAAACGGCGGCATTCGACAGACGACCTCAATAAGCCGCTTAGTGTGCGATCTGCATTCGATTTCCTAGAATCCGCCGCCATGAGCACCAACCAAAAACAGCAGCTTCGGGCCGGCATGGTCGGCATGGGCATGATCTTTGACGAGACGTACCGCCCGTTCTTTGAACGAGCACACGTCGCCGGTGTCTACGACCGGAAGTTCGGCGACGTCGATGTGCCGCTCACAGCGGTCGCCTCGCGAACTGGCAGCCGAGCGGAGAAGTACCGAGCCGAGGCCGGCAACGCGATCGGCCCGTTTCAGAACTTTGCCGGCGGCGACTCCGCCACGAAGATGGTCGCGGCCGGAGTCGATTTCGCCTGCGTTGCGACTCCGGACAATCGGCATTTTGAAGGAGCGAAGCAGATCCTCGATGCGGGAGTGCATCTGCTGATTGAGAAGCCGTCGGTGCTGACGCTGCAAGAACTCGATGAACTGGTCGCGATCGCCAGACGCAAGAACGTGCTGGCGAAAGTGGTCTATCACAAGCTGCTCGATCCGGATCACAAGCGGCTGCGGACGCTGGTTGCCGACAACGTGCTGCAGCACATCAACAATGGCTATTGCTCGCTGCTGGAGCCGAAGTCGATTTCTGGCGGCCAGTTCGCCGAGTGGATTCAAGGACGCAACCCCGGCACCTACGTCGCCGTGCATTACATCAAGCTGATCGACTTCAGCTTCGGTGGCCGATTGAAAACCATCACCGCCACCGGCCAGCGCGGCATCGTCGGACCGAAAGACGGCTCGACGTGGGACAGCAATCAGATGCGAATGGTTTACGAATACGCGGATGGGCGTGAGGCCGCGTTCGACATCCACACGTCGTGGGTCACTCCCGACAATTTTCCGGGCTATGTCGAGCAAGAAGTTCAATTCCGTTTCGACAACGGTGTGTGGAACGGCCACTCGCGCAAGCGCGGCATCGAACTGACCGTTGAAGGCAAGACGCCGATCGAGCTGAAGACCACGATCAATACACACTACAACGGCAAGTGCCTGGAACCGTGGGGCGAGCGAGCTCAGCGGGGCTACGGCATCGAAGTCATCGAACGCTTCGTGCGCGAGTTGGCGTATGTCGAATTCGCCGGCGATGCGTCTGGCCGAGCGGCGCGATTGGCCGAAGTCCAACAGCTCTCGTACAACGACCTCGCCTCCGACCGTCAAACCGTCGCGGCGGTGCAGGCGCTGGAAGCGATCTTGACTCACGCGGCGACGGGCGAACCGGATTGCGTCGTCCGAGTGAATGACTCACGCGGTGGCCTTGTGTTGTATCGACCGGGCAGCGACGAGCCCAAAGTCCTGTATGCTCCCACTGTCTGACCGGCCGATGGCTGAAAGTTGATCGCCGGTTTTCCAACTCTTGTGCGAGTCTTCACGCGTGCCTGCATCTGACCGGCTTTTGGCGATTGAGTCCTCGTGCGACGAAACCGGCGCAGCGGTAATTCGGCGAGACCTGAGCGTCTTGTCGAACGTCGTCGCCAGTCAAAACGAATTGCATGAACGGTTTGGCGGCGTCGTGCCGGAGATCGCCTCGCGAGCCCACGTCCGCTGTATCCTGCCGGTGATCGACGAGGCTTTGCGCAAGGCGAACACGCGACTCGACGACCTCAGCGCCATCGCGGTGGTGACTCAGCCGGGTTTAGTCGGTTCGCTGCTCGTGGGACTGACGGCCGCGAAGACACTCGCGCTGGCCACAGGCTTGCCGCTGGTGGCCGTCAATCACATCGAAGCGCATCTCTATGCGTGTCGGATGCAAGCGGGGCGAGACATCTTTCCTGCGATCGGTCTCGTCGTCAGCGGCGGGCACACGAACTTGTATGACTGCCACGGCCCGACCGAATTCGAGTGGCTCGGCGCAACGATCGACGATGCGGCGGGTGAAGCGTTCGACAAGGTCGCTCAGATTCTGGGTCTCCCGTATCCCGGCGGTCCGGCAATCGAGCAAGCAGCACGCAACGGAGACCCGAAAGCGTTCGCATTCCCGCGTGTGTTTCTCAAAGAGCCGCGACTCGAATTCAGCTTCAGCGGCTTGAAGACGGCGGTGCTCTACAAAGCGAACGGCATCCCCGGTTCGCGCGAGCCGGTTCCGGAACTGACGCCGCAACGAGTCGCGGACCTCGCCGCCAGCTTTCAGGCGGCGGCGCTGGATGTGCTCGTCGGCAAATGTCGGCAGGCATTGCGAAAGCGGACTCGCTCGCGTTTGTTGGTCGGCGGAGGCGTGGCGGCGAACAATGCGTTTCGATCGCGGCTGGAAGAGATGTGTCGCCGCGACCGCGTGGAACTCTTCATCGCTCCGCGTGAGATGTGTACCGACAACGCCGCGATGGGGGCGATTGCCTGGGAACTGCTCGATCGCGGACAGACGGCTTCGCTGGATCTCGATGTCACTCCCGGCTTGGTCCGTAAAGCACCGGCTGCGAAACCGTAGCGACCGTCCTACGATTTTGAGATTCCGCAATAGGTTTTTCTTCCGCCGGGGTACTTGTCGGCAGAGAGGCGGCGATGAGTGATCCGCACGAAACACGAGCCAGCTTGCTGGTCCGCATTCGCGATCAGCGAGACGGAACCGCGTGGGGCCAGTTCGTGGAGATTTACTCGCCGCTGATCTACGGATTTGGACGCAAGCACGGCTTGCAAGACGCCGATGCCGTGGACCTCACGCAAGAGGTGCTGCGGATCGTCGCTCGCACGGCCGAGCGGTTTGAGTACGACGCGAAGCTCGGTTCGTTTCGCGGTTGGCTATTCACGATTGTCAGGAACGAACTCCGAACGTGGCTTAGCCGGCAGCAGCGAATCATCGTGGGAAATGGAGAACAGCGGCTCGAAGACTTGGCGGACGACGCGACCGAGTCGGCCTTGTGGGATCAAGACCACGAGCGCCGCTTGTTTGCGTGGGCGGCCGAGCAAGTTCGGCTCGAAGTACAACCGGCGACGTGGCAAGCCTTCTGGCGCACTGCCGTCGAAGGCCAATCCGGAAAGGATGTCGCTGACGAATTGGAGATGTCGATTGCGGCGGTGTATCTCGCCAAGAGTCGCGTGATGGCTCGGTTGAAAGAGTTGGTCAAGGAACTCGATTGAATTTGAAATAACAGCCGACAGCCGACAGCCATCAGCTCACAGCTTTCGGCCAAAGAATTCTGTCCGGCTGATGGCCGTGAACTGAGAGCGGATGGCTGTTATCCCATTCCTGCATTGACGAAGTCCGAAATCATGTCCGAGTGCCCAAAAACCGACCGATTGCGATCGCTGCTCGACGGCCAACTTGCCGATGCCGAGCAATCTGAATTGCAGCAGCACATCGACTCGTGCGAGCGGTGTCAGCAGACACTGGAAAACCTTGTGGCCGGCAAGGAATCTTGGGACGGAATCGCTCGGCGGTTGGGCGATGGTGAGACGCCGGTGACTCCGGCGCTGCACGATGCGATCGCGGCGGCCAAAGAGATGGAAGCAACAATTCCAAGTGCCAAACTTCCGCCAGGCTTCCTTCAGCCATCTGAGCAATCTGGCTCGTTGGGTCGGCTCGCCCACTACGAGGTGCTGCAAGAAGTTGGCAGCGGGGGCATGGGTGTCGTGCTCAAGGCGTTCGACACATCGCTGCGTCGAGTCATCGCGATCAAGGTGATGGCTCCGCATTTGGCGACAAACTCCGCGGCGCGACGGCGGTTTGTGCGTGAGGCTCAAGCGGCGGCGGCGGTGGCTCATGAGCATGTCGTCGCGATTCATGCGGTTGCCGATCAGCACGAGCCGCCGTATCTGGCAATGCAGTTCATCGAGGGGAAGACGCTGCAAGAACGGATCGATGCGGCCGGGCCGTTGTCGGTGCGCGAGGTGCTGCGGATCGGGATGCAGACGGCGGCGGGGCTCGCGGCGGCGCATGCTCAGGGGCTGGTGCATCGGGACATCAAGCCGGCGAATATCCTGTTGGAGAACGGCGTCGAACGAGTGAAGCTGACCGACTTTGGACTGGCTCGCGCGGTGGACGATGCCAGCATGACGCAAAGCGGAGTCATCGCCGGCACGCCGCTGTTCATGTCGCCGGAGCAAGCTCGTGGCGATTCGATCGATCATCGCAGTGATCTCTTTAGTCTCGGCAGCGTGTTGTATGCGATGTGCGTCGGCCACGCTCCGTTCCGAGCCAGCACGACGATGGGGGTCATCAAGCGCGTCTGCGATGAATCGCCGCGACCGATTCGCGAGGTGAATCCCGAAGTCCCCGATTGGTTGGTCAAGCTCATCGACAAGCTGTTGTCGAAACGCCGCGAAGACCGATTTCAATCCGCTCAAGAAGTGGCGAGTCTCTTGGGACAATGTCTCGCGCATTGGCAGCAACCGCAGACCAGCTCGCTTCCCCGTGAGCTTGGCGTAGCGCCGTCTCAGTCGTCCCCTCTGCCAATCACGGCGAACATTTCCGAAATGCAGCGACCGTTGAAACTGTTGACTCTGTCGGTTCTGGGTCTGTGGGTCGCGTTGATGATTCTCCGAGCGCTCCGCCTGATGACTTGGCAGAACTTCCTCTTCGCCTCCTATTTGTTGGGGCCTTCGTTACTTGTGACCGTTGTCGTTGGTTGGTTCATCGCCCTGCGCCGCCGCAAGCATTCGGCATCCGGTGCCGAGTCATTGTTGCAGGGTTGGCGATCGCGATGGGCGGACGCCAAACAGGGTGAGCAGCCTAAGAGTGACTCATCGAAATCGAGCGGGACATCAATCGTGCATCGGACGCGAATCGGAGTCTTCATGGGATTGCTCGGCGGCTTGGCGACGATTGGTTGGTTGGTGCAACCGGTTCCCGGATTGGCAGGCGTCTGGCTGGGACACGTTTGCGAGGCGACACTGTCCCTGATGGGGATGCTACTCCTGTTGGCCGGAGTCTTCGCCGGGTGGCATCACGGAGTTCGCAAACTGCCCCGCAACTTCGGTTCGATCCTGCGTGGTCTTGGCTTTGCCGCCATCTGCCTGACACTGCTGGCGTTCATGACCGACAACCTCGCGGCTCGTTGGAAGAGCTGGCAGTACGAATGCAGTATCCGATTCCAGGGGACTCGCCCCGAAGATGCCCAGTTGCAGTTCTTGATTTATGCCGATCACTCGTCTGAAGCGCGACATCAATACTTGTTGGGTGGCGTCCCGTTGGGAGGCACGATCCCTCAACTGGCTCCCGGTCCTGTCAACCTGATCGTCATGCGAGCGAACACGGTCGTGTACTCGGAGCGGCTGACGCTCTTTCCTGGCCAGAACTTTACGTGGGCGGTCCATCCCCCGTCGCTCGATGAGTTCGCCAAGTTGCAAGGACGTTGGCAAATCGTCGAGGCGAAAGGAAACGTCGCGCTTCCGGCCGATGCGGGGTTCAATGCAGACTGGTGGATTGAGTTTTCCGAAGACCAAATGCGCGTCAGCGATGCCGTTCGGTCAGGCGTGTTGCTCCCCGGCAATTTGCGATTCGGCATTGGCCCGAATTCGGTGCGGCACAGTTTCGATTTGATCGGCCACGCGAACGGAGTTTACAAGCTCGATGGCGACACTCTGGTGATTGGCCTGTCGAATCCCGGCGAGCGTCCGCCGTCGACGAGCGATCCGTCGGAAGCCGTAACGCGCCTAGTGTGCCGAAGAATGACGAAGAGTTAACTCGACCGAAGCCCTCTTTGCATTCGCTACCTCCTCCGCTACGTTCCGACCGGCTCGCCCAGAGCGAGCCGTGGATTCATGGTGAAGGAGCGACGTGATGCGCAAGCGACTGCTGACAACAGGTGAACCGGCCCCGTGGTTTGCGGCCCCGACCACGGCCAACCCGAACTTTCATTTCGACACGGTGGCCGGGCGATACGTCGTGCTGTCGTTCTTTGAATCGGCCGCTCGGCCCGATAGCCGGCGGATTCTCGATGACTTGTGGCAAGCTCGCGCGCGGTTCAGCGATGACGAGGTTACCTTCTTCGGAGTCAGCAATGACCCGCTCGATCAGCAACAGGGGCGCTTGCAGGAACAGATTCCCGGCCTGCGATACTTCTGGGACTTCAACCGGCAGTTGGCCACAGAGTACGGAGCCGTGCAGTTCGATCCGAGCACCGGCTTGCAGAAGTTTGTCGCTCACACGCTGGTTCTCGATGCGCGGTTGCGAGTGTTGGTGGCCTTACCGTTCGACGACCCGGCCACGCATGTCGCGCGGCTGTTGCATCTGATCGATTCGCTGCCGCCGCTCGGCCAACCGCACGTTGCCGAGGTGCAGGCTCCCGTGATGATCGTGCCGCGCATCTTCGAGCCGGAGTTCTGCCGCAAGCTGATCGCGATGTACGAGCAACATGGGGGGACCGAGTCTGGCTTCATGCGCGAGAAGGACGGCAAAACCGTCGGCATGTACGACTACGGCCACAAGCGGCGACAAGATTTCGAGATCCCTGACGAGGACATTCGCAAGGCGTGCATGATCCGCATTCACGACCGCCTCGTCCCGGAGATCGAGAAGGCGTTCCAGTTCAAAGCCACGCGCATGGAGCGATACATCGTCGCCTGCTACGACGGGACGCAAGGTGCGCACTTCCGCGCCCACCGCGACAACACGACGAAGGGAACCGCGCACCGCAAGTTCGCGGTTTCGCTGGTGCTCAACACCGGCGAGTTCGACGGCGGCTTCCTCTGGTTCCCGGAGTTCGGCCGCCAATTGTTCGCGCCTCCGGCCGGCGGAGCGGTCGTCTTCTCGTGTTCGCTGTTGCACGAAGCGACGCCGGTCACGACCGGAAAACGCTACGTCTTCCTGCCGTTCCTGTACGACGATGCCGCCGCCCGCCTGCGCGACGAGAACCTGCGCTTCGTCTCCGGCGATGCCAACACGCCGCAACAAGCGCAGCAAGCGGCCGGTTAGTTCGTGAACTCGAATTCGTACTTTCGCTCGGCACGTTGATGACTCTGTTTGCGTGTGAAAGCTTTCGGAATCGCAAAGCTTCTGTCTTTACTCCGAAGGAGTAAACGCACAGACCGCAGCCGCGTCTTCGCGCCGTCCGCGGGATATCTTCACGCGACCGAATCGAACGCCGTTGCTCTACGCTTTCCAGGAGCTGCTCCCATGACTCGGATGATGCTCTGCCTGTGCTTGATTGGATTGTTTTCGCTCTCGATCGCGTCGGCCGCCGAAAAGACGAACACGGCCAAGCCGAACGGCAATCGGCTGACGTATCTCGATGAGCCGTGCAATCCGTGGTATCCGCATCGTGACTTCCCCAAGCTGACGACTCCGATGTGGGTCGGCGAAGAGGGAGTCGAGGCGGTCGTGATCCTGGGCATCGACGACATGCGTGGGCGTGAGAAGTGGGAGGCGTATCTCCGGCCGATCCTCAACCGGCTAAAACAAATCGACGGCCGCGCTCCGGTCAGCATCTTCAGTTGCTCGATCGATCCCAAGCAGCCGCACTTGCAGCAGTGGCTTGAGGAAGGGCTGAGCCTGGAGGTTCACACGATCGACCACCCGTGCCCGTTGCTCAAGGACGGCGATCTCGCGAAGGCGAAATCCACGGTCGATCGCTGCATTGATCTGCTCAACGAAGTGCCGAACAACAAGCCGGTTTGTTTTCGGATGCCCTGGTGCGATTCGCTCAACACGCTCAGCCCGCGGTTTTACACCGAGATTTTCAACAAGGTGACGGAGGGGCGAGGGGCGAGGGGCGAGGGGCGAGGGGTGAGGGGTGAGGGGCGAGGGGCGAGAAAAAAGCGGTGGGAATTTTCTGCTAGGCGACTCGTCGGTGATGCAGGTCTTCACGTCGGCCGACCCGGCATTGCCGCGCGAGCTGGTGCTGGAAAGAGTCCCCGCTGCCAACTCGCCCCTCGCCCCTCAGACGGCCCGAAGTCTCCCGAAGCCTCGCTCAAGCTGATGCAGGTCAAGCCGGGCTACCGAGTCGAACTGGTCGCCGCCGAACCGCTCGTCCGCGACCCCGTCGCCTTCGATTGGGGACCGGACGGAAAACTCTGGGTTGCCGAAATGGCCGACTACCCGCTGGGTGTTCCGGACGGAGAGAAGAACACGGAGGACACGGATCGCGCGGATCAGAACGGATCGAATCCGCGTTCCTCCGCTTCATCCGTGTTCGCCTTCAAAATATGAGCCTCCTTTCAAGAACCTCGGCTACTGGGGCAGCGTCGATGATCGAGCCGTCTGGACCATCAACGTCACGAAGCCGGGCAAGCACTCGATCCGTCTGAACTACGCCTGCGACAACGGCACGGCTGGCAATGAGGTCGTATTTGAAGTCGCGGGGCAGTCCGTCAAAGCGAAGATCGTCGGCACCGGCTCGTGGGAGAATTATCAGACGGCGATCCTTGGCGAGTTGAATCTGTCCGCTGGCCAGCATCGATTGACGGTTCGCTCGGCGGAGACGTTGAAGAATCACCTGATGGACTTGAAAGAACTGCGTTTGGTGCCAGAGTAAAATCGGTATAACGGCGATCGGCCTTCGGCCGACCGATCGCCGTGGGCCGAATGCCGACGGCCGTAATACCGTTTTTTCAAACCGCCGTTAGACTGCCGCACCGCTTCTGAACTGACCTCGTGAGAAAGAATGAATCATGACGACGACTGCTGAATCGACCTCACTGAATTGGGACGCACTTGCCGACCGAGTGCTCTCCGGCGGCGAGGTCACTCGCGCTGAAGCGTTGTCGATCCTGACTGCTCCCGACGACGACGTCCCGGCGATGATCGCTGCCGCGTTTCGGATTCGGAGAAAGCACTTCGGGCACAAGGTTCACTTCTACTATTTGAAGAACGCCAAGAGCGGTCTCTGCCCGGAGGACTGCGGGTATTGCTCGCAGAACATCGACTCCGAGGCGGACATCTCGCGGTATCCGATGCTCAACGAACGCAAGCTGATGGAAGGTGCCGCCGCCGCCGCGAGCTTACAGGCGCGAACGTACTGCATCGTCGCCAGCGGTCGCGGCCCGTCGGATCGTGAGGTCGCGCACGTGGCCAACGTCGTCAAGAAAATCAAAGACGAGCACGGTCTGCATATCTGCTGTTGCCTGGGGCTGCTCACGCCGGAGCAGGCGATGACTTTGAAAGAGGCCGGGGTCGATCGCATCAACCACAATCTCAACACGAGCCGCCGGTTCTACGAGCAGATTTGCTCGACGCATTCGTTCGACGACCGGCTGGCCACGCTGCGAACCGTGCGCGAGTCAGGCATGGAACTCTGCTGCGGCCTGATCGCCGGCATGGGCGAAGAGCACGCCGACCTGATCGACGTGGCGATGGAAATGCGCGGCATGAAAGTCGAGTCGATCCCGGTCAACTTCCTGAACTCAATCGAAGGGACGCAGCTTGAGCGTGTCCGCGAACTCAACCCGCGTTACTGCCTGAAGGTGCTCTGCCTGCTGCGGTTCACGAACCCAACGGTGGAACTCCGCATCGCCGGCGGCCGCGAGATCAACCTCCGCTCGCTGCAAGCGATGGGGCTGTACGTGGCCAACTCGCTGTTCGTCAGCGACTACCGGACGACGAAAGGCCAACCCCCGGAACTCGATTTCCAGATGGTCGAAGACCTCGGCTTCGAAATCATCACCGGCGACCACGAATCACATAAGCTGTGGAAGGAGCGGCGGCAGACTGAGACGAGTGGCGTTGCGGAGGCTTGTGGGACGAGTTGTTCGACGTGTTAGACAACTCAAGGACAATCGCATGGTTGACGTGAACGTTTCGTTGTATCTCGTCTCGCGTGAGCGGATTGCCCGGCTAGAGAAGACGCTGACGCTTTCTGTCCTTCCCCGACTACGTGAGTTCGTGAAGTTGCGGAACCGCGAGCAAGGCGATTACTTCGCGTTCTCCGTAGTCCAGGTCACACACCGAGAAGATGGTCCGCCAGAAATCTGGCTAAATCTGACGAGTTTTGTCGATGGCCGTTCGGTCGCCGATTTCATCGAAGACGGTGAGCTCGACGAATACATCGAGAGTTACAAGCAAGAAGGTTGGACTTTCGCGTCGATGGCACCGAACCGGACGTTCAAAGACACGGGAGAGTCGTTTTGGTCGGAGTTAGCGGCGTCGGATGAAGACGGATAGCGATTCGGGGAGTAGCACTCTTCTTCGATACGAGTGCGTCTGCATTGGAACCTTGAGCATCGCGTGGCATCGCCGAGTCTGTTGCTGAATCGCGAGCGTTCTTTGCCGCAGAGCAGCCTCCGAAGGTCGCCGTGGTCTTCCGCCCACGGATGGCGTGACGAAACAAAGTTTGTCGCCGCGATTTGGAGTACGGCGGTCCGAACTGCCGCTTTTCAAAACGGCTTGCTTTGGAGCATCGCCCCCAAATGGACGCTGGCCGCGACATCAGTGCGTCTTGAAAAGCGGCGACTCTGGTCGCCGCACTCCAAATGCGGTTGTGCTGTCTTGCTTGTTCGTCGGTGGAAAACATAGAGTGGCTTTATCGCCAATCCGCTGTCCAACAGGAGCAACGCCATGCGTTCTCTGACCTTTGACGAACAGATGGAATTGAATCGTAGTGCTTACGCGCAGGTTCACGACCAAATCCAGCAAGCCGGGCCGGGACAATTCGCGGCGATCGCCGCCGGACGGCTGGTTGCGATCCTGGGTGACTTTGATTCGGCGGTCGCCGCCATCCAATCGTTAAGTCCTGTACCTGACCATTATTTAGTTTTCCCAACCGACTCCGAGCCGGTCTTCGATGTCGTCGATTCGTTTTGGGGAGTCTGCCGATGAGCCAGGCGCTCACTTGGCAAGCGACAGCCCGTGGCGACTATGTGATCGATGTTGTGATCGGCGGGCTGGGTGCCTCCGCAATGGTCGATTCGGGATTGGTCGATCCAGCCCAGTTGGTGGGGTTTGAACTGGCCCCGGCGCTGTTCGATCAACTTCAAGAAGCGGGATTTCTGAACGAGTTGGCCACTCGAACTCGGCGAGACGCGGGAGGTCGGATGAGCGTCATGCGAGTCGGAAAAGTGTCGGCCTACTTGGCGCGGCCCAAAACAGCCGAGGCCGCTGGACCTAAAGTTGATCTGTTCGTTGCTCGAAGTCCCGAGGGACTACCAAGTCGAGTCGGCCTCGCTTTCTTCCATCGGCTGGTCGGGTGTCGGGTGGATTGGGACTGCTCGGCAAGAACGTGGTCGGTACGCCTTCCACCGGCGAGAGACAAATTGCCATGACCAATCCCAAGCGTGAAGAGCTGATTCCATTGCTTGGTGAACTGTGCGTCGAATGGCCTGACGTACGTTTCGGCCAATTGATCGCGAATATGGCGGTTGTGGCTCGCGGGGCTGAACCGAACGCCGTGTGGGACATGGAAGACGACGAACTGCTCGCTGCTGTGCGGAGCCAACTAGAATTGTTTCGCGCACGTCGCGCCCAGCGCTCGTTAATGTCGAACATTTGAGGCATCGCGTGTCATCACCATCACCGCACTCCACGGAACCGACCTTCGACGACCGCTTGCGGCAGTTGTTTGATGAGGCGGAGGATGCCGATTCGGAGCGGTGCTTGTCGTGGGTGTCGGCGTTGTTGGCGGAGTCTCCCTCGGCAGATGCTTCGCTCGTGGGATTGGAACGCTTGCTGCGAGCGGTGCCGGATCGGCGTGAGTTGTTTTGGCAACTGCTGCATTCGCCGCGAGCCCTCGAAGTCTTGCTCACGATCTTCGCGGCGAGTCCGTATCTGACGGATCTCTTGTTGTGCGCGCCGGCGTTGTTGTCGCAGTTGACGCAGCCGCAGTTGCTTCGCGAACTGCGTAGTCGGCCCGAGTTTTTTGACGCGGCAATGCTGGCGGTAGAAGGAGCGGCCACCGAAAACGAGCGAACGATCGCGCTGCGCGACTTTCAACACGGAGAGCTGTTACGAATCGGTGTCTGCGATTTCTTGGGACTGTTCGATCTTCGTTCGGTGACGAATCAGTTGTCGTTGCTGGCGGATGCGACCGTGCAAGCGGCGCTGCGGTTGATCGGTGAACGTGAAGGGGTCGGGAGTCTTTTTCAGGCCGCCGTTCTGTCTGTGGATCAACC
>CAMDPX010000193.1 GCA_945905295.1 Planctomyces sp. SH-PL62 | reverse complement strand
CGCGCATCCCGCCGCGCATCCCGAAGCCATCCGCGAATACCGCCGCGAAGAACGCCGCGACCGCTACGCCCGAAAAACCGCCCGCCGAGCTGAACGCCGAGCCGCCACGACCGGCCCAACTTAAGGCATGGTCCTGGAGTGCGCACACTCAGAACTGTCTACAAAGACTTGAATGGCAACATTGTTCGCTTGCCACACCCTTCTTCTGGCATCAACGGCAGCGCTCCTCTTGCAGCAAGCATCTCGGGAGTAATTGGAGTTACAGGGTCGGGCCCTCTCTACGTAACTGATTTGCGCGGAGAAGAGATAACCTACGTTTCTCTTCCTATTAGTGACTCCGCCGCTTTTGGAACCTTAAGTGCAGTGTCTGAGACAGGCCTTCATGTGTTTGGCCAAGACGCTGCTGGGATAGGCCCATCAGTTATCTGGAGGCGCGAAGTTGATAGCCAGACAAATGAAGTCTCGTACGTGCAGATGGTCTTGGAGAAGCCGAGTGAGGAAGGCTCTGGGGTCAGTCTATACAGACCAAATAGCATTACGGACGAGTTTGCGACGACTGTTTATGTAGGGGCAGAGGATCCAGAGACGTTTGACACAACTCCCTACGTTGGTCTTTGGCGTTCAACTGATGCCTCTTTCGTGCGCGGCTTTGAGGGTGGTCTTAATCCCTTCATCGCCGAATACGATGGCAACAACTACCTCTTCTTCTCCGCTGCCGATCCAAGCGATGCGTCGAAAACTGTTGTCTACGTCCACATCGAGGGCGAAGACGAGGCGGTTCTGTTACGCGAGTTTCTCGCGGCGCACGGGGCGGCACTGGTGACTCCCGACGGGTTGGAAGAAATCTCCGAGGTCCGCGAGGCTCAGTTTTCGTCCAACGGGGATTTGCTGCTGCTGGGGACGAATGAGCGGCTGGGGAGTGAGGAGTCGGTCTTCACGTTTTCCATCTTCCCCGCGTTCGACTCGGAACCGGTGGCCGAGCCGTTGTCGGTCGATCTGCCGGGGGACGGGGCGGAGTACGAATTGACCGTGGCGGACGGCGATCTCGTGCTGCGCCGCGCGGCGGGAACCGAGTTGCTGCGGCAGCCGCTGGGACGGGTCGAGTCGCTCGTGGTGCATGGCTCGGCCGCGAATGATCGGCTGCGCGTGGTCGGCGATGTCTCGGCCGCCGAGATTCCGCTCACGGTGCTGGGTGCGGCCGGAAACGATGTGGTCGATCTCGCCGACTGGCCGGGAACGGTCGCGGTCGATGCCGGTGCGGGGAACGATCTGGTGGGAATCTCAGTCGTGGAACGACTGAGCTACGCAGGGGGCAGCGACACCGACACGCTGCGGCTGGGCGGCAGCGGCATCACGCTCGATCTGACCCGCCTCGACGACAGCCGGCTGACCGGCATTGAAGTCATCGACATCACCGGTAGCGGCGACAACACCCTGACGCTCGACCTGGCCGAAGTGCTCAACATCTCCGACGAATTCAACACTCTGCTGGTCCGCCGCAACGCCGGTGACACGGTCAACATCGGCAGCGACTGGACGCAGAGAGCGAACGAAACGATCGGGGCCGACACGTTTGAAGTCTTCACCCAAGGCGTGGCCACGCTCAAAGTCCAATTCGACAACTCTGCTCCGACGTTGGCGAACGCGATTCCCAACCAGATCGCGACGGAAGGCCGGGCGTTCTCGTTCCAATTCACGGCGGACACGTTCGATGACGTCGATGCCGGCGACTCGCTGATGTTTTTCGCGGCCCAAACCAATGGCGCGGCGTTGCCGACTTGGCTGACCATTGACTCCGCGACGGGCCGGTTCACTGGCACGCCCGCCAATACCGACGTCGGCATTGTGTCGATCCGAGTGACCGCACGCGACAACGGCCTGCTGAACCGTGACCGACGACTTCGACATCTCGGTCATCGGCACGTTGGTTGTCGTAGACGCAGTCAGCGGCACGTTGACCATCTCCGATGTTGGCGGGGCAAGCAACGACAGCGTCGGAGTTGCTCTCAACCCACTCGGAGATCGTTTGCTGGTCTCTCTGGAAGGGACGACCTTTGAGTTCTTGCTAGGCAGCCTGACCAACCTGGTCATCAACGGTGGGTCGGGTAACGACACATTGACGCTCGATTTCACAAACGGCAGCCCCATTCTGCCGGGCGGCCTGACCTTCAATGGCGGAGCCGGCGGCATCGACAAGCTGGCCTTGATCGGCGACGACCTCGACGACTCGGTGAATTACACACCCGGCTCGGTCACCGGATCAGGAACGTTGACCTACAACGACGGCAGCAACGTTCTGCCGGTCACGATTTCTGGATTGGAACCAGTGGATATCACGGCCGTGGCGGCGGTGACGGTCAGCGGTTCGTCCGGCGCGGACAACTACACGTTGTCCAACGGCTTTGGCTCGACGATGGGCGGACTCATTCCGGCCGTCGTGGTGTCTGGCAAACGGAACGGCGTGACGATCGAGGCCGCTCATATTTGGAATGTGGACTCCTTGACGATCGACACCGGCGCGGGCAACGACGTCATCAATGCTTCAACCATCAGTCGATCTGTCGTGCTCAACGGCGGAGCCGGTAACGACACGCTCACCGGAGGAACTGGGAACGACACGCTCAGCGGCGGTGCCGGCAAAGATTCTCTGAACGGTGGCACGGGGACCGACTCGGTTGTTGAAACGACGGCCGACGCGGTGATGACGCTCACGAACGCGCAACTGACCGGGAACGGGACGGACAAACTGGCGAGCATCGAACGGGCCGTCCTTACGGGCACCTCCGGCAACAACACGCTGGATGCTTCGGGATTCACGCTCGGTAACGTCTCGCTGCTGGGTGGAAATGGCAACGACACGTTGGTCGGCGGCGCGTTTACCGGAGCGGCTGACGACGATGGTCTCAACGATTCCTTAGATGGCGGAGCGGGCAACGATGTGGCTCGGCAATCCTCTTCGGCCATCAGGCAAGATTTCACCGCCGGCACCAATGTCGTCACCGGTGCGGGGGATGACCGATGGACGTCGATCGAGAACTTGCACTTCATCGGCACTGGCCGCGAAGACATGACGCTGGACGCCTCGCAGTTTGTCGGCAGCGTGACGCTCGCCGGTGGCTTCGGCAACGACGTGCTGATTGGTGGCGGCCGCAACAACATCCTCAACGGCAACGCTGGTAACGATACTTTGACGGGCGGCAACACGGCGGACACGCTCAGCGGGGGAGCTGGCAACGACATCCTCGTCGGCAATGACGGCAGTGATGTGCTCAATGGCCAGGCGGGCAGCGATACGCTGCGCGGTGGCATCGGCGACGACCGGATGTTTGGCGACGAGGGGAGCGACCTTCTCTTCGGGGGGAACGGCAGCGATCTGTTGAATGGTGGTGCGGGAGGAGACGTCCTCACGGGTGAAGCCGGCGACGATTCAATCAATGGCGGTGACGGCAGCGACGTCATCAGCGGTGGAAGTGGAGACGACCAGCTCAACGGCGGTCTTGGCAGTGACACGATCCTGGGAGGGGCTGGGAGCGATGTCCTGCGAAGTGGAGGCGGGGCGGATCGCCTCTCGGGCGAAAGCGGCGACGACCGCTTCATCGCTTCCGGGTCTGGGATCACTCTGGGCGGAGGAAACGACACCGTCACAGGTTCGGGCAACAGAATCGACGCGGTCTTCACTTTTGACTTCGAAAGCCTGCTGCTGTGATGCCGGAATCCAGAGCGCTCGTAGTGACCGCATTCATGCGGTCAAAGGTGCAACCGCACGAATTGCCCCTCGATCAGATCCGCTGAATCTGGTCGCTACGAGCGTCAGCCGCCGATGTATCGAGCATACAACGCTCGCGCGGCGGCGAGCTCTTGCGTGCCGCGGACGATCGCGCGGCCATCGCGGAAGACGGTCAACTCGAACTCGCCCCCAGTCAGTGACAGTCGCGCGAGATACGGGTTCCGAGTGATCGTTCCGTGCCCCTGCCACTTCACCGCGAGATCATCGAGCGACAACGAAGTCGGCGAACTGGGGACGACCTGCACCGAGTTCCTGCCGCACAACACAGTCGAACGCGAACCGCTCTGCCCTGATAGCCACAATCGCTCGCCCCCGTGGCACGCGGGGCAGTTGCCGCTCGCGCGCAGACCGCTGACGTCGAGTGTCCGAAACGTGTGGTCCCACAAGTCGATCACGGTCAACACACGCGGCACGTCCTCCAATCGGCCCGCCAAGATCTTCATCGCGAGGATTGCCTGCCACGACGCGATCACGTTGACCGTCGGGCCGAGAATCCCCGCCGTCTCGCACGTCTCGGTCGTCCCCGGCTCCGGCGGTGATTCGATCACACATCGCAGACAGGCCGACTGGCCGGGCAACACCGCGAGCACTTGACCGTGACTGCCGATACATCCGCCATACACCCAGGGAATGCCGGTCTCCAGCGACAGATCGTTGACCAAGAACCGAGTCTCGAAGTTGTCGGTCCCGTCGAGAATCAGATTCACATCGCGAGCCAACTCGCGCACGTTGTGACAATCGACGTCGGCGACCACCGCTTCCAGTTCGATCTCGCTATTGATCCGCCGCAGCTTCTCGACCGCGGCAATCGACTTCGGCATCTGAGCTGCGACGTCGTCCTCATCGAACAAGACTTGCCGCTGCAAATTGGTCGTCTCGACGAAATCGCGATCCACGATCCGCAGATGCCCGACGCCGGCCCGTGTCAGCGTTTCAGCAAGCACAGAACCCAACGCTCCACAGCCGACGAGCAACACACGGCTCGCCAGCAATCGCTGCTGCCCCGCTTCGCCCAGCGGAGCGAATCGCATCTGTCGGCTATAACGAGCCAGCGAATCAGATTCTGTTGTCATTCAACCGCCTTCTTTGTGAGAAGCTTCCCGAAGTGTTCGTAGCCTGACTCTCCGAGTCGGGAGTTCGCCAAAAAAATGCCCGACTCGGAGAGTCAGGCTACGGCGAAGAGCCTGACGCGGCAAACGGCGGCGGAGTATAAAGCCGCCCCCATTCAGCTCCCAACGCAGCTCGACGCACCATGCGACATCACCTGGGTATCTTTTTGCAGATTCTCGCTCTCGCCTGGCTGCCGTTGTTGATTGTTTATCAGCTCAACTTTGGGTTTCAGTTGCTCGTCATGCCAATCTGCACGCTGATCGGCATGGTCGTCTTCTGGATTGGAACAAGGCTGCGCGAGTCATGACATCGCCGCTCCGCCAATTTGTGGGATTGCTGATCGTTCTGACGACGACCTCTTCGTTATTGGCTCAGCCGCTGGCGACGAGGCCCAGCCAAGAAGCGCTCTCTCTGGATCTCGACAGCGCGGTCGTGAAGCGACTGGCCAGCGTTGAAGACTTCATTGCCGACAAGCAGTGGGATCTGGTCGCGTCGTTGCTGCGACAGACTCAAGCCGAGAAGCCCGACAAACTCGTCTCGGTCGCGCCCGGCTGGTATGTGAGCGTGGCTCGGTTTTGTCAGTGCCAAGCGGCGCTGCTCCCTCCGGCCGGCTTGACCGCGTATCGCCGGCAAGCCGACGCCACCGCGAAAAAATGGTTCGACGATGCCGAGCGGCTGCCGCTCACCGATCCGGCACGACAGCGAGCGGCATGGCTGCGGATCGCCCGGCAATCCTTTGCGAGTTCATCCGCCGATCAGGCGCTCGCACGATTAGCCGAGCAATCCTTCGAGCAGGGGGACTTCGCAACCGCGCGAACGTATTGGGAGTTATTGCTGCCAGCATCCGGTTCACTGCGAACGGCGGCGGGCCTGGGACTGCTGCGTCATCCTGACTTGTCGCATGACACCGCGCAGGTCCGCGCTCATCTGGTGTTGTGCAGTCTCTTCGAGGGTGATGTGGATCGCGCCCATCAAGAGTTGCTCGCCTTCCGCCGCTTGCATGGTGACGCGACCGGTCGCTTGGCGGGGCGCGATGGCGTTCTGGTCGAACTGTTGTCTGAGTTGCGGGAAAACCGACTGGCTCGAACTCGACCTGAGTTCGCGATGTTGCAGTTCGATCGGCGGCTGTGGGATGTCACTCTGCCAACGCCAACCGCGGCACTGAATTCTGGAGAGTGCTTGCCCGTGGTCGCCGGCAACACACTGTTCGTGACGAATGGCGAAGCGGTCTTCGCGTTCGAGTCGGACACTGGACGGCCGAAGTGGTCTGAAGACTCGGACGATCCTCGCGCGGCAGTCATTCACTCTCTCGCCGATCCTGTCTCGCCGAAGCTGCCGATCAATGGCCATGCCTGGCATTCGCTGACGATTCTGAACGACCGGCTGTATGCGCGGCTGGGGACATCCATCACCGGCAAGGCAAAACAGGAAACGAACTCACACAGCGAACTGGTCGGTCTCGACATCGCCAGCGGTGAGGGCAAGTTGGTGTGGCGAGTCGCCGCCGACGAAATTGATCGGCAAGACCCGCTGAGCGATACGGCTCCGTGGTGTTTTGAAGGATCTCCCGCAGCGGATTCGCAGCGAGTGTTCGTGGCGTTGCGACGGAGTCTGCCTCAGGAACAACTCAACGTCGCGTGCTTCGACGCGGACACAGCGCGGCTGTTGTGGAATCGGAAGGTCGGCATCACGGTGGCCGCAACCGATGAAGCCGTGAACTCAACCAGCCACTTGCGGCTGACACTGGCTGAGGACAGCGTGTTCCTCTCGACCGACGCCGGAGCAATCGCGGCACTCGATGCGCAGGACGGCGCGATCCGATGGCTGCGAACTTATGCGTCGGAAAACGCCTTGTCCTCGCGAGACCGGCGTCGCGACGGACACGCACCGCCGACCTATCACGACGGCGTGCTGTACGTCGCGCCGCTCGACTCAGACTTACTGATGGCGATTCACGCGGAGAGCGGCCTGTTGCTCTGGCAGCGCGAGTGGCCCGATCCAATTCAATTTTTGTTAGGGATCGCTGACGGAACATTGATCGTGCAGGGCCGCTCGCTGTGGGGAGTCGCCTTGGCAACCGGCGACCCCGCATGGCCTCATCGCCGCGTCGGCCATGATGACCCGGAAGGCTCGTCGTTCGGTCGCGGAGTTTTGATCGACCACGACATTTGGTGGCCGAATCGCGAGGAGCTGATCGTCGTCTCCGCAAACTCCGGGCGGATCAAGCGACGACTGGAGTTGAAGGCATCGTTGGGTCTGACTGGCGGGCATCTTGCGGCGTTCGGAAGATCGTTGGTGCTCAGTCGCGGCGGCCAACTGACCGTGCTCGGTGAACTTCGGTCAAAATAAGTTTTGACCGCGATTTCGGCAAACTCCTAGAATCGGAATCGCGTTTGTCGGCACCGTTGGCCGATTTCAACAAGGCGGGAGACGATTTCGTAAAGGTCCAACCGGAACGATTCGTCGCCGAGTCACTGTCAAAAACGTTCTCTCAGGTTGATGGTTGAATCCAGCGACCAGAGCGCGAAGCCCGACTGGACTGCGTACTCTCAAATCGCTGGGTAAGGAGACCAAAATGGCTCCGTTGCTCGCTGGGGAAGATGTCTTGCGCCGCCTGTTCGCCGGTGCCGCCGAACAGACGTTTGAAGCGGAACTGGGCGTCGCCGACCCGCCGCTCGTTGAGTATCTCGTCGAATTGCTGCTGCGATTCTTGCGGCAAGAGACCATCTATCGCATTCGCGACGACGCGGGACATCGGTTGACTCAGGTGGTCGACATGGTGGCCGAGGCCGAACACCGAGCCGCTCGGTCGCGACGCGAAATCTACCGCCACGTCGGCGATTTCACGCTCTTCTTCAGCGGCGTGTACCCGGAACATCTGACGAAGCTGCAAGCTCCCGACCGCAAGGACCACCTGGTGGACTATTGCCAGCAGGGGAAACGGTCTTACTTGATCGCCGCCAGCTATGCCGAAGACGACGAGTCTCGCGAGCAAGCTCCCGTGTTGCGGCACCTCAGCGAAGAATTTGAGTTGTGCTCCGAGGGACTGAACCGCATCCGACGCGAGTTCGATCTGTCCCGCAATCTCAATCCGAAATCTGCGGAATGGAACTGATTGCGAAGCTCGTCGCCTGACTCTCTGAGTTGGGATTTCACCGCGATCACACCCGACTCGGAGAGTCAGGCTGCGGTGAGAAGCTCCCTTCCCTCATTTGAGAACTCGCGGCTGATGTGACGAGTTCCTCGGACTGCGTTGAGCAACGCTGTCCGCATGATCGAATTGGTCGCACGCAACGTGACGATCACCGCGCGCGAGTTTCAGCCGCGCGCGAGAAGCGTCGATCAGTCTTCTCCCCGGTTGACGACACGGACTCTTCGTCGAACAATGGTTGCGGCTCCGTGAAATTTGGTTGTGTTGCCAGTTCCGGGAAATTTTCCGCAACGGGACTTTTTTTGTGGATAAGGGAGGGTGTCTTGATAGCATGTCGCCTTCGTTTTCGGTCAGTGCGCGTTCAACGAGTTTCGTTTCGCCCGCATCGGCCGAAAGAACTGAAGTCGGAAACTCGCGCTGGCGATTTCGCTGGCGAACTGAGTTGGTTGGATTGGTTCTCGCATTGAGAGAAAGGAATCTGTCATAGAGAACCCGCTGCCTGCATCCGCTGGGACTCCCCGAAGAATGAGCGCGTCTTGGTGCCAACGAATCGTGTCTGTCCGATGCGATTCTCTCTACAAAGGTCGACATCGCGAGCGATCCCCGCTCGCGAATAACACGACCGGCACCAAGTCAGACTCTTGGCCATCACGCCGAACTGCGTGATCGGGGACGTCAGAGGTCGCTTGGCAACGGTTGTTTGTTCGGCCTTGCCGCCGCGAGCAATCGCGGAAACCTTCCCGACGCGGGATGGTGATTTTCCGAAAACATCAGCGTCGAATGTTCGTCTTCGGTTGATTGTTGTAGCAAATTTGATTGTGCTGGTTGTGGAATCAGACGTTTGCGAACGGGAGCAGTGCTCCCTTTAGAGACACCTTGATCTTGAATCTTGAGTTGATCGTAGGCCGCAAAGGGACATGCGCTCGTTTCGATTTCAACCCAAAGGAGTTTTGCTGTGCATCGATTGTGTAACCGGTTCAACACGCTGCTCGAAGAAGCCAAGAAGAACCATGGCTTGATGACGTTCCAGATGGTGGATCGCTACCTGCCCGACGAGGGTGGCGACCCCAAGATGGTCGACGACCTGTTGATTTGGCTCGATGAAAACACCGTGGACTTGATCCACGATGTGGACACGCCCATCGACGATCCCGACTACGTGCCGGAAAAAGAGCGCCCGGTGGAAACGGTGCCGCAGCCCAAGCTGACGGCGCAGGAAGAGCGAGCGCTGCTGTCTCGCGATCCCATTCGCATGTATCTCAGCCAGATGGGCAACATCCCGCTGCTGACGCGCCGGATGGAGATTTATCTCGCGAAGCAGATCGAAATCACTCGCAAGCGATTTCGTCGCGGCATCATGGAAGCCGACTTTGCGCTGGAGATCGGCATCGACACTTTGGAAAAAGTGAACTCCAAAGAACTGCCGTTCGAGCGCACGCTGCGCACCTCGGAAACGGAGAACACGCGCAAGGAGCAGATCGAAGGCCGCATGCCCAAGAATCTGCCGTTGCTCAAAGTGTTGTTCGACCAACACAAGGCCGATCATGCCGTCACGATTGATCCGGAAGCCTCAGCCGTCGACAAGAAGGCTGCAAAGCATCGCCGAACCGTCCGCCGCCGCAAGATGTGTACGCTGATTGAAGAGCTCAGCATCCGCACCCAGCGTCTGCAACCGGTGATGAAGCGCATGCACCAGATCGCCGAACGCATGGAACAACTCCTTAAGATGATCGAGGAGGCCAAGAGTCCGCGTGCGAGTCATCGTCACAACTATGGCAAGAACCTGATGGATGGCCGCACGGTCGTCACGAAGGACGCGGCGGTTCTGCAAAAGGAACTCGACGATCTTGTCGTGATGACGCGAGAGAATCCGCAGGAGTTCATCCAGCGATCAAAAACGATTAAGCGACGGTTCGCTCAATGGACGGAAGCCAAACAGAAGCTGTCGGGGGGCAATCTGCGTCTCGTGGTCAGCATCGCCAAGAAGTACCGCAACCGCGGCTTGAGCTTCTTGGACCTGATCCAAGAGGGCAACGCCGGCCTGATGCGCGGTGTCGAGAAGTATGAGTACCGCCGAGGCTACAAGTTCTCGACCTACGCGACGTGGTGGATTCGCCAAGCCATCACCCGCGCCGTCGCCGACCACGCCCGCACGATCCGCATCCCGGTCCACATGTTTCAGAGCATCTCGCAGCTCAAAGCTAAGAGCGAGCAGATCCGCCAGGAAACCGGCCGCGAACCGAGCATGGACGAACTGGCTCACGCCGTCGGCCTCTCGGTCGAGGAAACCGAACGGATCATGAAGACCTGGAAGCACCCCATCAGCCTCGATACGCCGGTGGGCGAAAGCGAGGACAGTGCATTCGGAGACTTCCTGGAAGATCAACATCACGGCAGCCCGGCCGAAGCCGCGATGCACGAGATGCTCAAGGACAAGATCGACGTTGTGCTCCGCAGCCTGACCTATCGCGAACGAGAAATCATTCGCCTGCGTTACGGCCTTGGCGACGGCTACAGCTACACGTTGGAAGAGACCGGCCGCATCTTCAAAGTGACTCGCGAACGCATCCGCCAGATCGAGTCCAAGGCTCTGAAGAAGCTCCAGCAATCCAACCGAGCCCAGCACCTAAAAGGCTTTGTCGAAGAGTTGCTCCCCAACGAGGCACCGAAGTCCGAAGAGTTGGTCGGAACGGTTGCTTAGTGTTGGCGACGTGGGTCTTGGCTCTCGGTTTGATGAGACGTCACAACCGCCGGGTGCGTTTTGCATCCGCGCGGTTGGTCGTTTGTAGCGGGAGCTTGGTTTTGCCCATTTGTCGTTTCAGAAGCGTTCCGAGTCATGTTTGAGCTCATCGCCGAAGGCCCTGATCCCCAACAGCGCTGGAAGCACCCACTGGCCGACGGTCGTCCGTATGTCTTAGGTCGTGAATCGGCGTGTGATTTGGTGGTGTCGTGGGACGCTGCAATCTCGCGGCGGCATGTCCGAGTCACAGCGAGCGACGGACGAGTCCTTGTCGAGCGTTTGGCCGAAGCGACCAATCCCCTTTGTCACGCTGGCGAGATCGTCGAGCACTGCGATTTGCACAGCGGCGACCAATTCTCGCTGGGCAGCACGTTGTTCCATTTGAATCGGCCCGGCTCCGAGCCTTCCGCGTCGGGCGAACTCCCCTTGCAGGAAGTGACCTTCGACGCGCAAACGATTCGGCAAATCCGCTTTCGTGATGCCGACCGGCAAATGGAAGTGCTGATGCACCTGCCGGAAGTCATCAGCGGAGCCCGGTCCGACGACGATCTGTTCTTTCGGCTGACGAGTCTCTTGCTGGCCGGGGTCTCGCAAGCGGAGGCCGTCGGAGTCGTGCGACTCATCAACGGCGAAACGGTGGAATTGGCGAACTGGACGCGCCGCCGCGAAACGGCCGGTGAGTTCCGCCCCAGTTCGCGGCTCGTCACCGAGGCGCTCAAGCGGCGGTGCAGCGTGCTGCATCTGTGGCCGACGACCTCGCCTCAGAACCCGGAATACACGGCCGCCGCCGAGCTCGATTGGGCATTCTGCACGCCAGTCCCCGATGGGCCGCAAGCAACCTGGGGCATGTACGTCGCCGGCAAACAGACGCGACCGCTGACGAACGGCAACGCGCCCGCGACCGAGACCGCGCATCTTCAAGCCGATGTGAAGTTCACCGAACTCGTCGCCGAGATCATCAGTTCGGTGCGCCGTTTGAATTGGCTCGAACGTCAACAAGCCGGGCTGCGGCAATTCTTCGCACCGACCATCCTCTCCGCGCTGGGCAACGAATTGAACACCGAAGTGCTCGCGCCGCGCGAGTGCGACGTGACCGTGATGTTCTGCGACCTGCGCGGCTTCAGTCATCACGCCGAGGAATCGGCCGGCGACTTAATCGGCCTGCTGAATCGCGTCAGCCAGGCGTTGGGTGTGATGACGTCACACATCTTGCAGCATCGCGGAGTCACCGGTGACTTTCAGGGGGATGCCGCACTGGGCTTTTGGGGCTGGCCGTTCTCGTCCGACGAGTCCGTGCTGCAAGCCTGCCGAGCCGCACTCGGCATTCGCAAAGTCTTTGCCGAAACTTTCCAAAAGCCCGGACATCCGCTGGCGAATTTTCAAATGGGCATCGGCCTCGCACACGGCCCGGCCGTCGCCGGCAAGATCGGGACCGCCGAGCAAGTGAAGGTCACTGTCTTCGGCCCGGTCGTGAATCTCGCCAGCCGGCTCGAGACGATGACCAACCAACTCCGCGTGCCGATCCTTCTCGACGAGTCGCTGGCTGCGTTGATCCGCGACCGGCTCGACCCGTCCGAAGGGCGCGTCCGGCGTTTGGCCAAAGTGCTGCCGGTCGGTTTCGAGAAGCCAGTCGTGGTTTCGGAACTTGTGCCGCCAGTGTCGGACCTGCCCGAGCTAACGGATGCGCATCTGACACGCTACGAAGAAGGGGTCACCGACTTCATCGCCGGCCGCTGGGAGGCCGCGTATCGTTGCCTCCATGACATGCCCGCGACCGACCGCGCCCAAGATTTTCTGCTGGCTCTGATCGCCCAGCACAATCGCCAAGCCCCCGCCGATTGGGACGGCGTCGTGCGTTTGCAGAACAAATAGTCCGAGACGCAGCATGATCGGGAACAGGTTGGCGACCGCATCTGGCGTTGACTTAAAGTCGTGAGTGTTTCGCAGCGAGATTTGCTTTGTCGTCGGACAGTCCGGCAATAGTCTTCCGAAAGAATACCGCATTGATTCGGAGGCGGCGTGAAATCGCGAACGGTACTTCTCCAGTGGATTGGCCACAGCGACCGGCGTGCGATGGCCGCCACGCTGCCGAGCGGCAAGCAACGGCTATTGCTCGATCGCATTGGCGGCGACGTTTCGCAAGCCGGCGACCTTGGCCCGACGAAGACGCTGTTGACCACGCAAGACTTCGATGAGGTGCGGCTGCTGAGCAACTATCCGCAGGAATGGAATCAGTGGTATCTGAAATGGCTCGACGTGAAGTCGGCGGTCGTCATTCCGGTCGAGTTGCCCAAGCCGACGGACTACGGGGCGATTTATCGCATCGCGGATGCGGAGCTGTCGAAGCTGCGTCAACGAGCGACTTGGTGCGACACTCAGCTCTGTTTACACCTCAGTCCCGGCACACCGGCGATGGCGGCCGTGTGGGTGTTGCTGGGCAAGACTCGCTATCCGGCCAAGTTCTTGGAGACGTTCGCGGGGAGGTCGTGGGTCACGGACATTCCGTTTGATCTCACGATTGACGTCCTGCCGGAACTCCTGCGAGACCCCGACAGCCACTTGCAGCATTTGGCGGCGGAAGGCCCGCAGGACGTCGCGGGGTTTGAGGACATCCCTGGTGAGAGTCGCGTGATTCGAGACGCCGTCGGCCGCGCGAAGCGAGCCGCTCTGCGAGGCGTTTCGATCCTGCTGCTCGGTGAGAGTGGCACGGGCAAAGAGATGTTCGCTCACGCCATTCACAAAGCGAGTCCGCGTCGAGACCGCCCCTTCGAGGCGATCAACTGCGCCGCGCTTTCAAAGACCCTGTTGGAATCGGAACTCTTCGGCCATGTCAAAGGGGCGTTCACCGGAGCCGATCGCGACCGCAAGGGAGCCTTCGAGTTGGCCGACGGCGGCACGTTGTTTTTGGATGAAGTCGGCGAATGCGATTTGGAGACCCAAGCGAAGTTGCTGCGAGTGCTGCAATCGCCCAGCGGAACCGGCACCGGTTCTCGAACGCGCTCTGGCCGGTCTCTCGACCGAGCCATCCGCCGAGTCGGCGATCATCGCGAGATTCCCGTCGACGTCCGCGTGATCGCCGCCACCAATCGCGACCTCCACGAAGCCATCTCGGCCGGGACGTTTCGAGAAGACCTGTTCTATCGCCTCTCCGTCTTCTCGATCACCTTGCCGCCGCTGCGTGAGCGTCGCAGTGACATCCCCCACATCACCGAGCGGCTGCTGACCCAGATCAATCGCCACTGCGAAACCCGCGTGTTATTTCCCTCTCTACTCCGTTTACTGTTTCTAACGATTGCCGTAGCTTAGTCGTCGCACGAATACTCCAGTGATCAGGACGATCGAAATGGTGAAGCAGCCGACATTCGCCTCTTTTTTTTTGTGGTTGTGGCGGTTTGGATTTGGGGTTTGAGCAAGCTGGGTTTGTTGGCCAAGCAGCCTTCGACATCGATCGTCAGGCTGTCGCCGTTCACAACCACAATCTCAAAGCGAGAGCTCACGTCTGCGACCTCAATCAAGCGTCGTTTCCCAAGAGCAACGTTCTTCGGCCTGATGTGGTCATTGCCGGGCCTCCTTGCCAGGGTTTCTCAACTCTCGGCAAACGAATGCTACGCGATCCGCGCAACTCTCTGGTTGTCACTGCCGCACAACTGGCGGTTCAACACCAGCCTCAGGTCATCGTGCTGGAAAATGTGTCGGGGGCGATGTCCGGACAGCACGCGACTTACTGGCATCAAGCAGAGCGAGTGATTGCCAAAGCGGGTTACAAGTCTGTCACTCAGCAGGTGGTGTCAGCCGATTTTGGAGTGCCGCAGATTCGTCGCAGGGTTGTGTTGATCGCGTGGAAGTCGAAGTCGGAAACACCGCAACTCATTGGATCGGCGAAGCCAATCACGTTGGGTTCTGCGCTGCGGTCTTCGGATGGAGTCGAGAATCACGAACCGCGATGCTTGAAACCTGGAAGCGCTGACTACGCGATCGCAACGCGAATCCGACCGCACCAAAAGCTCTGCAATGTCCGTGGTGGCGACCGCGCGGTTCCGACTTGGGAGATTCCCAACGTCTTTGGGAAGACGACGGCCCCCGAGCGTGATGTGTTGGTGATGATTCAAAAGCTGCGACGTCAATTGCGGCGGCGCGATCATGGAGATGCAGACCCGTTATCGCTTCGCGAGATTTTGGAACATTGCGGACGCGACGCGACTGCCATCGTCAAGAGTCTGCTGACAAAGGGCTACTTGCGGAAAATTGGCCAGCGGTTCGATCTGGCTCACACGTTCAACGGCAAGTACCGGCGACTGGCGTGGGATCACGTCGCACCGGCCGTTGACACGCGCTTCGGCGAACCGCGTTATTTTCTGCATCCCGAAGAGCACCGAGGGTTGTCAGTTCGCGAGGCCGCTCGCATTCAGGGATTCCCGGATGACTTTGTGTTTTCAGGGCCGCGCAGTGCTCAGTATCGAATGGTCGGAAATGCCGTGCCTCCACCGTTGGCGAAACAAATTGCTCTCGCGATCCGTGACCAGTTGCTGTGAGGTACTAATTCGTGACTGAAGAGCAAACGCCACATCAGCCTCCAACTGTCGAAGAGCTGGTCGCTCGTTGGACTGATGCGACAGGGGACACGCCGAAATACGGAGCGATTCGCGACTTGCTGCTCTTTTTGAGCCGGGAGTTGTATTGCGATTACCAGCCATTCCCGGAAGGCCCTCAATTTCTCGAACGCCTGGCACGATGGTTGGACAACCTCCGTGATGATGAGTCCGGTCAACAGCTTCTGTTTGAGTTCGTGCCGTGGTTGTTGTTCATCGGTCGTCGCGAGATGGAGACGATGTATCGAGCTGCGTTTACTGGGCCGATCTCGCGTTGGATCATCGACGACGCAGGACTCGATATTGCTGATCCTGAGTTATCCGAGAAGTTTTCCGCAGCAGTGAGGACTACGTTCTTCGGAAGCATCGCCGGCATGGAAATTGGGAGCTTCGCGCACATCAATGACCTCAGCGGACAGAGTTATCGCCCTGAGTTTCGGGTGCTTTCGCGATTCGGCAACTTCGACCAGTTTCGCGATGAAATACAAGTTGATGGCTTCAAGCGTGTCGTGGCCGTGGAGGACATGGTTGGGTCTGGAACACAAATGCTCGAAGCTTCTCCAATTCTCTCACATGTCGCTCCAATCAACGTACTACTCTGTCCGATTGTCGTTGCACCAGCAGGGGCTCAAGCGTGGCATGACGTACTGGAACCCGACAATCCACACATGACGTTCTCGCCTCTTTTCTTCATTCCGCCCAATGCCACGTTGTCGGAAACCGCGCCAACGATTCCTGAGCATCCTTTGTCCAATCAATTTCGAAGACTTATCAACGATACTTGGGACGCGGTCCAGGGCGCTCATCCAAGCCCGCAACTCAAAGACGGTCCATTTGGTTTCGGGCGTTTTGGATCGCTAGCCTGCTTGATCCAAGGAAGTCAGACATGGCGTGTCAAGTTTTGAGCGAGGGTGTTGAGTTGTGGATGTGGGCGAATTCGGGTCTGAGGACTCGGTTGTAGATTTGGAGGTACTTGTCGATGGTGACGGTTTTGGAGGCCACCAG
>CAMDPX010000192.1 GCA_945905295.1 Planctomyces sp. SH-PL62 | reverse complement strand
GCGTGTTCGCTGATTTCTGCGAATGCTTTGCTGCGGAGTCGGAATACGTTTTCGAGTGAGAGTCGGTTATCTTCCATCGCGCTGGCTCCGTCCTGATTACGGGGTCTTGCTGCACGGCTCCGGTGACGCGGGGCCGTCGCTATTGGTGGTGGGACGGGCGATCTCAGGTCAGCAATCCTGCGGCCCGGAGCTTCTTCGTGGTTGCGGCACTTCTTTCAGCGGGAGCGTCGGTGTCGAGCGGCGAGGGCTGGCAGTTCTCGTTTTGCCGGCGCAAGAACTCCGCGAACGCATCTTTTGTGGTACACCAACAGCCGCCAAACTTGACCACTTCCAATTTCGCGCCGTTGATTCCGCGAAGCCGCCATCTCCACGCTGTTGCGGGGCTAATGCGTTTGCCGAAGCGTGCCTGAACGAAGTCGTTCACGGGTCGCAGGTCGTCCGTTTCGAGATTGATCGACATGACAAAACCTCAGTCAATGGTGAAAGGTTTCACGATGAACTGAGGTTAGGCGTCCGCGTCGCGGCGTCGATTTCAGTGGCGAGCGTTTCAGACGGTCGCGGGACAGAAAGTGATGCAACGACAAGCCAGTCGTTGCACTAGAGTTACTTCGGCTTGCGTTTTTTACCGCTGGCGAATGCTTTGTTGATGGTCCGCAATCCGACCATCGGGGTTCCGTCTGTGAAGTGCGACCAGCTCGACAGTTTTGTGCGTGCGCTCGTTGATGTCATCGGCACCGGTGAACCGCGAAGGATGGTGTCCACTTCGCTACGGATCATTGTTGCGATTCGCTTTGCTTCGGTGTGTCTGCTCTTAATCGCACTACGTCGCCTGTCTGCGAGTTGATTCACAATGTTTGCTTGTGTCTTTCTCGCTTCTGCGTGGTTGCTCATGCTCCAGAGCAGACCGGCCTCGAAAGCGAACCGCGTGGCGTCGGTGGTGTGCCCTTTTTCCTTGGCCTCATCCATCAGCTTAAGCAGACCGGCAATCAGCCAGTTTAGATGTTGTTGCTCGCCCTTTGTTGTGTGCGGCCCTTCCCATTTCTTCCAAAAGGTATCGTTGCGGTTGCTGGCATAGTGGCGGACGCTTTCGGGAAAGTCCGCGTATGTGGTTTCGAGTTGGGATATCAGCCAGTCGATACAGCTCGCGATGGTCACGGAGGACGCGGCACTATATTCCGTGACCCGATGAACGGAGTCGATTCGCTTGGCGTTTTTGCGTTCCATGTTTGCACCTTGGTTAAAAGCCGGGTGGCCGGTTCGCCATCGCCAAGGTGCGGTCGATGACGAACCAGCCGCGGCGGGAGCTACCCGCCTGCCCGACAGATCGAGGAAAGTTTAGCCGACTTGCTGCATGATGAGTCGTGCCTTTTCGGAATCACGTTCCGCGTAGACTTGCGTGATGTTCGCGCTCGCGTGACCGAGCACTACTTGAGCGGCTTCCAAACCAAACTCACGGCGGAGTTCTGTAGCCGCGTTGTGCCGCAGTTGGTGCGGATGCCAACTCCATTCCTTGCGCCATGCGGATGCTTCGGCCTGCAATCGTTTCTTGGCCGCGTCGCGCTCAGACTCCGGCAACCTCGCCACGGTGTCGCGAATGTCGCGGAGTTCCGGCGGCATGTCGAACGCCTTCTCGCAGGCTTTGGCGATGGCGTGGTGATAGCTGACCACGTCGTACATCTCGCGGGGTTGCTTGGTCGGATTGAGCTTCGGCTTTCGCAACCGCTGCGAGGGTGTCAACGGTGTCTGACGTGCCGCGCGGAGTTCGGCACGATGTTCCGCCAACGCATCGGCCGGAGAGAACAACGGGGCCTGCAAGTCGGCTTTCAGAAACTCGCGGACGATGGCTTGGGCTTTCGGTCCAAGGAAGATGATCCGCCGCTTGCCGTGATGCTGTGTCTTGTGTGATCGAGGAACGAACTCCCAAACTGCACCTTGCATGTTGATGTCCGCTCCGCGGATCGGCAGCAATTCGCCGGAGCGTGCGCCGGTGAGAATCTGCAATTGAACCATCGCCCACACTTGGCGGCTGACGTAAGGTTCCACGGCGTCGATGAAGTGCTGCGACACGGGCAGAACCGGATCGGATTCTTTGGCCGGAGTTCGACCCTCCCGTAAACCGCTCACGGCCTGCAATCCCACCAGCACAGTCGGCGGAATCAGTTCCTCGCCCACGCCCCACTTGAACATCCGGCGGATGCGTCCGATGTGCTGGTTGATGCTGGTTCGCACATGCTCGGCTTGAATCATCTCGTCCCGAACTTGCTTGAGCATCCGGGGGCCGAACTCTCGGGCGCGTGATGATCCGCAGAGCTTGACCAAGTAGCGGAGCGCCTGTCGGACGCCCCCATACTCGCTGGTCACGTTGCCCCCCTTGCGGTAGTGCTGGCGAGCGTGTTCCAGGTACAGCAGACAGAACTCATCGACGGTCAACGTGAAGGCGCGGGCGTCACCGTTGCGGGTGAACCAGTCGCTCACAAGTTCGTCGTAGCGTGCTCGCGACTCCGGCGAGCCATGCGCCCCCAAATAGACGTCTTTGCCACCAACACGGACGCGAGCTTGTCCGGTGGGCTTGTGCAACAGATACGTGGGCTTCCTCACAATTCGCGACATGGCAGCGTTCTCCCTTGGGAAACGAAATTCGTTTCAGGGTTTCACGCCGCGCTGCGGATGCGAATGTGGTAGAAAAGTGGTAGTGACCGACTTTTTCAACCGCTCTCACCGTTCACAGGTAGCCGTAACTCACGGCTCGGCAAACTCTTATTCCAGTGCCCCCACAAGGACTCGAACCTTGAACCTAATGATTAAGAGTCATTTGCTCTACCAATTGAGCTATAGGGGCCAAGCGGGGCGAGATTCTAGTGAGTTCGATTTCGGTTGCCACTTCGCCGCGGGATTATTTTTCCGGTGGCATTGCGCAGCATCGAACTTCTCGATGTCATCACGAAAGAGGCGTCAAAGCTGACGTCGCGTGCGGACCTCGATAGAGTCTGTCGCTCGAATACGAGTCGCGGTCGTCGCCGTGGCTGGGCAATCTTTTGTGGCGTGTTTTGCGGCCGCTCGTTTTGAGGAGACTCACTCATGAAATGGCATCGTCGATCGTTTCTTTCCTTTTCAGCCGCAAGCCTCCTCGCAACGTTTGGGTGGCAGGTTCTGGCGGAGAATGCCGAGGAAGGCTTTCAGACGTTGTTCGACGGCACGACCTTCGAGGGTTGGGAGGGCGATCTCAAGGTTTTCCGCATCGAAGATGGAGCCATCATCGGCGGGACGATGAAAGAGAAGATTCCGCGTAACGAATTCCTCTGCACGAAGCAGGAATACGGCGACTTCGAGTTGCGATTGCAGTCAAAACTGGCGGGGGACGGAGCGAACGCGGGAGTGCAGTTTCGGACGAAGCGAATTCCGAATCATCACGAGGTCATCGGCTACCAATGCGACATGGGACACATGGAGGGGCGGTGCATCTGGGGCTCGCTGTACGACGAATCACGGCGGAAGAAGTTTTTGATCCACGGCGACAAGGACAGGGTCGAGAAAGCATACAAGCCGGGCGAGTGGAACGATTTCGTGGTTCGCTGCGAGGGGGCGCGCGTGCAGATTTGGCTCAATGGCATGCAGACGATTGATTACAAGGAGGAGGACGCCACGGTGGTCCGAACCGGAGTACTCGCGGTTCAGATTCATGGCGGGCCGCCGTCCGAAGCATCGTATCGGAAAATTCGGATCAAGCGGTTCGGTTCGTCGAGCGGCCTCTAGGAACGAGCCATTGGCTCGGCCGGATTTTTTAACAGCGTTCGCGGCGTTCCGAACTGTACCAGCGCAACCATCGGCAAGATGATCGCCAGCGCGGTGAGTTGTCGACCAGTGACCGGCTCGCTGTCGAGCCAGCCCCAGATGACGGCTCCGGCCGGCACCAGGTTCGTCACCATGCCGGCGAACAGCGGGCCGCGATCGTGAATCAGCTTGTTGAACCAGAACATTGCCAAGCCGGTGCCGACAACTCCCAACACCAGCAGTGAGATTGCCGCCGGCCAAAACGCTTCCTCGCTGGGAGGCGTTGGCGATGGAGTGTATGCGGAGAGTGATTGCAGAATGATCGTGGCGATGCCCATCGAGACCATCGACATCGTCAGTGGCGACACATGCGTTAGTCGGCGTCGAATCCAGACGTTGACCAGCGCATATCCAAACGACACCGACGATGCCAGCAGCAGATGCGTTACGGAAATTTGTCGCGCCAGACCTTCGCTCATCAACAACCCCATGCCGACCAGCGATCCCAGCACGCCGATCGTTTGCAGAGGATGTGGCACCACTTTCAGCAGCGGCACCGAGGCGAGAATCGTGAACAACGGAGTGAAGCTGACTGTCATCCCCACGAACGCGCTCCCGTGCTGAGAGATCAGCCACGGCTGCACGCAGTACGGCCATATGTAGCCCGCGAAAACGATAAACGCCAAAGACCACAGATCGCGCCGCCGCCAGCCCAGCGGTTGCCGATGAAACAGCCAGAGAATTGCGAGCACCGCCACTCCACCGGTGACGCGCCAAGCTCCGATGCTGATGGGCGAGAAGACCAGCGCAGCTTTCTTCATCAATAAAAAGCTGCCGCTCCAGATGGCACAGATCAGCAGGAAGAGCACATAAGGCATCGTGGCGTTGTAGCGGTTGAGTGTTGCTCCCGCGAGTTTCGCTTCCCACGCTCCGAGGCTTCTCCTACCATCCCGCCCCTCTTAATCAAGAGTCAAAAACAGTTTCAAACATCAGACAGGAGCGACCAGAAATGTCCGAGCAAAAGGGAGCAGACATCACTTGGCATGACCATTTGGTGACGCGCGATGAACGTTGGAAATTGATGGGTCACAAGGGGTGCATTCTGTGGTTCACCGGCCTGAGCGCGTGCGGCAAGAGCACGATCGCGAACGCAGTCGATGCCAAGTTGCATGGCGTGGGGGTGCATTCGTTCGTGCTCGACGGCGACAACATCCGCTTTGGACTCAACAAGGATCCGAAGCAGTTGAAAGAGAAGCAAGGCTATGAAGAAGGGGCCGCAAAACGATTCGGCCTCGGTTTCTCCGCCGAAGACCGCGCTGAGAACATCCGCCGCATTGGCGAAGTCGCCAAGCTGTTCGCCGACGCTGGTGTCGTCACCGCGACCGCGTTCATCTCGCCGTACCGCGCCGACCGCGACAAAGTCCGAGCAATCATGGGGGCCGGAGGCTTCATCGAAGTCTACGTCAACGCTTCCTTGGCAACCTGCGAAGCGCGTGACCCTAAGGGACTCTACAAGAAAGCTCGCGCCGGCGAACTGAAAGGTTTCACCGGCATCGACGACCCGTATGAAGCTCCGGAGAAGGCGGAACTCGTGCTCGATTCGGACAACAAAGGCATCGATGAACTCTCGAATGAGGTCATCGCCTATCTGAAGTCAAGCGGGTACATCTCGTAGAGCAGCATCGACATCATCGCTTCAAAAAAATAGCCGGCACACGAAATGTGCCGGCTTCTTTTTTTTCTGAACGTGGAGCACGTTTTCAACGTGCTCGTCACGGGCACGTTGAAAACGTGCCCCACGTCTTGGCGGTTCCGCCATGCTACTTCTTGGCGACATGCGTTCCGGTCACTTTCGCGACGACCGGGGTCCAGTCGGAATCCGTGCCCGTTGTGCGGCGCGTCACGCTGGCTTTGGCGAGCTTCGCATGGAACGGAACTCGTGCCCGTTGTGGCTCAGTTCGCCAAGCGATCTTCGCGTCGAGGTTCAGAGTGGGGAGCGGAAGCAGACTCTTTGCTTCGCCAGGAGCTTTCTTCTCGCTATCGAGTTCCAGCTCAAGCTCATTCGGCTTCTTGATCTCTTTCGGCTTGATGTTTTCGAGCGGCGGCTCAAAGTCCGGCTCGGCGATCTTCGCGGGAGTCTTATTGCGTTTTTGGATTGTCGGCTCTTCGTCACCACTGGCGGGGCGAGTTCCTCCCACCGCATCGCCGGCATCCGCGTTGGCTTTGCCGCGTAAACGGGGACTCGTGCCGAGTCCATCCTCGGTCACTGTCCCGGCACTGGGAGTGACCGTCGTCGTTGAGCCGCCCTGATTCGTTTCGGGGGATTTCCAGGCCGGTTTACCGGCGGGCGCAGCGGGCTTCGACGTTGCTGCTGCTGGCGAAACAGAGCAGCCACTGAGGCACCCTTGCGAAGTCGATGCGTAAGTCACTGTGCTGCACGATCCGCTCGACGGAGCCATCACGACGGGACCGCAACTGCCGCAGCCAGAACTCGGCATCGAATAAACGACCGGCGCGTAGTAACTGGTCGAACATGGCGAACAACCGGAGGCCGGCGCGTATGCGTAATAAGGCGCGGGCGCGTAAGAGCGAACCACCACGGGCCGGCCATACGAGACCGCGTAGGGCGAGTAGCCGTAGGACCGATAATGCACCGGGCCGAAAATGGCGTCGTACACCCAAGGGATGACTCCGGCTTGGCTGGCCGAGGTGACACCGATCGCCAACATGAAGGCTGAAAGGCTCGCAATCCGTCGCAGGCTGTGATTTACTTGCATGGCGTTTTCTCACAGAAAGAAGAATGTTCGAGCCACCCGACTCCCAGGTAGCTGTGAGCGCATCTTCTACCCGCCTCAGTTGAAAAGTCAAACTTCGGCAAGCGTTATGCCACTCCCGCAGTACTTGAAGTTTCACGATCTCATCCAGATCGTCGAGTCGTTCTGCGGCTCGAAGCCCGCGCGTATCCGCACGATCGATCGCGACAGCGAAGGCTTCAGCGGCGCGGTTGTGCTGCGTGTTTCGTTGCAAGAAAACCTGCACGCACCGGAAGTCGAGTTCTGCTTGCGTGGATGGCCGCCAGACAGTTTGCAGCGAGAACGACTGCTCGGTCTGCATCGCCTGCTTGAGCACATTCACCAGAGCGGCGTGAAGCAAGTGCCGGTGCCCGTGAAGAGCAAATTCGGAACGACGCTCTACGCGGAGGCGAGCCAGTTCTGGCAACTCGAACCGTGGATGCCCGGTCGCGCGGATTTTTCGTCCGATCCCTCTGACGCTCGTCTGCGAAACGCGATGACCGCGTTGGCCCAGTGGCATGAGGCTGCTTCGCGATTCGAGCCGCGCTCGTCCGAAGTCAACTGGTTCAAATCCTGCTCTGCCGAGACCTCCCCCACTGTGGAAGACCGTTTGGAACGGATTGAGCGCTACTACACTCAAGACGCTCGGAAGCTGAGAGACATTCTCGGGAACACAACTTCGCTCGGATCGTGGGGCACCGACTATGCGGAGCTGGTTCAACTCGCTCGGCAGATTCTCAACGCCTTTGATCAGTCGGTGGAATCGATCGGTTCGGAGTTGCAGTCGTACCGCGAGTTGCGGTTCCGTCTGCATCCCTGCCTGCGAGATGTCTGGCACGATCACGTTCTTTTTGAAGGGGACCAAGTCACCGGTTTGATTGACGCCAACGCGGCCAAGACGGAGACGCCCGCCACCGACCTCGCTCGATTGCTCGGCAGCTTTCTGGGAGACGACGGCGACCGCTGGGATGTCGCGCTCGCCGCGTATCGCAGCGTTCGGCCGCTCTCGAATCGCGAGGCCAAGGTCGCTCGCGTGATTGATCGCAGCACCGTTCTGCTCAGCGGCATGACTTGGCTCGAACGTCTGTTCGTCCACCAGCAGAACTACGCCAGCCCACAACGCATCCTGGATCGGCTGCGCCAAATCGTGCCTCGACTAGATCGGCTGACGAATCGGCATCAATCGGTCATCTTGTGATCGGTGATCCGAAAAGTCCGTAGCCTGACTCTCCGAGTCGGGAGTCTTGCGAGAAAATACCCGACACGGAGAGTCAGGCTACGATGAAAAGCGACTTCCCGGATTGCGTCTGAAAATCGCTCCACCCAGATAACTGGCGTCACCCGCGAGCGACTCTTCCAACCGCAGCAACTGGTTGTACTTCGCCAGCCGCTCGCTGCGTGCGACCGAGCCAACTTTCAATTGTCCCGCCCCCGTCGCAACAACGAGATCGGCGATCATCGCGTCCTCCGTCTCACCGCTGCGAGCCGATACGACCGGCCAATAACCGTTGTCGAGCGCCAGCTTCAATGTGGCCAACGTCTCGCTCAGCGTGCCGATCTGATTCACCTTGATGAGCACGCTGTTCGCAACACCGCGCTCGATCCCTTCTTGCAGCCGAGCCACATTCGTCACAAACAGATCGTCGCCGATGAGCTGCACTCGGCTTCCGAGTCGTTCGGTGATGAGTCGCCAGCCGTCCCAATCGTCCTCGGCCAGCGGGTCTTCGAGACTGATGATCGGATACAGCGTGACCCAGCGGTCCAACAGATCGACCATTTGTTCGGAAGTCAGCGGCGACGACGAAACGCTCGGCAGCCGATAGCGGCCCTCTTCAAAGAAGTGCGTGCTGGCGACATCGAGTCCAATCGCCACATCGCTGCCCGGCTTCAATCCCGCCGCCTCAATCGCGGCGACCACGAGTTCAATGGCCTCTTCATTGGTGCGCAGCTTCGGCCCGTACCCTCCTTCATCGCCGATCAAGATTCCTTCGTGTCCCCGTTCGGTCAGCACTCGGCCGAGCCTTCGATAGACCATCACGATCCACTCAAACGCTTGCGAGTACGACGTCGCTCCGACCGGCAGGATCAAGAAGTCTTGGAACTCCAACTGCCGTCCGGCGTGCAAGCCGCCAGAGATCATGTTGACCATCGGCAACGGCAGCAGCATTCGCTTGCCAAGTTCGTGGGGCACGTTTCCAACGTGCCCGCTTTCCACGGGCACGTTGGAAACGTGCCCCACGACGCTGCTCCAAATCTCTCGAAACCGAACGACCGGCGACACTCCGCACGCTTCGGCCGACGCATACGCGACGGCCAACGACGTACCGAGAATCGCATTCGCACCCAACCGCGACTTCTGCGGCGTTCCATCGAGCTCAATCAGTCGCCGATCAATCTCCGCTTGGTCATCCGCATCGAGGCCAATCAGCGCCGACGCAATTTCGGTGCAGACATTCGCCACCGCTCGCCGTACACCCAAGCCATCCAATCGTGAGTCATCACGATCTCGCAACTCGACTGCTTCAAACCGTCCGGTGCTCGCGCCGCTGGGGACCATCGCCCTCCCCGGCCGAGCGCCCGCGCAAGTCACTTCCACTTCGACGGTCGGCTTGCCTCGGCTGTCGAAGACCTCTCGGGCGTGAACTCGTTCAATTCGGCTGGATGTCATTCGTGTGCGATCCTCAAAGATGTGCGTGACCAGCCGGAAGGTAGCTCGTCAGTTGTGGCTCGGATGGTGGCAATTCGGTGAGGAAACGCAACTCGACGACCGCTGGCGACGCTTTTCTTCTCGGTGAATTTCGATAGCTTGGCGGTGGGCCGGAGACGCCCTGAGAGAACTCCGGCGGCGACTTCTCTCCATCCCATGCGGAGTCCTGCTGTGATGCGAATCCAATTGAGTGCATGTTTGCTCGTCGCGTTGTTGTGCGGAACGGCTTGGGGTGCGGCAAAGACTCCCGTGCCGGATGCGGCCGCACAGAAGCCGGCGATAGCCACCGTCAAAGAGGTCTTCAAGTCCGAACTGGCGTCGGCCAAATCCGCTCCGCAGTTCGCCGATGTCGCCGACAAGATGCTCGGCAATGTGCAAAACGAGGAGTCATCCGCGGTCAACGACTATGTGCTGTTGATGCAGGCTCATGGGCTGGCGGTGAAGGCGCTGCACCCGACGTTGTCGCTGCGGATCGTGCAGATGATCTCCGACCGATACGACGTCGATCAGCACGCGCTGACCGTGCAGACGCTGAAGGATTTGGCCAAGGGCCCGACCGACAAAGATCTGCATAAGCAACTGGCCGAGCTGTCATTCAAACTGTCTCTGGAACATCAGCGAGCGGATCGCATCGAACCGGCGTTGCAGCATCTGGAGTTGGCCGACGCGCTGGCTCGGCGGTTGAAGTCGACCGACATGCTCAAACAAGCGGTCGCGCGGCGTGCGGAGATTACCGAGTACAAGAAGCTTGCCGAGTCGAGTGCCGCTGCGGAGAAGAAGCTCGTCGAGACTCCGAATGATCCCGCCGCCAACGAAGCGCTTGGCCGCTTCTTGATCCTCGCCAAGTCGGATTGGAACGAGGGACTGAAGCGGCTGGTGCTGGCGAACGACGCGACGCTGCAAAAGCTCGCGCAACAGGACAGCACGCTGATAGAAGCCACGAAACCTCCGACGGCTGATGTTGCCGCGGAACTCGCGGATGGCTGGTGGGACTTGGCTCAGAAGCAATCCGGTAACTTCAAGTCATCGGTGAAACTGCGAGCCGGCCAGTGGTACGCCTTTGCCGCTCCGAATCTCAAAGGCTTGCCGAAAGCCAAGGCCGAGCAGCGCGTCACCGAATCGGGTTGGACGAACGACGCCAACCTCGCGGTCTTGATGCCGCTGAATCGTCGCGACGCGGTTCTTCAAAAAGCGATGAGCGTTGGCAAGGGGCTGCTCGGAGAGCGATTCGCCATCGTGCAGACGCTGCCGTTCACGGACCTCGTGCCGTTGACCGAAGCACTCAAATCGCGCCGATTGCGACCGACTCGCGTGCGGCCGTATCCGACTCCCGATGGACTCAAGGTCGCGGCCATCTGGCTGTCTTCCGTGAATCCAGGCGAACTCTTCGACGGGACGACCGAGGAGATCACGAAGCACTACGCCGACATTCGCGCGAACGGCTTCACGGCGGTCGATCTAGCCGGCTACCTCGATGCGAACAAGCAGGTGCGGCACGTCATGGCATCTGCGAAGGTGAAATGGGAAGCTGGCACCAACATCGACATCAACGTGGCCGTTCCGCTCGGCACGATGTTCACGCCACCCGCGGAAAAGAGCTGCGCGTTGCAGGCTCGGCAGCAATACCTCGACGCGGAAGGCAAATTGACCAGCGACGTGATCTGGCGACATCCCAAGAACACGTTCTACTTCCATCGCAGCGGTCTCACCGAATGGGAAAATATCGTCGCGAAGTATTCTCAATCGCAGAAGCTGATCGACGTCTCGATCACTGCGACGGGAAAGAACAACAACTACACCGCGATATTTCAGGGGTTCAATGACTTCACCGTCACCGAGATCCACGGCAAGACGCTCGACGACAACGTGATCGAGTGGCAAAAGCTGGCCGAGGCGAAAGCCCAACCGGCAGGTGTCGGAGCCTCCGTCACCAACGACGGCATCTATCACTCCGTTTCGGTGTGGCACAACCATTTCATGAAGTAGGTCGGCCATCGCAAAGCATCAGCGACTTTGACAATGAATGGTCTACCGATTAACCCGATGACGTTGGCGCGATGTGCAACGAATAACCAATTCGCCGCAGGCACTCTTCCAGCGTATTGATCGCCAAGTGTTTTCGCTTGGACAAGACATGGCTCAGCATATCTTCCGTTAATCCGGTCGCTTCACAGAACTCACGGCGTGTTTGAAAGCGCTCTTGAATGAGCGATTCGAGTTCATCGCGATAGTCCGGCGATCTGGCCATCCCTTGGGAAATGGCGAAACGGCTATCGAGGTCTTGCCCGATTCGATAACCAACCGTTTGACGAATCTGTGGTCGCGACAGCCCTTGAGCCGAATAGAACTCGCTGACATTGGCCATCCAGAAACTACTGAACGTGGACCAGTCAGTCGTTTTCTTGGCTTCGGCATTCAAACGATCAATCAAGGCCCGCTCTGCTTTCGGCAGATCGCAATTTTCATCGCAAGGAGGGTAGGAGGTCATAAGCATTGCCCCACCGCTACTTCGCTGTGCTGGAAGTCGTCAATTGACTCGCGTCCCGGCTTTGTGCGATCAGTGAGGCAATCACCGATTTCACCCGATCAGATCGCAGAATCTTAGAAACCGCTTCGAGTAACTCGTCCTGGCTGCTGCAGTCTCGCTCGTTTTCCGTCGGACTGTCGACACTCACGGGGTAAACGAGGGTGACCGCATGCTGAAAAGTCGCGATTTCATATTCATAACGTTCGAGGGCCGGCGCGATCAAAACAAGATGGTGACGCATCCATCCGTATTCGGTCTGCTCGGTGCGCACCACTGCTTCGATAAGCCCTTTCGTCTTCACACGCAATTGCCCTGCTTGAAAGCGTAGGATCGCCAGTGGAGTGACCACATTTTCTGTTTCAATTTCTGGCCAAAGGTCAGGAAGAGTATCAGGCATGATTCAACGTCTCCGCAGATGATGGAAACTGTAATCGGAACAGGATCGGCAGATGGTCCGAGCCAACCGTCTCGTCCGGTTGACCGTGCTGGCTCAGTAACGATCGTTCTCCGCAGCGGTCGAGCACCGCAAAGTCGTCATGAAAATAGGGCAAAAGGCTGGGTCTCAACAACAGTTGATCGAAGTGATTCCAGTAAAACTGAATCGGTTTTCCGGGGGCATAGTAATGTGTACCCGCCGGACCGGGAGTTCGATCTCCAAAATGATTCCAACTGGGATTGTAGAAGAATCGGTAGTCGGATCCGGAAACCGTTCGCCTATTCTTCTGTGCGATCGCTTTGGTCATGACGGCATGGAATCCGTGACAGGAGGTCATGCCTGGCTCGAAGGGGTTCATGTTGAAGTCGCCAACGACGATCGTCCGTTGATGACCATGTTCATCCTCCAAGCGGCACACTTCGCGGCAAAGATTACCCGCTTCGCCAGCTTGGTCCTGATCTGACCAGTTGACCTTGCTTTGAAAGTGCAAAGCCACAAGCAACAGGTCGGTCTTCTCGAGCACCAAACGCCGCACGGTCATCCGCCGGGAAGCATGGTCGTAAACGGGACGCACCGAATCCCTTGGCAGATGCGTGAAGACGTCGATCTTGTCGGAATTCGCATAGGGCTTGTTAAACGCGTGTCCGGTTTGGTTGGTGAGTGACTCGATGTAGGCGGTGTCGTCACCATCGGACTCCGCCAAGATCACGACGTCAACGGATTTCTCTCGCGCAATTTCCGCGACCAAAGGAGCCAACGGCCGCCGATTCACGTTCCAAAACAGAAATGTGATTTCGGAGTTCATGCACGCTCACTTCACGACGAAGTTCAACAACCGACCCGGCACATACACGACTTTGACGACCGTCTTGCCTTCAAGCTGCGAGATGATGCTGTCCTCTCGCCGAGCCGCCGCTTCGATGGTGGCTTGATCGGCTTTTGCATCGACGGTGATTTTCGCTCGCAGCTTGCCGTTGATTTGGACGGGGACGTCGATCACAGCGTCTTCAACCAGCTTCGGATCGAACGTCGGCCACGGTTCGTAGGCCAGCGTCGTAGTGCCGCCGAGCAGTTGCCACAACTCTTCGGCGACGTGCGGAGCCAGCGGGCTGAGTAGCAGCACGAACGGTCGCATGATCGAAATCGGGCGGACGCTCCAGTTCGTGACTTCGTTCATGAACTCCATCAGTCGGCTGATCGACGTGTTGAAGCCCAGCGTGTCGAAATCGTGCGTGACGGCTTTGATCGTCTTGTGCAGCAGACGCAATTGCGGTTCGGCCGGCGTTGTATCTTGCACGGCGGGATTCAACCGCACGTCATCGGCTCGATCGTCGGTGATCGTCCGCCACACGCGAGCGAGGAAGCGTGAGACACCCTCAACCCCTTGCATCGACCACGGCTTCACCGCTTCGAGCGGGCCCATGAACATCTCGTAGAGGCGCAGCGAGTCGGCTCCGTAGTTCTCGACGACGCTGTCCGGGTTGATCACGTTGCCGCGCGACTTCGACATCTTGTAGGCGCGACTTTCAATTCGGACATCCGGGCGATCTGCCAGCACAAACGAGTCGCCGGATTTTTTGACGGCATCGAGCGACAGCTTCACCGTCGCCAGCCTTTCACCGGTCGCTTTGAGAATTGCATTCCCGTCATCGTCATCGGTGACTTCGGAGGCGGAGACCCATTCGCCCGTAGGTTGGGACTCCGTCCCGACCCCTGCTTTGCCATCCGCAGCCGATTCGCTGCCATTTGGGTCGGGACGGAGTCCCAACCTACGGTAGCCTGTGAACTCAACCTCGCCGAGGATCATCCCCTGATTGACCAGTCGCTGGAACGGTTCGGCGGTGTGAACGTGGCCGCGATCGAACAGCACCTTGTGCCAGAAGCGTGAGTACAACAAATGCAACACGGCGTGCTCGGCCCCGCCGACGTAGAGGTCGACCGGCAGCCACTGCTTTTCCAACTGCGGGTCGATGAAGGCCGCAGCGTTTTTGTTGTCCACGAACCGCAAGTAGTACCAGCACGAGCCGGCCCATTGCGGCATCGTGTTGGTTTCGCGTTTCAGCTTCGTGCCGTCGGGAGCGGTTTGGTAGAGCCACGACTCCGGAGCTTTGGAAAGCATCGGCTCCGGCGTGCCGGTCGGTTTGAAGTCCGCCATCTCCGGCAACGTGATCGGCAACGCCGACTCGGCATCGACTCGCAGCAGTCCCGTGGGCTGACCGTAGGCATCCAGCTCATGCCACAGCGGAAACGGCTCGCCCCAATACCGCTGCCGGCTGAAGAGCCAGTCTCGCAAGCGATAATTGACCGCCTTGCGACCGAGACCCGAAGCGGCGAGATCGGCGGTGATCTTCGATTTGAATTCGGCGGTGGGCAGGCCGTTGTACTTGCCAGAGTTGATCGCAGCACCCGGACCGTCTTCGACAGGCAACCATAGCTCTGGATGATTCGCGTAACACTTGAAGAACTCTTCAGCGGCCTGCGCCTCTTGCCATCCGTCCGTCTTAACTACTGTTTCGGCCAACTGTCGCATACCCGGATCGCGATCGACGCGCAACGGATCGGCGAGCAACATCTTTGCTGCGTCCACGCGAGGTCCGGCCTTCAAGATGATTACATGGCCTTCAACCAAAAAACGGTCACTTGGTCGAACTACGGCTTTGATCGGCAGCCTCGGCTCACGCGTGAGCGCGAATTCGCAGTCGCGCATATCGTGCGCCGGCACGGCCATGATGGCTCCGGTGCCGTAGCTGATGAGGACGTAGTCGGCGATCCAGACGGGAACCTTCTCGCCGTTGACCGGGTTGATCGCGCAGCCGCCGGTGAAGACGCCGCTCTTGGTTTTCGCGAGTTCCGTGCGGTCGAGGTCGCTCTTGAACGAGGCTTGTTGGCGGTACGCCTCGACCGCCGCGCGTTGCTCTGGAGTCGTCAGCCGATCGACGGCCGGATGCTCCGGCGCGAGGACCATGTACGTTGCACCGAACAGCGTGTCGGGGCGAGTGGTGTAGATGCGGAGCACGTCGTCGCCGGGTTCGCGTGGGAAGCCGGTTTGCGCGCGGGAGGCAAGCCAGTCGTTGAAGGTTGAGGGTTCAGCGTTGAGGGTTGAGGGTGAAGACATTGTCTTGCCCTCAACCCTCAACCCTGAACCCTCAACCCCAATCCAGAAATCAACCTCTGCCCCTTCGCTCCTGCCGATCCAGTTGCGTTGCATCAGCTTGATCGACTCGGGCCAAGCAAGATTGTCCAACTCGGTCGCGAGTCGGTCTCCATAAGCCGTGATGCGGAGGAGCCACTGGCGGAGTGGGATGCGTTCGACGGAGTGGTTGCCTCGTTCGCTCTTGCCGTCGACGACCTCTTCGTTGGCGAGCACCGTGCCGAGTGCGGGGCACCAGTTGACCGGGGCTTCGTGTTGGTACGCGAGCCGCTGCTGGTCTTGATAGCGTCGCACCGCGGCTTCGCCGTTCGCGGCGACATCGGGCGGGATCGGCAGCTCGGAGATTGGCCGCCCTCGGCCGATGCGTTTGACTCCGTCCGGCCCGGTCCATTCACAACTCGCGTCGTACCAAGTGTCGAAGATTTGCAGGAAAATCCACTGCGTCCAGCGGAAGTAATCGGGATCGGTCGTGGCCAGCTCGCGGTTCCAGTCGTAGCTGAAGCCGAGCGATTTCAACTGCCGTTTGAACGTCTCGATGTTCTTCGCGGTCGTGACGGCCGGATGCGTGCCGGTCTTGATCGCGTATTCCTCGGCGGGGAGCCCGAAGGCATCCCAGCCCATCGGATGCAGGACTTGCTTCCCCTTCATGCGGTTGTAGCGGCAGACGATGTCGGTCGCCGTGTAGCCTTCGGGGTGTCCGACGTGCAGACCGGCTCCCGATGGGTACGGGAACATGTCGAGCACATACATCTTCTCTTTGGCCGGATCGAACGGGCCGGTCGCGAAGGTTTGATGTTCTTCCCAATAGGCTTGCCACTTGGGTTCGAGGCGTTTGGCGTCGTAGCGAGGCATCGTGATTCAAGTCTCAAATTTCAGATTTCAAATTTCAAATCCCAAAACAGGGCGGGAGTGTAGGAACGGTTTGGTTCAAAACGAAGCAGTTCGCAGACTTGCTTTGGTCACGTCGCTTCGGCAACCTCACAGAGTCAATTAACCCGAATTCCGAATATTAGCCGCGCGGCGCTAGCCCCGGTTACACG
>CAMDPX010000191.1 GCA_945905295.1 Planctomyces sp. SH-PL62 | reverse complement strand
TTATGAGTCCTCTGCTCTAACCGATTGAGCTACGGTCCCGATGCTGGAGTTAATCACGCGAACGGTGGGAAATCCAGAAATGCAAAAACCCCGGCAATTCCGGGGCTTTCACTCTCTAACCGAATCTTGAACAAGCAACCGATTACCCGACCAGGATTCGAACCTGGACAAACAGAACCAAAATCTGTTGTGCTACCGTTACACCATCGGGTATCGCAAGCGGGGCGGGAGTCTAGTGGAGCGCGCTGGTGCGACTCAAGAGCTTTGGTTCAGACTCGCGAGACGATTGCCGGGGCAAGTTGCGTTGCACGATTTCCAGCATGGCGTCGTGTAACAGACCGTTGGTCGCGAGGATGTGGGTCTTCGCCAGCGGGAGCGGACTACCGTCGCAGGTGGTGACGCGGCCTCCGGCCTCTTCGACGAATAAACGGCCGGCGGCAAAGTCCCACGGGGAGAGTTCGTACTCGAAGTAGGCTCCGAGTTGTCCGCAGGCGACCATGCACAGGTCGAGCGTTGCGGCTCCCAGGCGGCGGATGCAGTGAATGTTGTGGCCGAAGAGTTCGCGCATCGCGTCCAGTGTGGCTTCCATCATCGCGCCGCGGTCGTAGTAGAAGCCGAGTCCGATCAAGACTTCATCCAGCCGACGATGTTCTGAGACGCTGGCGCGCTGACCGTTGTGAAAAGCTCCGTGCCCGCGCGCTGCGACAAAGCTGTCGCCGCGAACTGGATTGAGGATCGCGCCGCAGACCGGTTGGCCGGCTCGATAGTAGGCCACCGAGATGCCGAACTGGGGGATGCCGTGCAGGAAATTGTTTGTGCCGTCGATCGGGTCGATGACCCACAGATGCTCGGCATCGGTGGCGGCCGAGTGGGCTTCTTCTCCTAAGATCGCATGGTTCGGAAACTCGCGGCGGATGACGGCGACGATCGCGTGTTCGGATTCGACGTCGGCGATCGAGACACGGTTGAAGCTCTGCTCGCCCGGTTTCACTTGGCTGGTGACTTGGGCCAAGTTTTGAAAATGCTGGAGGGCAATCTCAGCCCCGGCATGGGCGGCGGCTTCGGCGATCCGGAGTTCGGGAGGCATGTGCGGGGTCATCCCTGTTTTGCTCGCAGCACGACTTGCAGGCCGAAGGTTTCCTCGAACAGCGAGCCGTTTTGTTTGAGGGCGAGTTGTTCGAGCGACAGGTCGTCGGCGTTGGGAATCTGAATGACTAAGCGGTCGTCTTCGCGTTCGCAGGTCAGGTCGGCGATACGTTGTGTGTAGGAACGGTCGAGCGCGATAGCGACTCGCAGCAGTGCGGCGAGCTTGGCGACGGTGACGCGGCCATCGCGGTCCAGCGAGGCGTAGCCGGCGTGGGTTGGTTTGGGTGAGGCTCGGCGGTGGTAGCGCGCGACGATCGCGACCAGGAGCTGATCTCGGCGAGACAGGCCGAACAGTTCGCCGTTTTGGATCAGGTACATCGAGTGCTTGTGATAGCTGGTCGTGTTGACGTACAGGCCGACCTCATGCAGCAGCGCGGCGACTTGCAACAGCAGGCCGGTGCGGGAATCGAGCTGATGTTGCTCGCGAAGCTGCTCGAAGAGTTTCTTGGCCAAGACGGCGATATGCGTCGCGTGCGGTTCGTCGAAGCAAAACTTCCGGCCGAAGTCGATCACCGAACGGAGGACTTGCTCCGAAAAATCTTCCGTCCACGCGCCGCGCACGGCCAAGTCTTTGAGCAAGCCGTCGCGCAGATTCACGTTCGTGACCAGGATGTGGTCGAGGTGCAGCGTCCGCGCCAACATGCTGTAAGCGAGCAGTGCTGGGCCGAGCGTCTCCGCGTCGGGAAACGAGATTTGATACTTTTGCACGATCTCGTCGGGGGACATCTCCAGCACTTTGTCGGTGAAGCGTTCCAGCGAGGCGGTCGAGACGCGGCCGAGATGTTGCAGCTTTTTCTCAGGCAGAATTTGAGCGGCGGCGAAACGGACATCGCCGCCGAGCGCGATCAACTCCGTCGAGCCTTCCGGCGGGACGTGGACCACAATCTCATCGACCGTGCGGCCGATTTGGCTCTGCATGATCGAGCGGACTTTGAGTTTCGGCAGGCGGTGCTCTTCGAGCATTTCGCGCAGCCGCAGTGAGCCGAGCCGATACGTGTGCGAGTACGCGACTTGTCCGCTTTGGACCAGCAGCACTTCGGTGCTGCCGCCGCCGACTTCCACGACCAACGTCTTCGCCGACGCGAGGGCTCGTTCCGAATCGAGGTACGGCTTGATGCCGACGAAGGTGATGCGGTTGACTTCGGCTTCGTCGAGCGGCTCGACCGTCAGGCCGGTGGCGATGTAAATGCGGTCGATGAACGACAGGCGATTGGCGGCCTCACGCACCGCGCTGGTGGCGACGACACGAATTTGATCGGTGCTGGTGACCTGGTACTCGTTGAGCAACTGGCGGTAGCTGACCAGCACCTTGACGCAGTCTTCGATGGTTCCCCGTTTGATGATGCCGCGGGTGAACGTGTCCTTGCCCAGATCGACTCCTTGCGACACGGTTTCCAACGTGCGGACGTTGCCAGAGCCGTCGATTTCGGCAATGGCCATGCGGATGGCGGTCGTGCCGATGTCGATGACGGCGATCGGTCGGACGGCGGGGATGGCGGCAGCGATGTCGAGCGGTAAAGCGGCGGTCACGCGCATGTCCTTGGCAGCTTGGTCGCGGGTGGCTTCATCCAGCTTGAACTGCGGCGATCGCCTCGGCTCGGCTGAGGTAGTGCGGCCAGAGTTTGGTCAGATTCATGGTTGTGAGCACTTCCAACATGTCGGGCGAGGCATTGCAGAACGCGGCCTTGCCTCCCTTGGCTCCGGCTTTGCGACACGTCTTGATGACGACGCTGATGATGATCGATCCCAGAATTTGCTCGGCCGTGAAATCGATCACCACATGCTGCAACGATGGGTCATCGAGCACCTGCAACGTCACGTTGGATTCCTGATGCACGTCGTTGTAGCGGAACCCGCTGATGTCACCCTGAGGGATGACAATCAGGACGTTTCCATCGCGCTCCAGGCGGAAGACTTTGTTGAGAGGTGCTGTCATGAGACGATTTGAAGGCGGGGTTTTCGGAGAGAGGTGGGCGAGCAAACCCCGGCAGCAGCCGTGATTGCGGCGGGATTATGAACCGTTCGGTCAAGGATTTCCATTCGCGGAGAAATCCCGCAAAAGTTCCCGCAACATCGCTTCGGCCGCGATCCGATGGGCCAATTCATTGGGATGAGCGTCAAAACGGTTCACGGTCAGACCTTTCGCGGCAAACGGAGTCAGTTCCGGCTCTAAATCCAAGACCGGAATGTTTCGCGATCGACAATACTCCACAATCTTCTGATGAGCTTCACGAAACGGATACTCCGGCCCCAAGTTGTGCAGAAATGGGAAGATCACGATCCGAAAGTCTGTCCCGTTTGCCTCGCACAGCGTCTGCATTTGGTCCAGTTTCCGACTCATTTTCTCCCACGGTTCGCCGGAGTAATACTCCTGCACGAACGAGAAATATCCGCGGACATCCTTCAGCGTCGCCTGCTTCACTCGGAAATAGACCCAGTTGAAGAAGTAGGTGTCGCGAAACAGAAAAAACGTCGGCGAGTGCTTGCTCAGGTCTTGGTAGTAGGTCCGATGCCGCTCGTGGAACGTCTCGATGTCGTTTAAGCAGAGCACATAAACCGCCGTGTCCACCCGATGGCCGTTGTCGAAGAGCGTCTTCATCAGCCCCTCAACCCAGAACAGGTCGGTGCCGGCGTCGGACAAGTTAGAGACGACAATTTTGCCGTTCGATGCCGGTTCGAGCGCCGCTCGCACGCGGTTGCTGAAGCGGTCACGCACCTCCGGCACGCCCTGAGCGAACGTAAAACTGTCGCCAAAGAACACCAGATGCCGCTGATCTTTGGAAAGCTTTGTCGGATAGTTGCGGTCGTCGCGAATATTCAGCCCTTCACCCGGCCGAATTTCGATGTGATGCTTCTGCTTCACCGGGTCCACATGCAACGCAAACCACTTCCGCGACACGTTCGTCATGTTGAACGAGTCCGATGCGTCGTAAATCAGAGCGAAGTACAACTCGACGCTCGTCAGCAGAGCCAACCCCATCCACAGCGACAGTCCGGCGTTGACGCAATTTATTTTTTTCGGTTGCCCACGCCATTGGCCACGCAGACGTAGCAGCAGCCAAAAGCCAACGCCCCCGGCGAGCAGCCAGGCCAGCATTCCGTAGAAGTATCCGTCTGCCAAATACACAAACACGTCGCGGGTTCCTCGTTAGTCCGTTCCTCTGACCGAGCATCTTCAAGAGCCGGCCATGTTTCGTAAAGTCGCGTTCGTAGGTCAGCCTTTCTAGGCTGACCCATCGCACGAACGACACGGTTTGCAGCATTCGAGTCAGGCTGGAAAGCCTGACCTACGTTGGATGGGAGGTACGTCATGCCGAGATCGTTCCGTTGGATGAGCCTGTCGATCTTCTTGCTCACCGTGGCGACCAGTGTCACTCGCGCAGAGGAACCGAACTGGCCACAGTGGCGTGGCCCCTTGGGAACCGGTGTCGCTCCGAATGCCGATCCGCCGATCGAATGGAGCGAAACGAAGAACGTTCGATGGAAAGTCCCCTTGCCCGGCAAAGGACATTCGACGCCGATCATTTTCGGCGACCGAATCTTCCTCACGACCGCCGTGCCTTATGGCGAGAAACTTCCGCCCAAACACAGCACCGCTCCGGGGACTCACGACGGGGTGCCGGTGACGCAACGGCATGAGTTCGTCGTGATGGCCATCAACCGTCGCGATGGAAAACTCCTCTGGCAGAAGACGGTTCACAAGAAGTTGCCGCACGAAGGGGGACATTACACCGGCAGTCTCGCATCGAATTCGGCGGTCACCGATGGCGAGCACGTCTTCGCGTTCTTCGGTTCACACGGTCTGTATTGCCTCGACCTGAACGGCGAAGTGAAGTGGCAGAAACAATTCGGCGAGATGCAAACCAAGCACGGCCACGGCGAAAGCATCTCGCCCGCGTTGTATGGCAACACGCTGGTCATCAATTGGGATCACGACGGGCCATGCTTTGTCGCCGCCTTCGACAAACGGACCGGCCGGCAACTCTGGAAAGCGAACCGTGACGAGGACACCTCGTGGTCCTCGCCGATCATCATCGAACAGGACGACAAGCCGTTGCTCATCGTCGCCGGGACGAATCGAGTGCGCGGCTACGACTTGGCGAACGGCAAAGTGATTTGGGAATGCGGCGGCCTTTCCTCAAACGTCGTCGCCACGCCTGTCGCCGCCGAGGGGATGCTCTTCGCCGGCAGCAGTTACGAGAAGCGAGCGTTCCTGGCCATTCGCCTCGACCGAGCCAAAGGGGACATCACCGGCACCGACCGTGTCGCCTGGAGCCGCTCGCGCGGCACACCCTACGTTCCGTCACCGCTGTTGTACGGCGACTCGCTCTATTTCCTGACGCACTATCAAGGCGTCCTCTCGCGAGTGAATGCTCAAACCGGCGAAGACCGCCCCGGCCAGATTCGCCTCGGCGGACTCAGCGATATCTACGCTTCGCCCGTCGGAGCCGGCCGCCGCGTGTACGTCACCGATCTCGCCGGCAACACGATCGTCCTCAGCCACGAAGACAAACCGCGCGAACTGGCCCTGAACCGGTTGAACGACGTCTTCGCCGCTTCCGCCGCGATCGTCGGCCGCGAACTGTTCTTGCGCGGCGAGCGACATCTCTACTGCATCGCAAAAGAGGTCGATCCAAGTCCACAATAAAGTCACGATGCCTCAACTCGGATTTGACGTCTTACCATTGATGACTGCTCCCCTCCCGGACTTGGCAGTGCTGATCCGTGTTCTCCGTGTCATCCGTGTTCCAAACTTGGAGACTGCGGTTCCTGTAGAACACGGATTGCACGGAAGGCGCGGATGTCCCAGTCGCTTCTCGATTGGTGATCGATCAAGTCCGAGTTGTGCCACTTAACAAAGGACGACCGATGACACGCGGACTTCTGGTTTGGTTGATTCTCTGCGGCACAGTCGCGGCAGAGGTGCCCGCCACTCTGCCGAACACGCAGCCGCTGACGTGGGACGACGATCTCGCCGACCGGATGATGGACGGCCTGCATCGCTTCGTCGAACGGAAGATCGAGCACGCCGTTGCGAATCGCCAGCAATTCTGGAAGCGAGACACGTCGTCGCCGGAAGCCTACGAAAAGTCGATCGCTCCGAATCGCGAGCGGCTGAAGAAGCTCATCGGGCTGGTCGATCAGCGAGTGCCGGGGCAAATGGAAGTTGTCTCGGTGCTGAACGAAGGGGACGGCCAAGTCGGAACGGTGCAGTCGCAACGAGCGAGAAAGAACAAAGACGCGGCAGTCACCGTGTTTCGAGTCCGTTGGCCCGTGATGGACGGAGTGACGGCCGAAGGTTTGTTGCTCAGACCGGGCGACGGCAAGTGGGTTGAGATCAAGGGGACTCAGTTCCTCAGGCGGTACGAGGCACCGGTTGTCGGTGCAGTCGTAGCGATTCCCGATGCCGATCAAACTCCCGAACAGATCGCCGGAGTGGCTGAGGGGAAGGAGTCGGATCCACCGGCAACGAATTTTGCTCAGCACTTGGCCGAGAATGGTTTTCTGGTGCTCGTGCCGACGTTGATCAGCCGGTCCGATCGGCATTCGGGAAGCGGACTCGTCGCGTTCACGAACCAGCCGCATCGCGAATGGATTTGGCGGCAGGCGTTTCACATGGGCCGACACATCATCGGCCTCGAAGTCCAAAAGGTTTTGGCCGGTGCGGAGTGGTTAAGGTCGCAGCTCGAACCCAATCAAAAAGTCGCGGTCGCGGGGTACGGAGAAGGGGGCTTGCTCGCGTTGATGTCGGCCGCCGTCGAGCCGCGCATCGACGCTTGTCTGACGAGCGGCTATTTCGAGCCGCACGCTCGGCCGTGGGACGAGCCGATCTATCGGCACGTCTGGTCGCTGCACCGCGAATTCGGTGACGCGGAACTGGCAACGCTCGTCGCACCAAGACCGCTCGTCGTGCATGACGCTTCATTTCCAAAGGTTGATGGACCGCCTGCCGCAAAACCGGGACGACGCGGCGGGGCAGCCATCGGAAAGCTCGAGACACCCGACACGAAATCAGTGACTGACGAATTCCAGCGAATCGCTTCGCTCCTGCCAGAAGGCTTTCAACAGCGAGCCCTGGTGATCGACAAGAAGTCTCGATCCGCTGACGACGAACCACCTCACGGCGCGACCGAGGCCGCACTAGAAAAGTTGTCTGGTTTTATGGGGGCCAAATACGTGTTCGAGCCGCACGAGGGGGGGCAGTTTCTCGCCTCGTCAGGAATCATCCACGAGTACGACTTGGCCGAACGCCAGCGTCGACAAGTGCTCGAACTCGAACGCTTCATCCAACGACTCGTGCGTGAGTCGGATCACACGCGCGACAAATTCTTTTCGGTGACGGCGCTGGCTCAGCAGGCGAAGGCCGAGGCGGCGAAAGACCCGATGAATCGGGTCACTACGAGCGCGAAGTTCTCCGAATCAACCGCCAGGTTCCGCGAGTACTTTCGCGACGAGGTGCTTGGCAAGTTTGATGATCCGTTGCTGCCGTTCAATGCGCGGTCGCGGAAGATTTACGACAAAGAGAAATGGGTTGGCTACGACGTCGTGCTGGATGTCTTTCCGGATGTCTTCGCGTGGGGCGTGTTGCTGTTGCCGAAGGATTTGAAGCCGGGGGAGAAGCGGCCGGTTGTCGTGTGTCAGCATGGCCGCAACGGCGTGCCGAAGGTGGTCATCGAGAACGACGAGAAGGCGTATCACGACTACGCGGCGAAGCTGGCCGAGCGGGGCTTCATCGTGTTTGCTCCGCACAATCCGTATCGCGGCGAGGACAAGTATCGGTTCCTCAGCCGCAAGGCGAACTGTGTGAAGGCATCGCTGTTCTCGTTCATCCTCGCGCAGCACGAGCAAATCTTGAACTGGTTGTCGTCGCTGCCGCAGGTCGATCCCGACCGCATCGCGTTCTACGGCCTGAGCTACGGCGGCGAGACGGCCGTGCGCATCCCGCCGCTGCTGGATCGGTATTGCTTGTCGATCTGCTCGGCCGACTTCAACGATTGGGCGCGGAAGGTCTGCTCGACCGACGCCAAGTACAGCTTCATGTTCACGGTCGAGTGGGAGATGCCGTACTTCGACATGGGCTCGACGTTCAACTACGCCGAGATGGTCGCGCTGCTCGCCCCGCGTCCGTTCATGGTCGAACGGGGCCACTGGGACGGCGTCGCTCCCGACGAATGGGTCGCCTACGAATACGCCAAAGTCCGCCGCCTGTACGACACGCTCGGCCTCGGCGATCGCACCGACATCGAATTCTTCGACGGCTTGCACGAGATCAACAGCAAAGGGACGTTCGAGTTTCTGTACAAGCATTTGAAGTGGCCGAAGCCGTAGCCTGACCAAAGGAAGTTCATCATGTCACATTGGAAACCGGCGCTGACAAATCCAAAACTTTTGGCAAACGTCATTCGGAAGATCGACGACGATCAGCCGCGACTGATATTTGCCGACTGGCTGGAAAGACGAGGTGCCCCCGAAAGTGCCGACTTTATTCGAGTTCAATGCGCGCTCGCGAAGTCTCGACCCAGCGATGACGATTACTGTGACCTCGTTGACCGAGGACGTGAGGTTCTCGCACGCATGTGTAAGAAAGGCACGTATGATCTCGGCGGGTCGAAGTACACAAAGAGCTACTCACTTGATGGAAGCTGGCTGCCGTTCAACGGTTTGCGTCGTGGATTTCCATTCTGGATACGAGAGCCAGCCGACAAGCACCTTCGCGACGAGAAAGCAGCCGCCCTGCGGTTTCGCGAAGCGTTGCCCGACTTAATGACTCAAACGACTGCACGGGGACTGAAATTCTACGGTTGGTTTAGCCGCCAACTCGACACCATTCTCGACACGCCAGTAGCTGGCAAACTAACCGCGTTGGAGGTTTTCAATGCGATCAATGACTCGCCACCGGTCGATACGGTCGAGGCAATTCTGTCATCACCGATCGCCGACAGTCTCGAATCGTTGGATATTATGGATTTGTACGGTTCGCAAATGTCGAAGCTTGCCAAGTCAAAGAAGCTGAAACGGATGTCACGACTTCATCTGAGTTCACCGGAAGATGATCCGACGGCAGTGACGCGGATGATCTCCGCGGACTGGTTTCAAGGGATGCGCGACATTGAAATCGGGATTGGCAATCGTTCGACGGCCAGAAGTCTTCGAGCGCTCTCGCGATCGAAGAACTTGCGGACCGCCAGACTCCCCAGGACTCCTATCACGGAGGAGTCACGCGGGCTGAGATTCGAGAATCTCAGCCGTCTCTCGCTCTTTAAGACATCGCTAACCAGTACCGGTATGAAACTGTTGACAACCTGGTCGCTTCCGAACCTGAGAGTCTTTGAGTCAGGAAGCTGCGGAATTAAGAGCAGTGCGATCAAGAACCTCGCTCGCGCGAACTGGGCGCGACAACTCAGAGTGCTTTTGTTGCATAGCAATCGGCTGGACAACAAGAGTATCTCTCTCCTCGCTGAATCGGGAATTCTGAGGGAAATGCGGGATCTCAGCTTAGGTTCAAACGTCATGACTGCGGCTGGGCTGTTGCCGTTAGCAAACGAAAAAGTGATGCCGGAACTGACAACGCTTTCTCTCAATGCTCCTGAAGAGAAATATCTCATCGCTACAGAAACCGAAATGGTGAGGTTCCTCTCAAAAATATCTGTCCCGAAACTGCGTCATCTTGATCTGAGTGGCTGGCCATTGGGAGACCGTGGAGCACAGGCATTGGCGTCCAATCCAAGTTTTGCCAATTTGCGATCGTTGTCCCTTGAGCAGTGCGGGATCGGTCAGAAGGCAACGGAAGCGATATGTGAATCACCCTATCTCGCAAATTTGCTCAAATTGAGCCTGACCTACAATCACATCGGAGCCGGACTTCGACCACTTCGCTCTCGCAAGGTGTTACCGCATCTCTGTCGGTTGGAAGCCAAGACGCTTGGAGAAGGAACACCGGAAAAAGTCCGAAATGCGTTCGGTAAGACCCTCCACTTGGTGTGGACAAGAAGGCCAGAAATCTGGTTTTGAGCGTTGGCCGCCGCGTGGTGGGCTTCGTCCGCCAAGCGAAGAGTAAGTCTTGGCCGATGTTGGGCAGCGAAACCGTTCTTGAGCGATTTCTCCGGTTGGCATAGGCTGCGGTCGGTGCTGAACACGACGAATGATGTTGGCGCGGAGCCGATGATGAGTTTGAAAGAATTGGAATCAACGATTGCTCAACTTCCGCAAAACGAGAAAGCGGAGTTGCTGCGGTTTCTGACTCGCGAACTGCGTCAGTCATCGGCCACGGAGAATGCCACGAAAGCGCCGGTGACACCCGTGGACCGCACGCGCTGGCTGCAAAAACTGGATCGGCTTCGCGCACTCACCGCTTCCGATTCGCTCCGTCCGACTCAGGAAATTCTGGATGAACTTCGTGAGGATCGGATTTGACCCATGAGCTATTGGGACTCATCCGCCTTAGCAAAGCTCTATTTGACGGAGCCGGATTCTCTGGTGTTTCGCGCCATCGCCGATCGTCCGACGACCTTGCGGACTTCTCCGCTGGGACAGTTTGAGACCATCCTGACAATCCGCCGGCTTGAAGCGGATGGCCGCCTCGATCCTCAAAAGGCGGAATATCTCGCGGATGAACTGTTGATCGACCTTGGCGACGGAACCGTCGAGTTGATCGCGACCGATTTCGATATCCACGCCGAGTTTCAGCACGTCGTTCAAACGTGCCTGCAGCGACCGCAGCCGATTTCGATTCGCACATTGGACGCGCTGCATCTGGCGGCGGCGTTGTCAGCGAGGGAGACCGAATTCGTCTCCGACGACAACCGCCAACGAACCGCTGCCGTCGCGTTGGGGCTGACCGTGTTGCCTTGAAGCGAGCTTCATCGTGACCGCTCCGCTCAACCGGCCGTTGTGTTGCTCTGGCTGGGATGTGACATTATCGAGGCTGATCCAATTCTTCACCGATCGACCGGAATCCTACAGACATGAAGAAGTCGAAAAGCCCCCACGAAAGCGAGTCGTTCATTCGACAACTGCTGCGCGAGACGGAACTGCCTCGCGACGGGCTGCCGTACACCGACGACTTCTTGCGATTGAAGGCTTTGTATGTCGAACAAACGAAACAGAAGTTGACAGACAATGAATTCTGGCGAGCGGTGAGTGGTACGGCTAAGAAGGGTGGACTGGGGACTGGCAAACGCAAGAAGTCGCCACCGGGGCCGAAACTTTCGGACGATCAACAGTTGGAATTGATGCGACTTTTCCCCGATGGGATTGGTGGGCGCGATCGGTTGCCGTATACGAAAGAGTTTGAAGAACTCCGCGAGCGATTTAGCCGACTGACGGCGACGAATTTCTCGAAGCGAGATTTCTGGCGGTCGGTATCGAGCATCGCCAAACGCTCGCACAAACCGGCACCGATTGAGGGGCCGTTACCGCTGCTCGGATTGCCTGAGGAACTGGTGCGATGTCTGGAAGATCAAAACCCGTGGTGGTCGGGGAAAAGTCAACCGGCGACTCAGCCGTTTCGTCGCTGGGCTTACCGTGAAGTCGTGCGCCGCATTGACTCCGGCATCGCGGCGATTGTGGCTCTGCGTGGGACTCGCCAAGTTGGCAAGTCGGAGATTCAGCGGCAGTTCATCGAAGAGTTGCTGCTCTTTCGACAAGTCCCGCCAACGCACATTCTCCGAATCCGGTTTGATGAAGTTCCGACGTTGGGCAAGTTTCTGATGCCGGTTCAGGCGATCGTCCGCTGGTATGAAGAGTGCGTTCTGAAAGAGCCAATCAACGCTGTCGCGCGACGTGGTGAAACGGTCTATTTCTTGTTGGATGAACTCCAGAATTTGACCGGCTGGGAGAATCAACTGAAGTCGCTGGTGGATGATCGCTCGGTGAAAGTGATCGCGACCGGAAGTTCCGCTTTGCGGATCGCTCAGGGACAGGACAGCCTCGCTGGACGAATCAGCCTGATTCAGCTTGGGGCACTTCGACTTCGCGAAATTGCTGCCATTCGATTCGGCGAGACGTTGCCATCGCCCTTTCCCACAGAGAACGGATTGGAGAAGTGGGCCACACGCGAATTCTGGCGTGAGCTTGTGGAATACGCGCGTCGGCATGAGCCATTACTACGGCGATCGTTTCAAGCCTTTGCGGATTTCGGTGGTTATCCGATCTGCCACAAGATCGGTGACGATTCCCGCATCAGCCGCTTTGATCTGCGCGATCAGGTGCTCTCACTGGTGGTTGAGCGCACAATTCTGCATGACTTGAAGGCCGGCCCACAAGGTCGCCATCGCGATCAGAAGACGGTCGAAGCCATCTTTCGCGCGGCATGCCGTTTTGCGGGACAAGCCGTGACCACCAAACGTCTGTGCCAAGAACTGCAACTGCTTGGACATGAGGCCGTGTCACAACAAGCAGCCACCGATGCTCTCGGATTTCTGTCGGACTCGCTCTTGGTCACGGAGATTCCTCCGTTCGAGGGGATAGGCAAGCGCGCGGCATATCCGTCAAAGCTTTGTTTGTGTGACCATTTCATCCGCGAAGCTTGGCTCCAAGAACAGATCCCGCTCGATCCGTCCGAGTTGTCGAACGTGCCCGAGGCGGCGAGTACCCAAGCTGGCCATCTCGTCGAAAGCATCGTGGGCACCTACCTCTCCGGCGTGCCTGGTCTCGAATTGAGTTGGTTACCTGCGACCGGAACAGAGTCCGAAATCGACTTCATCCTGACCATTGGCCTGAAACGAATTCCACTCGAAGTGAAGTACCGCCGGCATTTGAAGGCAGACGATTTCGCGGCAGTTCGAGCCTTCTGCAAGCAGACAAAATACAACGCGCCGTTCGGCATCGTGATTACGCGAGATTCATTCGTGGAGCGCGACGATGTGTATTGTGTGCCGCTCTTTGCGTTGCTCGGTATTCGGTGATGCAATCGCGGTAGGCTGATGTGACGGATATGCCTCACACATCGCAGACCTTGGCGGCGTGGCGCAGGGCTTCGATTTTGTCGGGCCAGGTGGGGATGAATTCTTGGGCGACGAAGCCGCGGTAGCCGGTGGCGAGGATGGCCTGCATCACGGCGGGATAGTTGATCTCTTGCGTGGCGTCGAGTTCGGCTCGGCCGGGGTTGCCGGCGGTGTGGTAGTGGGCGATGACCTCTTTGTATTGGCCGATGCGGCGGATCACGTCGCCGTTCATGATCTGCACGTGGTAGATGTCGAACAGCAGCTTCATGCGCGGTGAGTCCACTCGGCGAATCAGCTCGACGCAGAAGTCCACGTCGTCGCCGAAGTAGCCGGGATGGCCTTTCATCGGATGGCTGCTGTCGCGCGAGTTGAGATGCTCCAGGCAGAGGTTGATCTTCTTTTCCTCGGCGTAGGCGATCGCCTGCTTCCAGCACTCGACGCAGTTCTTCGCTCCCTGTTCGTCGGAGATCCCTTTCTCACGCATGCCGGTGAACGTGATGACGTTCTCGCACTGATGCTCGACGGCCAGGTCGATGCTGGCTCGCAATTTCGTCAGGCAGAATTCATGGTTGTCGCGGTTGAACGGACCGCGAGCGAACCCGTGACTGCTGACCAGCGAAATCTTCAAGCCCAACTTTCGCACGGCCGGATAGTGCTCCGGGCCGATCCCTTCGATCGCCTCCAATCCGATCTCGCGGCAATGCCGAGCCAGTTCCTCGGCGGGCATCGGATTGAAGCACCAGCCCATCACCGATTGCCGAATGCGACCGTTACGAATCTTGAAGCCCGGTTCCACCGGCCGGTCCGCAGCGATGCTCGTCGCCGTCCCAACGGCCACGGTCCCGGCGGCCAACGTGCCCACTGCGGTCTTGATGAGGTCTCGTCGATTGAGGCGTGAAGTCATGAGAAAGTTCCTGGAATCGGGTTTCGGGTCAGCGTCCCAGCTCTTGGGCCAATTGTCCGGCGTCGTAGATCTTGCGCATCGCTTCCAGCATTCCGGCCGAGTGAACCGAGATGGCTCGGCCGCCGACGTCGGAGGAGTGGCGGAATTCGTTGGCGAGGGCTTGCAGATTGGAATCGAAGATCAGGCCGACGAGTTCGCCCGCTCGATTCACGACGGGGCTGCCGCTGTTGCCGCCGACGCCGTCGGCGGTGCTGGCGAAATTGAGCGGCGTCGAGAGGTCCAACTGCGATTTGCGTGCGTGCCAGGTGCGCGGCAGTTGCCACGGGTCTTGGCCGCCGTGAGCGGTTTCGTGGTCGAAGGCTTCGCCCATCGTCGTCCATGCTGGCACCTTCGTGCCGTTGTCATCCAATCCTTTCACCGTGCCGAACGCCAGACGCAGAGTGAAGGTCGCGTCGGGATAGACCGACGTGCCGAATTTGGCGAACCGCAACTTGGCGATCTCGGCATAGGCTTGGCGTTCGAGTTCCTCCACCGTCGTCTCGAATTCTTTGCGGACAAACCGCGAGCGTTCGTCGATATCGCGAGCCAGCACGATCAGCGTGTCGGTCGAGGTTTCGATGGCCTTCCAACCGCCGGCCGCGATCCGCTTTCGCTCTTCGACATCTTTCAACTTCGTGCCGTTGACGAGTTCCGCCGCTCGCGCGACCGGACCTTTGCCGGACAGCGCCTTTCGCAACACATCAGGCTCGTGTTCGAGTTCCTCCAGCAGCAAGGCGAGCGAGTCGGCGAGCTTGGCTCGTTCCAGGTCTTCGTAGATCGGCGCGGGGGAGAAGACTTTTCGCTTGAGCGATTCGCGGCCGGAGTCACGGTACTCGGCCAAGCGTTTTTCGTTGGGCTTCTCGTCCTCGGCCGCCATGCAGACCAGCGACCGAGCGATGCCGAAGAGATCGGAATAAAAGCCCGCACCGGTTTCGAGCAGCAGGTGTCGCTTGAAGAGATGCGCGTGATGCTCGTTCGCGGCGGCGATGCGGTCCCAAGGATCGGAGTGAGAATCTGAAATCTGAGATTTCAAATTTGAGATTTCAGATTTCAAACCGCCACCGAACCGCAACTCCACCTCCGCCGCCTTCTTGGCGTCGAACAATCGCGGATCGTGCAGCGACTGCATCTGGCCGACCGATCGCTTGCGGCTGTTCTGCACGCCAAACAGATCCTTCTTGGCTCGGCGAGCGAACTCCTCGCCATCGGCGGCGAATTGTTGCAGCAGGATTTCTCGGCGACGCAACAGATTCAGCAGCGCTGGGAAGCGAACGTCGCGCTGGAACTTCAACGCATCCACCGTCAGCAGCCGGCTGGTCCGAGCGGGATGGCCGGAGACGAAGATCAGTTCGCCGTCGGCTGCCCCCTTTGCGGACCACTTCAAAAAGTGTTCGATCTTTACCGGCTGGCCGTTTTCGTAGACGCGGAAGATCGCCATGTCGAGATCGTGGCGAGGGAACTCGAAGTTGTCGGCGTCGCCGCCGAAGAACGCGATGGAGAACTCCGGAGCGAAGACCAGCCGCACGTCGGTGTATTTCTTGTAGCGATAGAGGTGATACGCGCCTCCTTGAAACAGCGTGATGACATCGCTGCGGAGTTTCGTTTTCTCAGTCGATTCCTTTTCGATGTTCGCGATCACCGCCAGCCGCGCTGCCTGAGCTTTCTCCGCTGGCTCGGCCGCGACCGCTTGGTTGACGCGGTCGGTGACATCGGTGATCTCGACAAGCTGATTGAGTTCCAGATCCGGCGCGGGAACTTCATCGGCCGGGGTCTTCGCGCGGAATCCGTCGCGGTAGTAGTTGTGCTCGGCGGTCGAAATCTTCGCGAGCGTGTCGGCCGCGACGTGATGATTGGTCAGGACGAGCCCGCTGCTCGACACAAACGAACCCGATCCGCCGGAGTTGAATCGCACCGACGAGCGCATCAGGTGGTCCGCCCATCCGGCTGGCGGCTCGAAGCCGTATCGCTCTTTCAAGATCTTCGTGGGCAATTGGTTGTAGACCCACATGCCCTCGTCCGCGTTGGCCGAGTTCATCGCCCAGGTTAAAAGGGCCGCCAGAATGAAGGTCAGACATCGAGGCGCAAGTGGCATCGTGATAACTCCAAGAGGTGATTTCAAAACGTAGCCTGACTCTCCGAGTCGGATGTTTTTCCGAAGTCTTCCCGACTCGGAGAGTCAGGCTAGGTCGTTGCAAAAGTAACCCGAAGCGTCAGCGAGGGCGAAGGCTCCAGAACGCTTCGCGGCAAATCAAGTCGGTTGAGCGTTCGCCCTCGCTGACGCTTCGGGTTAATTGGATCGCCACATCAGCCGCAGGGCGCTAGTGCCGCGTCACGACTAAAACTTCGGGTTGGAGTTTATCGAGAATTCGACGACTCTGCGTGTACCACAAGGAGGTGGTCTATGCACAAGAAATATGTAGTTCGATTGACGGACGAGGAACGGGGAGAGCTTCAGCTTGTGATC
>CAMDPX010000190.1 GCA_945905295.1 Planctomyces sp. SH-PL62 | reverse complement strand
GGGGGGAGGCCGTCTCGCTGGGCGCGGACCGGGTCGAAATCGACGAACCAACTCTGGAAGATCGCCCGCGCCAGACCCTCCAGCGTCTCATTCATCCGCCGGTTCAACTCGATCTTGTCGTCCAGCACCCCCAGGATGTTCGCGATCGCTCGCTGCTCGGCGATGGGAGGAAGCGTCGCTTTGTGCGCAAGGATGCGTCCCGGCGACGTGTGTTTGACTGTCGTGCCCGTCGCGCTCGCCAAGACTTCATCCCGATACTCGGCGGTGCGGAGAAGATAGAAGAGAAAACCTTTGTCGAGTTCAGCACCACGCTTGATGAGAACTTTGCCAAGCCGCTGGTTGTGGAGGAAGCGAGGGCCACGCAGTTTCGGAACAAGGGCCGGGTAACCCAGCGTGTCCGCCTGCTTGCTCAGGTCGGTCATCGTAACGACGAGGTCGCCCTCATTGAGCACGTAGTCATCGGGAACGGCACCGTCGAAGTATTTGAACTTGTCGCCTTTGAAGCCTCCACCTATCGCGAAGTTTCCCGGCGTGAGCAGAATGTCGCCAGGCGGTTCATCGCGAATGTTCGCACCGGGAAACGCGAAGCCGTGTTTCACATCCATTACCGCAGCCAGCGATATTTCGCCCCAATCACTCGCCATATCCCAAGCCCTCCAGGTTCGCCTTGATAGCGGCTTCCAGCTTGGCGGATTCGGCGAACGGCGAGTTCCACTCGGACACGAGCCGCGGTTGGGTGCCGAGGCGCGTCGGTGTGGGAGGGCTGCTGTTCATGACAAGGACGCCACCTGGAAATGACGCACGTTGATCTCGGTGCCGGCGCGGGCTTCGGCGGCGGCTTCTTCGAGAAGCTGCGCGGCGGCTTGTTCATCCACATAGGCTTCGCCGCAGTTGTCGCAGACCTGCGCGGGGACGTCCTTCACCACCAGCGTCAGGCCGCCGCGTTGCAGAGTCACACTCGACGTGCCGGCCGATGTCTCACCCTGTTTGCAGAGGGGGCACTTCATGGTTTTCTCCTCTTCAAGTCCGCATCCCAGCGGGTCGGGTCGGGTTCATCGACCGTCATCACAATTCGCTCGGCAGGCGTGGTCGCGGCGACGACGTGCAGCGACCGATCGCCAATCTGACCCCGGGCAAACGCTGTGATGCACCTGGGTCTGTTGTTGCGCGGCTCAAGCATCGGTGCGTCTCCGGCGTTTCGGCGACTTCGCCGAGGCGGTGGGTTTGGACGGCTCCGTCTGCTGCTTGGCTGATTCGCGAACGGCGTGAAATCCCATCGGCCGGATCGGGGGATCGGGCGGAGCCATCAGTTGCCGAATCGCCGCCACGAGTTGGCGGATCGTATCGTCATGTCCGGCGACCTTGCGTTCGAGTTGGTCGAGCTTGCCGGCCAACTCATTGTTCGACAGCACCAGTTGCCGCAACTTGACGAACGCGCGCACGACGAACACGCTGACCTCCACCGCTCGCGGCGAGTTGAGCAGACTGGCCGCCATGTACGCGCCGTGCTCGGTGAAGGCGTAAGGGAGGTATTTCCGATGCTGCCCTCGGCCGCTCTTTAAGGTCGCAATTTGCGACCTTAAAGATTCGGCCTCGTCGCCGGTGAGTCGGAACAGGAAGTCGTCAGGGAACCGCGCGAGGTTGCGTTGAACCTGCTCGTTCAGACGCTTGGTCGGGACACCGTACAACGCTGCCAAGTCGCTATCCAGCATGACCTTTTTGCCGCGAATCTCGTGAATCAGCGGTTCGATTTGATCGACCAGAATCAGTTGTGTCTCATTGGCCATGACGTCCCTTCGGAGTGTCCTTCGTTTCTTTAAGGTCACAATTTGTGACCTTAAACAAGGTGGTCACGAATTGCGACCGCCTGGCTTCGAGCCTTTGAGATCACAGATTGTGATCTCAAATCTCGCCCCGCGTTTGAGGTCGCAAATTGCGACCTCAACCATGCGATCACAATTTGTGATCGCATCGCGGCCAGTTTTGAGGTGCCAATTTGGAACCTCAAACATCCGGTCGCAATTTGCGACCGCTTGGTTTGGCGAGGTGGTCACAATCTGTGACCACCTGCGTCCGTCTTTAAGGTGCCAAATTGGTACCTTAAACGATCAGCCGCTTCCAAATCCCAGACCTTTCAAGTTGTTGCCGATGGCGGCTTCCAGTTTGGCCGACTCGGCGAACTGCGAGTTCAACTCGGACACGAGCCGCTGCATCTTCTCCGCGAACGGCTCGGCGTCGTCTTCGACCTCTTCCGCGCCGACGTAGCGGCCCGGAGTCAGCACGTAGCCGTGCTCGGCGATCTCGGCGGTCTTGGCCGATTTGCAGAAGCCGGCGATGTCGGCGTACTTCTGTAGCGGAAGACGTGAGTCTTCCGAATCGGAACTCTCACGAGTTCCGCTACGGTCGCCACGCCATGAATGGTAGGTGTCGGCGATGCGGGCGATGTCGGCGTCGGTCAGTTCGCGATGGACGCGGTCGATCAGCGTGCCGAGCTTGTGGGCGTCGATGAAGAGTGTCTCGCCCTTGCGGTGCCGCCGCTTGCCGTCGGTCTTGCTTCGCGTCAGGAACCACAGGCAGACTGGGATTTGTGTGCTGTAGAAGAGTTGGCCCGGTAGCGCGACCATGCAATCGACGAGGTCGGCGTCGATAATCGCTTTGCGGATTTCGCCTTCGCCCGATTGATTGCTGCTCATGCTGCCGTTGGCCAGCACGAAGCCGGCGAAGCCGCTCGGCGACAAGTGGTGGATGAAGTGCTGCACCCAGGCGAAGTTCGCGTTCCCCTTCGGTGGCAGGCCGTACTTCCACCGCATGTCCTCGTCGCTGCGGTGCCAGTCCGAATCGTTGAACGGCGGATTGGCCAGCACGTAATCGGCCTTGAGGTCTTTGTGCAGGTCGCGGCGGAACGTGTCGGCGTGCTCGGGGCCGAGGTCCCCTTCGATGCCGCGAATGGCCAGGTTCATCATCGCCAGCCGCCGCGTTGTCGAGTTCGACTCCTGCCCGTAGACCGCGATGTCGCCGATCCGCCCGCCATGCTCTTCGACGAACTTTTCGCTCTGCACGAACATGCCCGCCGAGCCGCAGCACGGATCGTAGACTCGCCCCTTGTACGGCGCGAGCATCTCGACCAGCACGCGGACCACGCAGCGCGGCGTGTAGAACTGCCCGCCGTTTTTGCCCTCGGCACTGGCGAACTGCGTGTGGAAGTATTCGTAGACGCGGCCCAGGATGTCCTTCGAGCGGTTCTCGGCATCGCCCAGCCCGATCGTGCCGATCACGTCGATCAGCTCGCCCAAGCGGTGCTTGTCGAGCGCCGGCCGGCCAAAATCCTTCGGCAAGATTCCCTTGAGCCGCGGATAGTCCCGCTCGATGGCGACCATCGCCTCGTCGATCAGCTTGCCGATGGTCGGCTGCTTGGCGTGGTCTTGCAGCGTCTGCCAGCGAGCCTCCGTTGGCACCCAGAAGACGTTGTCCGCCCGGTACTCGTCTTGCCGATGCGATTGCAATTACACCTTGCAGTTTGAGGTCAGCCGCCAGCCCGATTGGAACTGAAACGCTCCGCTGTCAACTTCATGAATCCCCGGGACGTCGCAGCAAATCTCCGGCAGCCATGACACGAATCCGGCCGCTATGTCGAGCGAAACGTGAACCGGAGCGAGTTCCACCAACGGATCTAGAAACTCCATCCGCGCCAACTTGAGTTTTCCACGCCTGCCGACCACAAGCGGCTGCGAGAGATAACAAGTCGGATTCCGCCGCAACCCCTCGTGCAACGGAATCACCGGCGCGAGTGGGACCGGCGTAATGTGGGCATCGAGAAGACGCCTCCCATGACGAGTCAGCGCACGGACGCAGCCGTTCACCATTTCGATACGGGCATACGACTTGTTGACCATGTAGATGCCGCGTCCCAGCACTGTCGGGCCCCACGCCCCCAGAAATAGATGTGCGAGATAGGTCACGGGCTTCTGAAGGATCGGAATGCTGTGGCTCTGCACTTCGAGATCCGGCACCGCCGCGATGATTTCGGGGTAGTCGTAGCAGAAGGGAAAGCGAATGGGCTGTCCGAAGAGAGCGGGAGAAACTGACTCCTGGCGTCCAATATAGAGATGCATCAGGTGCGGCTGACTTTCATCTCCCTCTGCAAGCCTCAGCCCGGAGTGCAGCCAAGTGCGAACGATCGGCCGGCTGACAAGCAGTGTGACGACGGTCGCCGAAAACCGCCCTACCAGACTATGCCAAGGCAATCGGTGTGAGGACTGTCTTTCCTGGGCGTTGAAAACGTCTTCCCCGTTTTGGGGTTCGTTGATTTCAGACATGTCGGTCGGCCCGATTCGTGTTTCACTCTGGCAGACGACCGGCAGGAATCCAGGTAGAACAACCACCTCGACTGTTCCGGAAAAATCGAACGAGGAGGAGTCCATGCAACGGGAAGGTTTACATCAGCCAGTCCGATCAGCCCAATATCAAACCGTTTTGAGTCGATCAAGAGGAAGCTTGATTGGAAGAACTGTTGCCCGGAATTCTTCAACAGAAACGGCTCCGGGTTCAGCTTGGGCTTTTCTCAAACGGCCAGTTCGGTCAGCACAGCAGGCTTCGTGGCTTTCCTGGGAACTACAACCGCAGAACACTGGGGACGGAGTTTGCATGAATTCAAGAGGCCGCGCGACTAACGGATAAATCACCGATGCCGAAGTCGGGCAAGGACAGTCGTTGGTACGGCTTCCATGACCTGCGACGAGAATTCGCAACGGTCAACGCGGCGTCGATGTACCTTTTCGAGCTGCAGGCTCTGATGCATCACCAGGCGCTTGAGAAGACCTGAGTCTACGTCTCGATGAAGAAGCGGTGAGCCGCCATTCGTGAACGTCAACCTGACAAGACACTGACCGCGGCGGCCAATACGCCAGCACACGCTACCGCACGATTCTCCGACGCGCTGAGATCTGCTACAGCCTGAGCCGCGCCGACAACTGCTACGGCAATGCCTTCATGGAATCTGGCTTCGGAATCTTCCAGACAGAACTCGAAACGATCGAAATACGATCATCAACGAGCCGCGCGACGAGAAATCGGTGAATACATCGCCTACTACCATCTCGAACGAAAACACTCCGCGATCGGCTATCGCTTACCTCACCAGTTCGAACTCCTCCAGGTCAAGAAACTGGAGTTGAGCTGACCGTGAAATCGATAGCACCTCACTTGGCCTGTTTGTTCAGGCTGACAAAGAGGCTTCGCCCTGTTTTATCCCGCCAGCGTGCGAGCGGCTGGATGCGTTTGGTCAGAGATCGTCTGTGTGTCGGTTTCGCCTTCTGAAAGACGGAAAGATTCGCCGTCCCTAAGCCAACAGTCCCTAAGCCAACAGATGACAGCGGGAGTGATTCTTGCTAAATGTCATGTTGTGTATTGCGAATCAACTCGCAGTCCTTTATTCGGACGTGACCTGTCGCGGTAATCTTGAGTGCTGAGTAGGCGGTGTTTTCCAGTCTGGCTTCGTGATCTGGTGTCGCCATGCAACTGACCTGCCCTGATTGTCATGTGGAATGCACGATCGACGAGCAATCGGCCGTGACGGTGACCTGTCCAGGGTGTGGCATATTGCTGTACTCCAAATCGGGCCACTCCGGTCCACTCGCCGCGCAGTTGGCGCTTCCCTCCGGTCAGCAAGCCGAAGTGTCCGAAGTGGACTTGGAAAAGACGCGGCAGTGGCAAAGGTCCGTGGATGACGTCCTGCCGGTGCCGGATTTGTTCCCGCAACGATTGGGACGATACGAACTGCGGCAAAAGCTGGGGGAAGGAAGTTTCGCCGAGGTCTATTTGGCGTTCGACTCGGACCTGAGCCGTGAGGTCGCCCTCAAAATCCCACGCCGCAACCGATTTTCCTCCGCCGAGCAACTGCGCCGATTTCTCGATGAGGCTCGGACCTCCGCGATCTTGGAGCATCCGGGCATCGTGCGCGTGTACGACATTGGCTGGATCTCCGATGAAGTCTGCTTCATTTCGATGGAGTATTGTTCGGGAGGTTCGTTGAATGAGCGCATCAAGTCCGAATTACTCACATGCGATCGAGCAGTGGAAGTGGTCGAGTCGCTAGCCGACGCGATTCACTTCGCCCATCTGCATGGGTTCATCCATCGCGACCTGAAACCCAGCAACGTCATGATTGGTCGCGATGGTCGGCCGCGCATTGTCGATTTTGGATTGGCCCTTTCGGACGAAGAGCAACTCAAGCATGCCGGAGAAATCGCCGGCACTCTGCCGTACATGAGCCCGGAACAACTCCGCGGCGACACGCATCATCTCGACGGCCGCACCGACATCTGGAGTTTGGGAGTCATTCTTTATCAGTTGCTGGTAGGGCGGCGACCGTTCTCCGGGTCTCGCGAACTGGTCGTCGATCAGATTCGGAATCGCGAGGCGAAACCGCTGCGTCAAATTAAAGATGACGTCCCCGCCGAACTCGAAGCGATCTGCCTGCGCTGTCTGCAAAAGTCTCCCGCCGCGCGATATCCCACGGCCAAAGATCTTGCGCAAGAATTGCGTGCCTTTCGAGAACGCCAGACCGCGTCTGCATTCAAGGTGATGCCCGTTGCCACGCTCCCACAACGGCGAAGCACGAAATCGCGATTGATCTACCTCTGTTTGGCAATTCTGATTTTGCTCGGAGGACTGTGGGCCGTGGTTGGACCGAAACCTCCAGTCGACGCTCCAGAACTCGATTGGAGTGTCGATAGGCAACCGCTTGGGGTCGCATACGATCTCATGAAGCGTTCACCGCGCAAACTATGCTGGCCAACCGAAGAGACTCCGACAACCATTTTTACTCACAATACGAAAACCGGCTCGTTGAACGTTTCGTCACCGGGGTTTGCTTTGTTGGAGTTGGGAGAAACCGAGGCGACCGAATTTCAATTGGAAGCAGATATCTACCTTACTACGGCATCGGGAGATGCGGGGTTCTTTTGGGGATTTGGATGGGATACCAATGGTGCTGACAAGCGTGGACAACTGCAAGCAACGTTTATTCGATCGCGTCCCGAGCACCTCACTCTACCATCCAAGATGCAGTTGCAGCATATTCGCCTTCAGCCACACTCTAAATACGGACTAATTGCGACAGATTTTGAGCCAGAAGGATCGCAAGACATAAAACGGGAGTTTGGAAGATCGCATCGTCTCTCAGTCCACCTACGGGACAACCAACTTGTCTCTTTCGCCTGGGATCACCAATTGATGGGCGAAATCCTGAATCAGCACCAATTTGAGCGCAAGTCGGGGTTTCGGCCCCCATTTCGGGTCCAAGGGCGTTTTGGCATTCTGGCGAATGGTGCAAGTATCACGGTACGAAATGTTCGGTTCACTCCAATCAATTATCCAAGAAAGGGCTAACAATGACTCTTGCAGCGAAGAAACATGCGGAACCTGAATGCGAGGAGAAGCGACTACGCGCTGTCGTTCAACCACAATTCGATATTTCGCAGCCAGATTCCAACACTGGCAATGATATATCTGTAGGTGACGATCTAATGGGTTCGACTCCGAAAGTAGAACTCGTTAGGGGAACCTTTCTTAACGGACCGGACTACACGCTCAGGGATATCTTCGTCTACAACTCGCCATCGGCAACCGGAGCGACCCTCAACGGGCAAGCGTTCCTCGATCACATTCGGGATCTCGGCGCAAGCACTGGCCCCGATTTAGGAAATGGAACCTGGCAATTCGCCTGCGTGATTGATGCCAATCGAACATCTCCGCAAACTCCGAATTACGTCTCAGGTGCAGCAGTTTTCGAGGCAAATAATCCAGCGAACCTGGGCTCCAACGATCCCAACCCTGCTGTCATTGTGGTCAAGAACCGATCTTGGAACCCAGATTCGAATACAAACCCCACATGTTGTCCATAACACGGCCTTGAGCCAGTCAGATGCTATGCGGCGCCGCTTCGATACAAACTAAATTTCCCAACCTAGAAGGCGATTCTCATCATGCCCACAGTTCTCCCTCACATTCCTGTTCAACCCATGGAAACAGAAGGTGATTGGTCGCGATATATTCTCTTTACAAAAAATGGTTTTGATGGCAACCTCCTCAAAACTTCATATGGCACGAAATTTCTTCGAGCAAAAGAAATCGAGGTAGCTGCAACGCTGGTCCAGTGGAAACCGTATCCGAGTTTGCCGCTAGTTCTGCGGCAACCCCAGGGAATTCTTAATTTCTCAGAGACCGACCACACTGCCCAGAGGATGCGGTTTCCGAATTTGCCACACTATAGTGTTGTCATTCATCAGAAAACCTTCCCTCACCCGGCCGTTGTGACTTCACAATGCCGAACTCATCCACAACGGATCTTGCTCGATCAATTTCGCAATGTCTTTGTTCAACTCAACGTCAGCGAGAGACAACTTCGAACTGTTGCACCTGATCCTAGTCCTCGTATCGAAGATTTGGACGGGATCGTCGAGTTGTGGGTCCGAATCATTGGGGAGGCTGATTAGTCCACTCCCCGACAACATCACCCGGAAGTTTCTGGTAGCCAATTAAACTTCCTTGCAGCAAATTAAACATTGTCAAACGATGGACGCGCCGCGAGCTAAGGCGATTTCGCTTGTGGCACGTCGTTTTATTATTTGCAGAATCTGTGACGGAATGCGGCTCTTTCTAATCAAGAAGGTCGAGTCGATTTGGTCAGTTGGAACCGGCGTCATTTGTTTTGTCGCGTATTGTTGAAACGAGTTTCCCCTAATTGAAGACGATGATCGACGCTGTCATTCCGCGAGATTCGTGCCTCTGAATTCAAGGCCCAGCATCCAGTATGTGGTTGTTTTCGGGCCCGACTCAACCCGCACGGCTCCGTTGCGGTTCAGTGCGTTGCACGAGCGGATTAGCGCCGCGGCCATCCACAGCACGCTGCCAGCCAGTCGTGAGCGCGCATCAGAACCAAATCTTGACGCGTCGAGTAAGTTGACGTGGTTGTTGATTCACACCCTTTTCAACTTGGAGGCGTCATGTCGCGGCGAGTGGATGAGCGGAAGGTTTCGGAGCGGCGCGGGCGGTTCTAGCGGTTTCGGCGGGGCGGGTTGTCGGTAGCTCGATTTTGTGCGGCTGAGCAAGTTTCGGTGCCGTGGTTTTATCAGTAGCCGAAGACGTTGGTCGCAGGGCAGCGGCAGTCCAGCGTTGATCCGGTTCCGTTCGCTGCGGTGCGATTGGTCGGAGGGGCGAGCGTCGCTGCGTGGTTGCCGGGCGGGACGCGGTTGGAGGTTCCGCTGAGCGATGCTCGGGCGTTGCAACTCGCGATTGAGACGCTGGGGCGGGCGGACTCCGAGCGGGCGGGAGGTGTCCCATGTTGAGTCCCGCGCACAACACGCGGATCTTTTTGCATCTGTCGGCGACCGATTTGCGCAAGAGTTGTGATGGATTCGGTGGTCTCGTGCGATCGGCGTTTGGGAAGGATCCGCTGGATGGCAGTTGGTTTTTGTTTTTTTGTCGTCGTCGTGATCGAGTGAAGGTTTTGTATTGGGATCGGGATGGGTTGGCGTTGTGGTACAAGCGGCTTGAAGTGGGCACGTTCGAGTCGGTGCGAGCGATATCTGGAGAATCCAGATAAACTGCGGTTGGACTTCGGCGACACGCCGGAAGCGGCCAGTGAGGCGGAAGGTTTGGCACAGGCCCTCGCACAAGCGGCCAGTACGGCGGCCGAGATCATCGTTCCCGAACACACACGTCGCCCGCACGCGCCGCGGAGGACTCGCAACGAACAGCTTCCCGCACACTTGCCGCGTTATGAAGTCCCTGCCACGGTGTCTGACGAGGCGAAGACCTGCGCGATTCACGGCGAGAAGACCCTCATCGGGTTCGACCGCCTGGAGACGCTGGAGTTCGAGCGGCCGAAGCTCAAAGTTCGGGTGACATCGACTATCTGCGTGACGCGTGGTGATGAGCGTCAGAAAGGGGGCCGGTGTGAGCGAGTAAAAGGGGGCCACCTGGGTGCTCAAAAAAAAGGCCCGGAGGATTTCCGGGCGGGTTAGTCGGGACGCTCGGAACTGGCTCGGCGGGAGGCCGGGGGTTCGTGCGTCTCGGAGGAAGACTTGGCTTTCACGTCTGAGGGCTTGGTCTTCGTCGGCTCACTTTTCGTCGGCGAAGACGTCGGGTGCAGGTTCTGTCGCAACCGGTAACTTTCGCCACACATTTCTACCACATGGATGCGGTGAGTCAAACGATCAATCAACGCTCGACTGTGAAATCAACGCTCGAATGTGAAACTCACGCCAGGATGTCCTTGACGACGTGGCCATGCACGTCGGTCAAACGGAAATCACGGCCTTGGAATCGGTAGGTCAGCTTCTCGTGGTCGATCCCCAGGCAACGCAGCAGCGTGGCGTTGAGGTCGTGGACGTGCATCGGCTTCTCGGTGATGTTGTACGAGAAATCGTCGGTCTCGCCGTGGACGAGTCCCTTCTTCATGCCGCCGCCGGCGAACCACATCGTGAAGTTGCGCGGGTGATGGTCGCGGCCATAGTTGTCTTTGGTCAGCGTTCCCTGGCTGTAAACCGTGCGGCCGAACTCGCCGCCCCAGACGACCAGCGTGTCGTCGAGCATTCCGCGTTGCTTCAAGTCTTTGACCAGCGCGGCGGCGGGACGGTCGGCGGCTTTCGTCAGTTGGCGAATGCTGCCCGGCAGACCGCCGTGATGGTCCCAGCCGCGCAGGAAGACTTGCGTGTATCGCACGCCCCGCTCGGCCATGCGCCGCGCGAGCAGGCAGTTGTAGGCGAACGTGCCGGGGTCGGTGACTTCCGGGCCGTACATGTCGAGCACATGCTTCGGCTCCTTCGAGATGTCGGTCAATTCCGGCACCGATGTCTGCATCCGGAACGCCATCTCGTACTGCGCGATGCGCGTGTTGATTTCCGGATCGCCCACTTCCTCGAACCGTTTCTGATTCAGCTTGGCGAGTCCATCGAGCATCTTGCGTCGCGTCGTCGGATCGACGCCCGCCGGGTTCGAGAGGTACAGCACCGGATCGCCCTGCGATCGCAGGCCGACTCCCTGATGCTTCGTTGGCAGGAATCCCGAGCCCCACAGCCGCGAGAACAGCGCCTGCGTTGCCGAACCGGGAGCGATACGCGACGTCAACACAACGAAGCTCGGCAGGTTCTGATTGGGGCTTCCGATGCCATACGAGATCCAAGCCCCCGCGCTGGGGCGACCGGGGAGTTCACTGCCGGTTTGAATAAACGTAATCGCCGGGTCGTGGTTGATCGCGTCGGTGTGCATCGACTTCACGATCGTGATGTCGTCCACGATCGAACCGATCTCCGGCAGCAACTCGCTGACGAGTGCTCCGCTCTCGCCGTGCGGCCGGAACTTGAACAGCGTCGGAGCGATCGGGAACCGCGTCTGCCCGGAGGTCATCGTCGTGATCCGTTGCCCGTTGCGGACTGACTCCGGCAAGTCCTTGTCGAAGTATTCCTCCATCTTCGGCTTGTAATCGAACAGGTCCATCTGCGACGGACCATCGGCCATGAAGAGCCAGATGACTCGCTTGGCGGTCGGAGCATGGTGCAGCGCGGGGAGGATGCCGGCCGACTCATTCACGGCTGGCTGCTCCGCGAATAGCGATTGCGGCCGCATCGTCGAAGCCAACGCCGCTCCGCCGAGTCCGGCCGCGCACTTGCCGAAGAAGTAACGTCGAGTTTCACGCAGTTGATATTCTTGAATCGGGTTCATGGTTTGGATTCCTTTGGAGTGCGGTGTGTCAGCACCGCTTTGGATTGTCTGTTAAAAAAGTCCCAAGCTGATTTTCGATCGTCGCTGTGTCAGGCCAGACGAATTCTCTGCCCCGCGTTTTCCCGAACCAAGAACCACGGCAAGCCGGTCACAGTTCCATCATTGAATTCTTTGGATCGCCGCAGAAATTCGGTCAACTGTTCATCGGAGTTGAACCCCGCGTCCCGCTTCGCGTTTTCAAAGACATCCGGCCAGACGTCAAAGGCATCGAAGACCTCATCCAGACGGCCGGCAAACTCCGATGGAAATTGCTTCTTCCAACTCGGATCGAACAGAGACACGCTCAACAGGTCATCCAAGTGAACGCGGTCGATTGTCCGAAACGCCGTGAGCTTCATCCGAATCAGCGATTCGAGTTTGACCACACTTAGATTGTCCACCGAACACGATTCCGCCAGGCTCGGCGTTGGCAGCAAATCACCGGGTTTGAACAACTCGTTCGCGAACACCAAACGAACCCGACTACGAAACGAAACACTGGACGACTCGGCGAAAGTGTGCCAGCTATTGAGCACTTGATGAACCCATCCGTCGCAGCACACAGCGCCGACAATTCGCTCCAGGTCCGATCGTTCCACGAGGAAATCAACGCTGGGGGTGGTGCGGCTGGCACCTCGTTCAATCGAATCGACCCAAGCCATTACCGCGCGTCCTCCAGCGATGGCGTAGGGAATTCCGCTCCGATCAAGCGCATCAATGCAATGTGACTGGCGGCGATCAACCGCTTTCACTGCGTTGATCATTCTTTGCCACGAGAAATCTTGAAGGACGACAGGCATGATCCGGTTCACTCGGCTTTCTTACTCTTCTTCTGACCGTTCGCCACGAGGCTATTCACGCTTTCGTGATCGAACCAAGTTGGCGTTCCATCGGCCGCAACAAAGATTGCCGTTCTGGCTCGCACGATGAGGGCTTCCGGATGATCGACTTCGACTCGGTCGCCATTTAACAACTCGACCACGAACGGGCGAAACGGTGCTCGACGGTGAAGTTGCTGCAAGATGCGTTCAAAGGTTGTGCGGACCATGATCGCTACTCCTTCGTAAGCGTCTCGTCCAAGTTCAGCAGCAGATTGCCCACCATTGTCATTGCGGCGTATTCGCTGGGGTTGAGCGACTCATCGCGTTTCGATTCTCCGATGCTGAGGAGTTTGACTGCCTCGTCTGCTTTGGCTTGGTAGTGAGCGTGATGTTCTTGGAAGAGAGCGACAAGGACTTCCAACTCGGCGGGAGACGGCTTGCGGCCGGTGACGAGGCGGAAGCCGTGAGTTAGACGGTCGGGGTAAGTCACGCCTCCTTCGAGCAACATGCGGCGGGCGAAGTGGCGTGAGGCTTCGACGTAGGGGACGTCGTTCATCGTGGCCAAGGCTTGCAGCGGCGTGTTCGTGCGCGGGCGGCGAACGGTGCAGACCTCGCGCGACGGAGCGTCGAAGGTTGTCATCGACGGCGGTGGCGAAGTCCGTTTCCAAAACGTGTACATGCTGCGGCGATACAGAGCCTCGCCGGCGTCGCGTTTGAATTGACTGGTGGTGCTGCCGACGAAGGCGACCGCTTCCCAGAGTCCGTCCGGCTGATAGGTCTTGACGCTCTTGCCGCCGACTTTTTCGACCAGCAGGCCGCTCGTGAACAGCGCCGAGTCACGAATCACTTCGGCGTCGAATCGGAAACGCGGGCCGCGAGCCAGCAGCATGTTTTCCGGGTCGCGCTTCACGAGGTCGGCCGACACATGGCTCGATTGGCGATATGTGTTCGACGTGACAATCAGCCGCAAGAGATGTCGCATGTCCCAATTCTTGGGGACGGCGGCTTCGGTGTTTTCGACTGGTGTCCGAGCGGTCGGCGTTTGGAATTCCGTCGCCAGCCAGTCGAGCAATTCCGGATGTGTCGGCCATTCGCCTTGAACGCCCAGGTCTTCGGAGGTCTTCACGATGCCTCGGCCGAAGAACTGTTGCCAGAAGCGATTGACTGTGACGCGAGAGCTCAGCGGATGCGACGGATCGACAAGCCACTTCGCGAGGCCGAGCCGATTGACCGGAGCCCCTTCGGGGAGCTTGCCGCCGAGAGCGGCCGGGACTCCGTGAGCGACCTTGTCCCCCTTCTTGTTGTACGCGCCGCGGATCAGGATGTTGGTCTCGCGAAGCTGCGGCATGTCGGCCATCACCATTGTGGATGGGATCGCTCCGTCGATGTCGGCTCGTTGTTTGTTGAGCGTTTCGATCTTCGTGTTGAGCGGGGCCAGAGTCGCCTGCGACTTGGCGTAGATGTTGGTGAGGAAGTATTCGCGAATCTGTTTCTTCTGGTCGTCGTTGCGTTTGTCAGCTTCGACTTTGATCGCGTCGCGGATCGGTTGCGGGACTTTCGATTGGGCTTGAGCTTTCTCGTAAGTCTCCCACGCGAGCAGCGATTCGAAGCCGGCGCCGTCTTGCGGTGTGCGAGTCATGAGGCCCGCCTTGTCCCAGTACATCGTTCCGTCGAACTGCGTGAAGGCCCAGCCGTTCACGAGCTTGCCAGCCGGCAGCCCAACATGAGCGGCATCGACTTCCAACCGCACCCATTCGCCAAGCTTAGGCAGGTCGCCGAGCCGGCGATGTCCGGGCACATCTCCCGCTCCGAAGGCAATTTTGTCTTCGCCCCAGAAGGCTCGGTGTTCCCAAACGCCGTCGTTCCATTGCAGCATGACGGTCTTCGGTGGGTTCGCCGGATCGAGGTAGCAATACGCGAAGAGCTTGTCCCCTTCGCCGATTTTCAGTGGAGCCGTTGCTCCGGTGAAGAAGTGCTGGGTGTTGCCCGCACCGGATCGCTTGGTCGCCTTCTCACCGGAGAAGACCGGAGCTGGCTTCGTGACGAACTCCCACGGCGAATTCCCTTCCAGCTTGGCTCCCGACGGAGCGGCGTCGTCGATCCAGACGAATTCTTTCGGCTCGCCAGCCGGCTTGCCTTCGGTCGGCGCGGGTTCGGTGTATTCGATCTTGGCGACTTCATCGCTGACCTGTTTGCGGACGGCAGCAAGTTGCTCGTCGATCGCTTTGAACTGCGCGGCGTGTTCGGCCGAGGGCAGCTTGATGACCGGCGGAGGGAGCAGGGCGTTGCCGTCCATCGCCGCGTCGGCCGTTGAACCGTAGAAGGCATAGAGTTGATAAAACTCTTTCTGAGTGATCGGGTCGAACTTGTGGTCGTGACAGACCGCGCAGCCGACCGTCAGTCCGAGCCAGACGGTGCCGATCGCTTCGGTGCGATCGACCGCGTACCGCACGCGGACTTCGTCGTCGATCGAGCCGCCTTCGCTGGTCGTCACGTTGCAGCGGTTGAAGCCTGAGGCGATGCGCTGTTCTTGAGTCGCGTTCGGCAGCAGATCGCCGGCGAGTTGCTCGACGGTGAATTGATCGAACGGCACGTTGCGGTTGAATGCTCCGATGACCCAATCGCGATACGGCCACAGCGAGCGTTCGTTGTCGAGATGCAGCCCGTGTGTGTCGCCGTATCGGGCGGCGTCGAGCCAGAAGCGTCCTTGATGCTCACCGTGCCGCGGCGAATTGAACAACCGCTCGACGAGCTTGTCGTAAGCTTCCGGCGACTGATCGGCGACGAACGCATCGACTTCGACTGGAGTCGGCGGCAGACCGGTCAGATCGAACGTGACCCGCCGAATCAGAGTTATCTTGTCCGCTGGCGGAGACGGTTTCAGTCCGGCCTTGTCCAACGTCGCGAGCACGAAGCGATCAATCGGGTTCTTGATCCACGACTCATCCGCCACCTTGGGCAACTCCGGCCGAGCCGCCGCGACGAACGACCAGTGCGGCTTGTACTCAGCCCCTTCGTCGATCCAGCGTTTGAGCGTCGCGATCTGTTCCGGTGAAACCTTTTTGCCGGACGACGGTGGCGGCATCTTGAGGTCCGCGTTGTCGGTCGTCAGCCGCGCGATGATTTCGCTGTCGCTCCACTTGCCCGCAACGATGCCGACTTTGCCCGATTCGAGTTTCGTTGTCGCTCCGTCACGCTGATCGAGCCGCAGGCCCGCCTGACGTTGCTTTTCATCGGGGCCGTGACACTTGAAGCAATTGTTCGACAAAATGGCTCGCACATCGCGGCCGAATTCGAGCTTTTCCGAAGCCGGTTCTGCCGCCGGCAGCGTGCCAGCGATTCCGACAACAACACCAAATCCCAAGAGCCAACGGGTCATCGGCGAGTCCTCAATATCAGGTGGGCAACGATTCGCGGCCGAACAAACTCGGCTGCGGAAGGAACGGGATTGTAGCCAGACGATCTGGCCGATCGGAAGCACCTAATGGAGGGAGCCCGACGAATCGAAGGAGACGACGAATGCCTCCATTCGTCGTCTCCTTCGATTCGTCGGGCTCATTTCTTCCGAAGCGACTTCAGATCGCGCTGTAGTGTTTCAGATTCGGTTTTGCGTTGAGCATCCGCCCAAGCAAACTTCGAGGCGTAATCGAACAGTTCGGTCGCGGCTTGAGCGTAGACGTTATTCGTCGGCACCAGTTTGATGGCTTGCAGCAGATCGCGCTGAGCTTTGAGCAGAGCCGGTTCGGCAGTCGCTGCTTGAGTGGCGTTGGAAACGTGAGTCTTCAGCGAGACGAGACTGCGGACATAGTGGGCTTCGGCAGTGTGCTCGTCGGTCGTCGCGGCGGCGAGCGCGGTTTCGATGTCTTGGGCGGCTTGTTCGATTTGTTTCGCGGTCGAGCCTTGATGCTCGATGATCAATTGGCTGCGTGCGAGCAAGGCTCCGAGATGTTTGGGCTGCACGGCGATCGTATCGTTGAAGGCCGAGATGGCCTCGTTCACTCGTTTCAAATTTCGGAGCGACAGTCCGCGAGCGAAGTGTCCTGCGGCGTCGGATCGCTGCAACGCGACGGCGCGTTCGGCGGCGGC
>CAMDPX010000189.1 GCA_945905295.1 Planctomyces sp. SH-PL62 | reverse complement strand
CCCGGTTCATGCGGTGTAACCGGGGCTAGCGCCGCGCGGCTAATTGTCGGGATGCGTATGAGTCGGCTTATGCCAGCACTTCGCGAACGACGCGGCCATGCACGTCGGTGAGCCGGAAGTCGCGGCCGGCGAAGTGGTAGGTCAGGCGTTCGTGATCCAAACCCAGCAGATGCAGAATCGTGGCGTGCAAATCATGGACATGGACGGGGTGCTCGATGGCGTCCCAGCCGAATTCGTCGGTGGCACCGTGAGTCATGCCTCCGCGGACGCCGCCGCCGGCCAGCCACATTGAGAACCCGAACGGATGATGATCGCGACCGTCCTTCCCTTCGGCGGTTGGAGTGCGGCCGAATTCTCCGCCCCAAATCACCAGCGTCTCGTCGAGCAGCCCGCGAGCTTTCAGATCCTGAAGCAAGCCCGCGATCGGCTGATCGGTGGCGAGAGCGTTGGTCTCGTGTCCGGCTTTGAGACCGCTGTGTTGGTCCCACGGCTGAAAGCCTCCCGTCGTGTGATAAAGCTGCACGAAGCGGACGCCTCGCTCGACTAAGCGCCGCGCCAGGAGACATTGCCGGCCGAACATTTCCGTCTTCGGCTGATCGAGTCCGTACATCTTGGCGGTCGCGGGGGTCTCACCGGTGAGATCGAACGCCTCGGGTGCTTCGGTCTGCATCCGATACGCAAGCTCGAAGGCTTCGATGCGGGCGCTGAGACGATCGTCGTCCGCGCGCGGCTCGCGGTGCAGTCCATTCAAGCGCGCGAGCGCGTCGAGTTCGCGGCGCTGCCGGTCGCGGGGAACTTGCAGACTGCTGAGATTGCGCAGCGGTTGTGCAAGGTTCGAGACGAACGTCCCTTGATAGCTGGCCGGGAGAAAGCTCGAACCATATTGCCGCGCCCCTTCGATGATCGGGCCGGGACCGATGGCGACGAATCCGGGCAAGTTCTGATTCTCGGTCCCCAGTCCGTACGTCACCCAAGCACCGAGGCTGGGTCGTGAGAAGACACGCTCGCCGGTGTTCATCAGCAAGCAGCCGCCAGGATGGTTCGGGTCGTCGGTGACCATCGAACGCACGACGCAGATGTCGTCGATGCAGGTCGCCGTTCGCGGAAAGAGTTCGCTGACCTCCAAGCCCGACTCTCCGTGCTTCTGAAACTTCCACGGTGAGGCGAGCAGTTTCCGTTGCTGTCCGAGATACAGCTTCGGCGACGGCTGGCCGTCGTCTTGGGTCAGTCGCGTTTTTGGATCAAACGTGTCGACTTGCGAAGGACCACCAGGCATGAAGAGGAAGATGACTCGCTTGGCTCGCGCGGCGAAGTGAGGACGCCGCGCGGCCAATGGGTATTCGGCAGCGGACGACTCGTCAGCGAGCAGCGCGGACAAAGCGAGGGCTCCGAAGCCTGCTCCGGTACGGCTCAGCAGTTCGCGACGGTTGATGAGTGACCTGGCGAGCCGGAGGGCGTCAGCCCCCGGACTCTTCCGCGTGCCGTTCGGTCCGGGGGCTAACGCCCTCCGGCTCGCCAAATCGCGATTCGAGTTTTTAATCAACATAAACGAACTCATTCGTGCAGAGGATGACGCGACAGTAACGAGCCCAAGCCTCTTTGACAGCAGGATCGGCGACGAGCTGCCGGCCGATGTCGAACTCCGCTGGCGTCGGTGCGCGGCCGAGGGCCAGTTCGTACAAACGAGCGATGCGTTCGTCATCGCGATCTGAGGGAACTTCGCGGGCGAGGCGTGCCGCGAGTGCCGCCGAAACGTCGTCGAGCAACGGGTCGTTGAGCAGATACAACGCTTGCGGAGCGACGATCGACTGATTCCGACGTTCGAGGATGCCGCCACCATCGGGGCCATCGAACAGCGAATTGAAGTCGGCCGTCTTCGATCCCGTCCGCACCGACATCAGATAGAGCGTGCGTCGCGGCACGGCGACTTCCAGAAAGCCCGGCCCGCCGGGTGTCGCATCGAGCCGACCGGACACCGCCAAAAGTGAATCGCGAATCGCCTCGGCTTCCAAACGGCGGCGAGGCATGCGTGCGAGCAAGCGGTTTTCGGGATCGGGGGAAGGTTGAGGGTTGAGGGTTGAGAGTTGAGAGGTTTGCCGTTTCGTCTGGCCCTCAACCCTCAACCCTTGACCCTCAACCAAACTCGACTGTTGATAGACGCTCGACAACACGATCAGCCGGTGCATCGCTTTGATCGACCAGCCCGATTCGATGAAGCGGTGCGCCAAGTGGTCGAGCAGTTCCGGATGACTGGGCGGCTCGCCCCGCAGTCCGAAGTTCGTCGAGGTCCGAACGAGACCCTCGCCGAAATGATGCTGCCAGATGCGATTGACCATGACGCGCGCCGTGAGCGGGTGATCGGGCCGCGTCAGCCAGTGAGCCAGTTCGCGGCGTCCGCTCCCTTCTGAAATTCTTGGCGGGTTCGGTCCGAGCAGCACCTGAGGAAAGCCGCGCGGAACCAACTTGCCGGGCGTCGCCGGATTGCCGCGAAGAAAAACCGGGGCATCGTGAAACCCCTCGTGCTTGGTTCCGAGCGGACCGCCCTCTTGCACAACGACCGCCTGCGGAATCACGACGGCCGGTTTCTTCTTGAGCAACTCCAATTCCTCGCGCTGCGCCGCAAGCCGTTCACGCACTTCCTGTGGGAGCAACTGCGATCGGTCGGCCGCAGCGATCCAATAGGGACTGCGCGATGACAGCAACTCGTCATAGAGATCAGAGACGTGGTCGTCGTAGCCAATCTCGCCAGAGATTGGGGGAGCGTCATCACCTGCGCCCAATCTCTGGCGAGATTGGCTACGAGGCTCGCCGAGCCAACGAGTCCGCAGTTCGGCCTCGACTCGCACACGGGCCGCTTCGTCGAGTGGGCTGCCATAAACTCGCAACTCGCACAAGTCGCCGCGAAATCGCTGACCGGCTCCCGAACCCGGTCCCCCGATCCGCAGCGCCGCAATCGCCGGATCGGACGAGACCGCATCAATCGTCTTGTTCGTGCCGATCGCCTCGCCGTTGCGGAACAGAGCGACGCCATCAGCTCCCCAAGTGAGGCTGATCAATTGGAATTCAGAATTGGCCGGAGCCGGTGCAACGATGTCGCCGCTGGCTCCCGCTCGACGCAAGATCGCATGGAGACCGCCCGCCGCGTTAGGCATCAAGCCCAGTCCGTGTTGTCCCACCGCTGAGTCTTCCCAACCAATGAGCCGTGTTCCCGCGCTGACAGCCGGGTCGGGACGAAAGACGGCGAACAACGCACCGGTGACGGGAACCGTGCGCGGCGACTGCAACACCGACTCGCCGTCAAAGCGGATGACGGGGCGCGAACGTCCGTGAATCATTTCTGTCGCCATCGCAGGCCCGTGCGAATCGGGAGGTGGTGCGGCATCGTCGGCAATCGCGGCGCGATCGGGCCACAGCGTGACCTGCCGAGCGGCGTTGATCGCGATGTGCCGATCATCGGCACGGAATTGCAAAACCACAGACGTCGCGAGCGACCGGGCCACCAGGTCGCGCGTTGTTCGCTCACGACGTTCCGCCGCGATGAGCGACAACTTTTTCACCAGCTCCGTCGCCGAAGTCGTGAGACTTCGATCCGAAGTCTCACGAGTTCGGCGACTGTCATTCGTGAGCAACTTCACCCAGCGTTCCAGCACGGACGCATCGAGCTTACGAGCTGCTGCGAAGTCGGTCAGCGTTGACGGCTTCTCATGCAAGAATTCGACCGCCGCCGTTAAGTCGCGAGGCGTGGAGGTGACCACTTGCCGCTCCAGATGCAACAAGAACTCCTGATCGGTGGCGACTTGAACGAGCTGCGACAGTTCCGCCAGCCGCAGCTTGTCGCGCTGCGTCTGAGCGTTGATTGCCTTGATCTCGGCGGCCGGAAGGAGCGGCATGCGGACCAGCGGTGTGTTGCCCAGCACCGGACTGGGAATGACTCGCGTGCTGAAAAAGATCCCGGCCATCGCGTAGTAATCTTCGGTCGAGATCGGATCGAACTTGTGATCGTGACAGCGAGCACACGCCAGCGTGATTCCGAGAAACGCTCGTCCGACGACGTCGATTTCGTCGTTGACGTAATCGGCGATCATCTGCTGCTTATCGACATCGCCGGGAACGAAATCGGCGATCGCCAGCATCCCGGTCGCGACGAGTGCCTCGGCGTCGATCTTGGTCGGGTCGGGCGGCTGCAACAGGTCTCCGGCCAATTGCCGAGTGATGAATTCGTTGTAGGGCAGATCGCGGTTGAACGCGGCGACGACCCAATCGCGATACCGCCATGCTTCGCGGAAGTCACTCTCGATCGGCAACTGAATCAGATCGCGCGCATCGGCGTAGCGGACGACGTCCAGCCAGTGCCGACCCCAACGCTCGCCATATCGGGGCGAGGCCAGTAACCGATCCACAACCTTCGCGAAGGCACCGGGAGAATCGTCATCCAGAAACTCTCGCAACTCATCGGGAGTTGGAGGCAGCCCCGTTAGATCAAAGGTGATCCTGCGGAGCAACGAGCGTTTGTCAGCGGGCGGAGCGGGAACAATTCCCGCAACGTCCTGTCTGGATCGAATGAACGCATCAACGCTGCACTTCACCCACGCACCGTCTTGAACAGTCGGCGGTGTGACCGATTGGATTGGCTCGAAAGCCCAGTGCTTCGCGGCTTCAAACTTTGCCGTCTTCGCGGGCCAGACAGCTCCCGCCTTGATCCACGCGACGAAGTCAGCCACCTGGTTGGGTCGCAGAGCCTTCTCTTTCTCCGGCGGCATCGCGGAGACATCTTCCTGCCGCTGAATCGCGCGGATGAGCAGACTCTCCTCCGGCTTCCCCGGCACGATCGCTTCCCCGGAGGCACCCCCTTTGAGCAGCGCCTCGCGGGAATCGATGCGCAATGCCCCGGACTTCTTCGAATCACCGTGACAGCGCAGACACGACTCGATCAGGACCGGCCGAATCTTCGCCTCGAAGAAGTCTTCACGATCGTCCGCGCCGTTGCTCGTCGCCAGTAGGCACCCCACCAACATCACGCTCAGGCAAGTCGTTCGTGGCATGGCCGTCGCTCCAGAACTCGATGGAACCTTACCGATCAGGCTTGTTCTTGAGCGACCGGACGTACGCCGAACTCGTACACCCCGCCGCCGATGAGGGCTCCGGCGACGGGCGCGATGATGTAAACCGTCAGCCAACTGAGACCATCCTGACCGGGCAACGCCGCACTTCCCCAGCCTGCCAGCGAGGCGAACAGTCGCGGCCCAAAGTCTCGCGCGGGATTGAAGCACGCCTGCGTCAGCGGCGCGATCACCGAGATCAAGGCCGCCACTGTCAGACCGATAAAGATCGGAGCCTGCCCGGCCGCCGGCTGACCACGATTGCGCTCATCCGTCAGCGCGAACACCACGAAGCTGAGGATTAACGTGCCAATCAACTCGGCGATAAAGGCCAAGTTCCCTGACCGCAGAGTTCGCCATTCCATGTACTTGGCCTGCCAATTCTGTGCGTTGCCCGACGCGACTCCGCCAGGATTCGGGAAATACTCACCGTAACACATCGCGGTCACGACGCTCTCCGGCTGACCACGAACGATCCCCTTCTCGCGTTCCATCGCATCGAGCTGAGAGCCGAAGATCACGAACAGCACACTCGCGGCCAACATCGCTCCGGCCAGTTGCCCCGCGACGAACGGCAGCACGCGGTTCTTCGGAAAGCCTCGCCACAGTGCGAACGCCAAAGTCATCGCCGGATTGATGTGCGCTCCGCTGATCCCCCCCACCGAGTAAATCGCCAGCATGATCGCCACACCCCAGACGATCGCCACCTGCCACAACCCTTGCTGTGCTCCGGTCAAAACGGCGGCGTGGACGGCACCGCACCCGAAGAAGATCAACAGGAACGTGCCGATCATTTCCGCAACCACCTGACGCATCAGCGACGGGTCGGCATTCGGCCGAGCCTGTGTTTCTGGTGGAGGCACTTGGAAACTCCCGGCAGTGGAGGAATCGAATTTGGGAACGAACGGCAGCCTCTTCTAATGTCTGCCGAAAGGTGGCTCCAGTCAGGTCGTGGACTCGCCCATCAGCCGGAACGCGCTAGCGTTCGGTTCTGGATGAACTCGTGAAACCGGACGCTAGCGCGTTCCGGCTGATGCCGACAGCGTCGTTTGACGGTCTCCGAGGGCACGACTATCCTCCCGCCCCTTCCGGCTGGCTCAGAGTGAGTTCGGTCGCGACAGGATTACCCTTTTTCTGAATCTTTCGAACGCCTTCCCAGCGAAGGTGTGCCTCACGCAATCGCGAATCTCGGCAATCATCGACCGCCGAAGTCTTCGCCGCGAGAGGTGGAAAGGAGCTACTCAGCGTGTCGAACATTGTTGTCAAAGACATTTTGGAAGCCGGCGTCCACTTCGGTCACAAGACCAGCAAGTGGAACCCGAAGATGCGGCCCTACATCTACGGGAAACGGAATCAGATCCACATTATCGACATCAAGGAGACCGTCCGCGGTCTCCTGCGAGCCAAGAAGTACCTCGAAAAGGTCTCGACTCAAGGCAGCTTGATCCTGTTCGTCGGGACGAAGCGGCAGGCTCAGAACCCGATCATCGAAGCCGCAAACGCCTGCGGGATGCCCTACGTTTCCGAGCGTTGGCTCGGCGGCACGTTCACGAACTTCCGCACGATTCGCAGCCGCCTCAAACGGCTGGAAGAGCTGGAAGGTCTCGTCGCCACCGGCGAGATCAACACCTACTCGAAGAAGATGCAATCCACGCTCGGCCGCGAGCGCGAGAAGATCTTCCGCAACCTGAACGGCATCCGCACGCTCAACCGCATGCCCGAGGCGGTCATCGTCATCGACCCGACCAAGTAGCATAACTGCGTCGACGAATGCAAGATCATGGGGATCAAAGTCGTGGCGCTGATCGACACCGACAGCAACCCGGACAAAGTGGACCTGCCGATCCCCGGCAACGACGACAGCATCCGCTCGATCCGCTTGATGCTCAATCATCTCGCCGAGGCCGTGTTGACCGGGAAGAATTCCAACCCGGCTGAGAATAAGGACGCGCCGGCGGCCGACGAGCCGAAGGCCGTGCCGTCGTTGTCGTAAAGTGATCCGCGCGGTCGCTTCCAGTAAACCCGCAGGCGAGCCGGAGGGCGTTAGCCCCCGGACGCTATTGTTCGTGTCCGGGGGCTAACGCCCTCCGGCTCGCCTGTTTGACGAATTCTCAATTTTATTTTGGAGAAGACACATGGCCGAAATTACTGCCGCCGCCGTGAAGGCGTTGCGAGAACTGACCAACCTGCCGCTCATGGATTGCAAGCAAGCGCTGACCGAAGCGGGTGGCGATCCGGTCCAAGCCGTCGAAGTTTTGAAGACCAAATTCAAAAAGGTGATGCTCAAGCGCGCCGATAACGCCACCTCCGAAGGCAAGATCGTCATCGAAGCCACGCCGGACGGCTCGGAAGCGGTGATGATTGAACTGCAATGCGAATCCGCTCCCGTCGCCGGTGCGGAATCGTTCTTGTCGCTCGCTCGGCAATGCGCGAGTCAGTTGCTCAACGGTCCTGGTGCCGACACGCCGGAAGCCTTGCTGGCTCAACCCGCGCCGGAAGCTCCGGGCAAGACACTCAACGATTTGTATGAAGACGTGGTCAACTCGATCCGCGAGAAGATCGTGTTGGCTCGTGTCGCTCGCGTGAAGGGGCCGGTCGGCGGCTACGTGCATCACGACGGCAAGCAGGGCGTGCTCTTCCAAGCCGAAGGGGCAAATCTGACCGCTCCCGTGCTGCGAGATGTCGCCATGCACATCACCGCGCTCAAGCCGGTCTGCACGTTGCCGGAGCAACTCGCCGCCGATTTGGTCAACGCCGAACGCGACCGCTTGCGAGGCGAAGCCAAAAAGACCGGTAAGCCGGACAGCATCATCGAGAAGATGGTCGAAGGCCAATTGAACACGTTCTACAACGAGCAAGGCGTGTTGATCTGCCAACCGTTCGCAAAAGACGATTCCAAACGAGTCAGCCAAGCCCTCGCCGAAGCCGGCCTGAAAGCGGTCGGCTTCACTCGCTGGGTGCTCGGCCGCTAGTTGTTCGTCGGGTCAATGTGAGAGATGATCGAACGAGGGGCGACACCGCCCCTCGGTTCGTTTGGGCGTCAGCGATCCGTACCGCGACCGTCAGGGAGCGGCCCGGTTCGATTAGTCAACAGCGTTCGTAACGGGCCGCTCCCTGACGGTCGCGGTACGGTATTGAAATGAGGTGTCCGATGTCCGACCGTCCCAAGCGCATCCTGCTGAAGATCAGCGGCCAGAGTTTCTGCCGTCCCGGTGAGACCGGAATCCACATGGAAGAAATCACGACCATGTGCGACCAGATCAAACGGGTCGTCGATCAAGGCGTGCAACTGGCGATCGTGTGTGGCGGAGGCAACATCCTCCGCGGCAAGGAATTCGCCGCCGTCAGTGCTTCGATCAAAACTCCCACCGCGCACTACATGGGGATGCTGGCGACTGTCATCAACGGACTCGCACTGCAAGACGCTCTGGAAAATGCGGGCGTGCAGACCCGCCTTCAAACGGCGATTCAGATGGAGAAAGTCGCCGAGCCGTTCATTCGTCGCCGTTGCGTGCGTCACTTGGAAAAGGGGCGTGTCGTGATTCTCGCCGCCGGGACCGGCAGTCCGTTCGTGACGACCGATACCGCCGCCGCGCTGCGTGCTCGCGAGATCGAAGCCGATGTGCTGCTGAAGGCCACCAAGGTGGACGGCATCTACTCCGAAGACCCGGAGAAGAACCCGCACGCCGTCCGTTACTCGGAGATTTCCTATCAGGATATCCTGCGGCAGAATCTGAAGGTGATGGACGCTCAAGCGATTCATCACTGCATGGAGCACAACATTCCGATCGTCGTCTTCAACTACAAGAAGTTGGGCAACATCGAACGCGCCGCCGCCGGCGAGCGTGTCGGCACGCGCGTGCTCCCCGCCGCCGAGATCACCAAAGCCTGATCCGGTGAGAGCCTAAAGAAACTCGAAGCGTCAGTGAGGGCAGACGATCCCATCGACGATGACCATGCCAATCCCTCAACACCAAATCCTCATGGGCGTCGGGATCGCCGCGATTTGCTTCGCCGGTTTGACGAGATATCGCTGGCTGCTGGCCAACACACGCAAAGGCCAGACGTTGGTGAATCGCTATGGCGAGACCGTCGCACGCTACGTCGTCTGGTTGCTGTGTCTCTTGGGCATGACGTTCGGCTCACTGCTGGCGAGCGGAGTGGTGCGGCCGATTGCGTGGTAGCGAGTTGTGACGGCGTACCTTTGCTCGTAGTGACCCCATTGATGGGGTCGAGACCGACCCGATCAATCGGGTCACTACGAGCGCTCATGCGTAACCGAGTTGGCCATGCGCACGAAGGCGACTCGCGTGGCGATCGGCTGAAAGCCGAGCGACTCGTACAGCCTGACGGCCGGCAGATTACGAGCATCGGCAACGATCAGCAGTCTTTCGGCATTCGCGTCGCGAGCGGCGTCGATGGCATCGAGCAACATCGCTCGCCCGATGCCACTCCGTCGAGCCGCTTCGACCACGCCGAGGTACAACACTTCCCACGCTTGCTGATCAGGGCGTTCTACCAGCAACAGCACACCGATATCGACTTCGTCGCGCGAATACAGCCGCCACATGTCCGAGGTAAAGGAACCGGCCGCCTCGTGATTCTTGAGCGATTGCCGACCATCGCGCACGCCATTGAATTCCGGGCAGTCCAGGGTGCCGCGATAGGTCGCTTCGAGAACGGTGACGAACGCGAGACGATTCCGTGACCGGCGAAACGGTTCGTAATTCAACAACACGCTCGTCTCTCGCTGTCGCCAGTCCGAGGTGTCGGACAATAACCGCTCGAAGAAACGCAACTCCGTCAAACGTGTGAAGCCGTTGCGCTGTAAGGCCGCGTGCTCGCGAGTTTGGTCAGGTTCCAGCAGCGACTGGCCGATCCACGCCTTCGTCGCGTCCAGACGCCGCACCGCCTCGGTCAGCAAGGCATCTTCAATCGTCTCAGACGACAATCCGTGCAACTCAACGGCGACAACAGGCGGCCAAACCATGCCGACGTCATCGTCTCGAATGACCGTCAGTTGGACTCCGACCGGTGTCGAGTCGCTTTTCGCGAGGAGTAAATGTTCGGGATCGAAATCCCCGTCCTGAATCTCCTGACGAACTTCGGCAATGCGTTGGGATCTCGCGTCCGCCGTCAGAGACGAGAACAGTGTCTCCAGCGCAGGTTGAAGAGACTCGCCAGTCGCAGGCTGGATGCGCAGCATGGGATGTTCGTTAATGATGCCGACAACATCCCGGCCCGCAACTGTGGACGCTCGGCGGCGGACAGGAGGAGCCGAGCACCGGCAGCGAAGCCGCGCCGCGAGTCCGCACGGCCGGCGCGCTCAGCAGCTTGCGGACGTCGGAAGAACCACACGTCGGACAGGCAGCCTGCTCGTTCGCTCGCAGCAATTCTTCAAACGTGTGGTCACAGCGCGGACACTCGAATTCAAACATCGGCATGGCGGCGGTCGCTTAGTGTTGGATGAAGAAAGTAGACCGGTCACTCCGTGACCGGAAGTTTCGGGTCACGGAGTGACCCGTCTACTTTGGGAGCGGCATTGTAGGACCGCATCGTTCGGACTTCATCCCGCCGGAGCAATGGCCTCACAGCCTGCCCGGAATTGTCGGGAGACGTGACCATCGTGCCTCCGGAAGAAACGCCTGACTGTCGGCGAACGACCAGCAAGGGTGAGTCCTCTAAGCTGAAGACGAACAGCACGACGCAAGCCGCGGTGACCGCCAGAGCGGCGATCCAACCATTGAACTCGCCGCGCTGCGGACCGGCATCACGTTCGCGAAGACGTTGGGACAACATCGGCCAGACGCTATCGGACTTTGGACGAGCCTCGTTTGTGCGGCTGTGCTGCAACACCGCAAAGCCGCACTGATGTTGCTCCCAAGTTTGCTGGCAATTCGAGCAATCTTGAAGATGGCGCTGCAACTCCTGAATCTCGGCCGGCGCGAGGTCTTCGCCCACGGCCAAAGCCATCTGATGTTTCGCGGTCTTACACTTCATCATTGCTCTCCGCACTTTCGGAAGGAGTGAAATTCTCCGGCATCGCGGTGCCGTGCCGCTTGCCCCAGTAGTACTGAAACCGATGACGAGCCTCCGCCAGTCGCCAGCGGATCGTCGCTTCCTTGCGTTGCAGGACCGCCGCGATTTCCGACGTCGAAAAGTTTTCGAGATCGCGCAGCGCCAGCACGACTCGATACTTCTCCGGAATCATCTGCAAGACCTTCTGAACCTCCTGCTGGAGGTCCAACGCCTTGCGCGGGTCGGCCACGGCGGGATCGGGAGCTTTGTCTTTATAGCGGTCAGTGAACAACGACCAGCGGCCACGACGTTTCTTCCGTCGCAGGTAGTCCAGCGTCAGATTCACTCCGATCCGGAACAGCCACGGCCCGAACCGCCGCGATGAATCAAACTGCTCCAGCCGTTCGTAGACCTTGAGGAACGTCTCCTGGGCCAAGTCTTCCGCCATGTCCATGTCGTGGACGAACCGGTGAATGACCCGCGCCAACCGATGCTCGTACCGCTGCACGAGTTCGCCGTAAGCCGCCTGGTCGCCACGGCGCGCAGCCTCCACCAGCCGAGCGTCACTGGAACCGCTCGATTCGTGCAGGCTTTCGTCAGTTTGAGCTTCGTGCTCCAGCATAGTCATCATCTGGCGAACCTCCCGGAGGTGCCGCTCTGTACGGCCAACCGGGACGTCGCGTTGGAGAGTTTTGCGACGTGACGGGGTCGGGAGTCTTTTTCAGGTCGGCAAACTGGCCATTGAATGTCGAACCGCGAAATGTTCGCCGCATGGAGCGACGCCGACCTGAAAAAGACTCCCGACCCCTTCCCGCAGATCTTACTTGAGAGTGTGTTTGCGAATGAATTCAACGATCGGCGTTGAATCGTCCAGGCCATGCGGATGATGTCCGACGCCCCGTTTGCGGATCAACTCGATCTTGCCGCCGAGCTTTTCGTATCGCTCGGCGATGAGTCCGGTGTTCTCGTCCCACGGCACGACGTCGTCGGCATCACCGAAGACATGCAGCAAAGGAACGTTCGCTTTTGCCAATGGCTCGAGGTTGTCGATCGGGTTCAGCTTCCAGGCGAGAGCCTCGTCATCGTTCTTAAACTGAAAGCGTTCGACGATCAGCTTCCAATCCCCCGCGCTCCCTTTGCCTTTCCCCTTGCCGCCGGGCCAACTCTTGAAGTCGCAGACCGGAGCGTCTCCGTAAATGCACGCGACCTTATCGGGATTCGCGGCCGCCCAGTTGTAACAGTACAAGCCGCCGCGACTCAGACCGACGAGTGCCGGTTTGCTCGCGAAGCCATAACGCCGAGTCAGCTCTCGATACAACGAGTTCCAATGCGACACGGCATCGGGACAACCCAGCATGTTCGGCACGTTCAAGTAGACGATGTGAAAGCCGTGGCCAAGCAACGCAATGTCGGGCGCGGGCTTGTGTCCGAAGAACTCGCCATGCCAGACCCACGGCTTGCCATCGGCGGCCTTCTTCGGAACAACGACGCTGGCAGTCTTGCCGGCAACCTCGAACTCGTAGCGGTCGAAGCCGTGCCAGTCGGACTTCTTGCCGGGGAACGGAGCCTCGTTTGGCTTGAACGTCATCGTGACTTTCGTCGGCTGCACGAGTGACTCGATCTCATCCGAAAGTTTCGCCGCCTCGGCGAGCGCTTCGGTGAGCGGCTTGCCCTTCGACATGCCGGGACGCAGATGCCCGATCTCATTGAGCCACGCATCGGTCAACAGTCGTTGCCGAGCGGTGATCTTCTTCAGCAGCGTCGCCGAGCGGACATTGAGCGACAGCGATTCGAGCAATCGAATGTCCGCCTCGGACTCCGACTGCAATTCGTGGCTGGTCAATGTGCCGACGAGCTTGTCCCCTTCAAAGACGTCGTAGCGCGGAGCCTTCAGCGGCTTCGCTCCGATCCAGAGATTCCCCAACAGATCCGATGCAGGAGACTGTTCCAACGAATCACGATCCCAGGCAGGATCGACGGGCGACGGAATGATTCCTTCGTAGTCCATGTCATCAATTTCGATTGGCTCGTCGTTGCCGCTCTCTTGGCTGATCCCCGTCCCAATGTTGATGGGACCGCCGAAGTTCTCAGCCAGCGTCGATGCCATCAGCCAGTGTCCCGTCGGTCCCGCGTGGACGCCGTCGCCAGCGAGCACGAACTTCGGGTTCCAACGGCGACGTTCGGCCAAGTGCCGGTTCATCTCTCCGTGAATGTCGATGACCATCCAGCCGTCAGCGCGTTGCGACACCAGCCATTCGCTGTACCGGTCAAGCGTTGCGTTGTAGTCGGGCGAACCGCCGCCGCGAGTCGGGTCGTAGGTCGGCGGAGTCAGATGAATCACCTGTGCCCCGGCGGCATGCGCAGCCGTTCGCAGGCGACGGATCCCCTCTTGATACTTCGCGAATCGCTGCTCGTCGAACGGCAGATAGATGCCGCAGTTCATTCCGTAGCAGGCGACGATCAAGTCAGGCTTGGCCTTGTCGAGCACTCGCTGCAAACGCTCGTGCAGGTCGGGTCGAGGAAACTTTCCGCCGGCGTGTCCGTCTTCCGACAACCCCGAGCAAGTCTCGCTCGGCAGACCGAGATTCAAGAACTCAAACCGCTGCTTCGGATATCGCGTCGCGAGACAGGCTTCGAGATACGCGATGTAGTTTCCCGCGTAGGTGATGCTGTCGCCGAGAAACACGACGCGCTTGGCCGTCAGCACCGAGCTCAATCGGGGCGTCCCCGTCACGATCTTTTCCAGATGCGGACGCAGCGTGGCGTTCCACACCGCGTATCCTTCGGCGGTCATGTGCAGCCGATCTTTGACGAACAACTCGTCTAGCGGCTGGCCGTCGGCACCGAGCATCGGCTTCACGACGTCCACGAACGTCGCAAGGCAACAATTCTCTTCGCAGTAGTCGCTAATGAGCTTGTTCGCCGCGCGTTGCGTCTCGATGTGCTTCCAGCGCGATGGGCTTGGCTTGATCGAGATGAAGAACAGGACCGTGTTCGGCAGCCGCTCTTCGATCTTCTTGGCGAACGCTTTGAAGTCGGCCACGACAGTCTCTGCCGACTTGCCGGACGCGATGTCGTTGTCGCCGGCATAGAAGACAACGGCGGTCGGTGCATACGGGACGACGATCCGGTCGACAAAGTGCGTCGAGTCCTCAATCTGCGAACCGCCGAACCCGCGATTGATCACCGGCAGACCGGGAAAAGATTTCTTGACGTCCCACAATCGGATGCTCGAACTGCCGACAAAGACGATTCCCCCTTTGGGCGGCGGTTGCTTCTGATCGGCCGCCTCGAAGGCCGCGATCTCCTTCTCCCACTTGGCGAACTTCGCCTCGTCGTCAGCCGCACGAGCGATCGGTGCCAAGCTCAAGAAAGCGAGCACGGTGGCGAACCAGTGGACTCGCGAAGCATTCCGAAACATGGACAAGAGCGTCGGCATCGCAGTTCCTTTCGGCATTGGATAGCGTGATCACGAGCCGCAGAGATTAAAGCCTGACCCCAAAAGCGGTAGCCTTGGCGCGAATGGCCAAGTCGGCCCCAGCGACGGACGGAGATTTCCCGCCATGATTTCGATTTTTGGTGTGCTCTTTATGGTCGTGTTCGTGGTGATGTTCTTGGGCGTGTTCCTCATGATCTTCACTCAGTTCTGGCGCATGCGTGGAATGACAAACAAAGTCTTCACGCTGGCCGAGCAGGAAATGGAACGCAAGCTGAGAGAAGGCCCCGCGAAGGGGACCGAGGCGACTCCCAATTCAGCGGCCTGCACGCATTGCGGCAGCCGCGTCCCGGCACAGGTCGCGCAGTGTCCAAACTGCGGCGCGGGTTTGCAGGTTTGAAAACTGGTAGGTCAGGCTTTCCAGCCTGACTCGAATTGGCAAAACCGCGTCGATCGTTGATCGGGTCAGCCTGGAAAGGCTGACCTACAAATTTTGAATCTGATTCTAGGGAAACTGTTCTCGCAACAGTTTCTCAGCCTCGCGTTGTGCCTCAGCCAGTGCGGGAACATCGACCGCATTCCGGAGTTCAGCCCGATCTTGCTGAGCATCGTAGAGTTCGCGGGCGAGTATTCTGTCCTTCGTCTTCCAGTCACGCCATTCGGTGTAGCGGACGCGAGCGGTGCGGACGCTGACCCCCATCGCGGTTGGTTGGCCGCTCGGTTCGCGGTCGAAGTACGGCGGTCGCGGATGCTGCGTGAACGCGGCGGGCTTCACCGATTTCGACACGTCGTTGAGCACGGGAACCAAGCTGGTTCCTTCGAGGCCAGCGGGGCGAGGCAAGCCGCACAGATCGACGAGCGTCGGGAACAGATCGACCAGTTCGGCGAGCGATGACGTGCGTTGGCCGGCGTTCGCGGACTTCGGCGTCGCGAGGAACAGCGGCACGCGGGCGTCGAATTCAAAGTTGGAGGTCTTCGCCCATTGGGTATGTTCGCCGAGGTGATAGCCGTGATCACCGGCGAAGACGATGACCGTGCGGTCGGTCAGCTTCAGGCGATCGAGTTCATCGAGCACCTTGCCGAACTGCGCGTCGAGATAACTGATATTCGCGAAGTAGCCGTGACGAATCTCAGCGACTTGCGCGTCGGTGAACGTGACTTGATTGGGCGGGATGCCGCGCAACTCGCGACCGTCTTGGAAGGCGATGTCCGGCGTGCCGGTCGGACGCGCGGGATTGAGCTTCGGCAGTTTGGATCGGTCGTAGAGATCCCAATACTTCTTCGGAGCGTTGAACGGCGCGTGTGGCTTCCAGAATCCAACGGCGAGGAAGAAGGGTTGATCACGCACTTCACGCATCACACGAACGGCTTCATTCGCAACGCGACCGTCGAAGTAGGCTTCGTCAGGAACGTCGCGGCATTCGTAGAGCGGCACCGTCGTGTACTTCCGCGGAGCGGGCGACGCGAGGTTCGGCGGCAGTTCGCCGGTGACTTGCGCCGCGTCGTCGCCGTGATTGGCGTAGTGCAGAAACTCCGGGGCGCTCCACGAGCGAGCGTCCCCTTTCTCCTTCGTGTGCCAGTTGTGAAAGATCTTCCCGACGCAGCGCGTCGTGTAGCCGTGCTCTTTGAACCACAGCGGCAGCGTCGTGACATCGGGATTCTTTTCGCGGAAGTGCAAGCCATTGTGCCACAGCTTGAGCGTGTCGGGTCGGCGGCCGGTCAGCATCGACGACCGTGACGGGTTGCACAGAGCTTGCTGGCAGTAGGCTCGGTCGAACTGAACGCTCCGCTTCGCCAGCCGGTCGAAATTTGGAGTGATGGCAGGCGAGCCGAAGCTGGCCAGTTCCGGCCGCAGATCATCAGCCATGACGAACAAGACGTTGAGTTTGGGTGCGTCGGCGGCCTCGGTCCGCGTGGCGTGGCCGAGGATCAACAGGCCGGTGGCGAGAAAGGCACGACCGACACCAAATAAATCGCTTCGTGACAACATCGTTAGCTCCTTCTGAAGAGCGGCGTATCAATGCGGCGTTCCATTTGTATTTGGCCGGGTGTTTTCGTTCGAGGCTGCGGACAACGTGAGTCTGGCTTGGGGTCGGGCGTTCAAATTTCAAAATTGCC
>CAMDPX010000188.1 GCA_945905295.1 Planctomyces sp. SH-PL62 | reverse complement strand
CATCGCCCAACAAAAAAAACTCCCGATCCGTCCTCACCGCAGCTATCCCAGACAAGCTCTCCCAAAACGTTCAAAATCCACCAGTGGAACTCGAAAGACCAAACCCAATGCGACAAAGTAAGTGCCATTGGGCGTCAGCCCCCCGGTGCATTCACCGGCAGAACCGGGGGGCTGACGCCGCCCCGCTCGCCTGTCTCATTCGTGGCAGCGCGAGGTATAACTGCACTCCGAAACCTTTCGCGTCTGGCGAGTCGAAAACACCTAAGGGCGAGGTCGATCATCATGCAAACTCGACGAGTGGCTTGTTGGCATTGGGTGCGAATCGCCGTGATTCTTGCGGCGGTCACATCCACGACGCACGCGGCCGACCGTCTGGCCGGCGATCACATCACACTGCGGAACGGTGCCAAGCTGCGCGGCGTTTTGTTCGAGCAGTCGGACAAGTCGGTCACTCTACTCGTCTCGGCGAAGTGGTTGTCGACGACGAACGCAAAACTGCATCAATCGTCTCGGCCGCAGACTGTCGACGCCAACATCGCGGGACTCGAGCAAGCGGTGCAACGATTGAAAGCCGAACCGCCGCCGGCGGGTGAAGCGATCGCAGCGTTTTACAAACAGCAGTTGGAAGACGCACAGGACGAGCTAGCGAAGGCCGACGATTTCGAGCCGGAGTTCCTCTGGCTGACGCTGCCCATGAAGGAGGTCGCACGAGTCGATGCCGCGACCCCGGAGCATCGGCAATTGCTGGCATGGGCGTGGGCGGAGGGACTCGATCGCGCGGAGGCTCGTTCGGCCGAGGATCTGTCACGCGACTTGAAAGCACGCAACGTGTCTCCGATCGGCTGGCCGCTACCGTTCATCGAACGGTTGCCAGCTCGCGAGCAGACTGACAATGAGTGGGCCGCTCGACACGCGTTGGTGGAGTACGCGCTTGGATCGCGACTCGATTTTCAGGGGACCGGCGACGTGCTGGCTCGCACCGGAAAGGATGCTCAAGCGGATGCCGGCCCATTGCTCGTCGAGTTACTGAAGCAGCAACTGCAATCACAGTTGGGCGATTTGCTCGGCGATCGTCCCGCGAAGAATGGTGGTAACAATGCCGCGAAATCCGAGTCGCTGGCGAAGGCGATTCAGACGGCCGAGTCGGAAAAGCGGAACGGCTTCCGCGTGACGCGGCTGGAATTGGCGATTGAGTTACAGCAAGCGACCGTGACCACGCAGTTCGTCGCTCGTCTGGCGGACGGTTCCTGGCGGACGGTTTTTCAACACACCGAGCGAGCGGATGCGAAGCTTGCTCGGCCGGAAATCGAGAAGCGGATTCAGGACGATCCGCAGGTGAAGAAAGTGCTCGACCTGACTCGGCAACTGGGTGTCGCGGGCGACGGACAAATTCAGCAAGCCATCCGCTTCGGTGCCGCAACGATGATTGCTCAGCAGAACTGCGACCGCGAGTTCGCCGCGTTCCGCGATGTCTATTTGCCGTCCTTAGTGAGGCCAACACTGTCTATCATTCGTGGAAATTAGGTCGATCTAGTCTCGGTCAAAGTGAGCAGGCTTGTGCGAATCGTCAACTTGGGCAAAATGCGCGGCAACCTGCCGTTGGCGATTTGAATGTCGCGGTCAATTCGGTTCAGAAACCTGTCGATAGCTTAACTCATGGGTCTCAAGTCTCGCTGTTATTCCTGGCTGTGCGTGTGGCTGAGTTGTGTGCTGTCGGCGATGGTGCCGTCGTCGCCTCTCATTCTCGCGATGCTGGTCGAGGACATGCGAGTCGAGGAGTCTGACCCCGCCGACGCCAGTGAAGAGATGGAAGTCGACGAAGTGACGTTGTCCGAATCCAAGACGGGGCAACGTCGGCAACGACGCGAACTCGTCTCCGTGCGGACGATCTTGTTCGCCAATCATCGTATGTGTCCTGGGCGATCAGACTCGGACAATGCCCGATCGCTGTTGGCCGGACAAGGCTCGCTCACAGGACGTTGCGGACCAATCCGCTGTTGAGTGGTCTGTGGCACGTCGATCTCGCTCTCTGCTGAGAGCGGGGTTTCCTGCGGCCGTCGGGAACAAATTCCCGACGCTCTTCTCCAAGCCTGTGAGCTTGGTTTTCCATTGCCTCGTCAGTCGTACTTTGGCTGTGCGCATCTGCCATTCTCGGCTCACGTTCCAGAGGAGTTCTTCATGCACAATCTCGTGAACGGCGTTCATCGATTTCAAAAGCGAGTTTTTCCAGGTCAGCAAAAGTTGTTCGAGAAACTGGCCGATGGGCAAACCCCGTCGGCGTTGTTCATCACCTGTGCGGACTCGCGAATCAATCCCACAGCGTTGACTCAGACCGAACCGGGTGAGTTATTCATCCTGCGAAACGCCGGCGCGATGGTTCCGCCTTACGGAGCCGTGCAGGGGGGCGAAGCGGCCACTGTCGAGTACGCGATCAGCGTGCTGAAGGTCCAGGACATCATCGTCTGCGGGCATTCGCATTGCGGAGCCGTCAGCGCGCTGCTGAACCCCGCCGCCGCCGAAGGTCTGTCGGCAGTCAAGCAGTGGCTGGCGCATGCCGAATCGACGCGCCGCATTCTGGCCGAGAACTACGCCGAGTTGACCGATCCGGAGCAACGGCTGAACGTCGCCATTCAAGAGCACGCGCTGGTGCAATTGGAAAACTTGCAGACACATCCCAGCGTGCTCGCCGCGTTGTCACGCGATGCGCTGCGACTGCACGCCTGGGTCTACAGATTTGAGACCGGCGAGGTCTTCGCGTTCCATCCCGAGAAGGGACGGTTTGCGTTGATGGGAAAACCTGCCGCACAGAAGTCCGCGCGTAAATCGTCCGGCGACTCCGCGATTCGCAAGCGCCGTCACGCGGCCGTCATCGCTTGAAGAGCAATTGGGCACAAATCTGTCAGGAAGCGTTGTAGAGACATGTTTGTTGACAGCTTTCCACTTTTACGAAATCCGTGTCGCCGGACTAGCGCGGTCCGCAAACAATTGAAGACGAGTCCTCATGCCTACAACCAGAATTTTTTCGATGAGCACTCTGCCGCGCGATCTGACCGCCGGCTTGGTGGTGTTCTTGGTGGCGTTGCCGCTGTGCTTGGGAGTCGCCTTGGCGTCCAACGCGCCGTTGTTTTCAGGACTGCTGGCAGGCATTGTCGGCGGCGTTGTGGTCGGCCTCTTGAGCCAGTCGCACACCAGCGTCAGCGGCCCGGCGGCCGGATTGACGGCGATCGTCGCGGCTCAGATGGTGGCCCTGGGATCGTTCGAGACATTCCTGCTGGCCGTGATGATCGGCGGGCTGATCCAAATTGGATTGGGATTGGCACGAGCCGGCTCTCTCTCCGCGTTTTTTCCCAGCAGCGTGATCAAAGGGTTGTTGGCGGCGATTGGTGTCATCCTGATTCTGAAACAGATTCCACATGTGCTGGGACACGACACCGATCCGGAAGGGGAGATGTCGTTCTCGCAGCCGGATCATGAAAACACGCTGTCCGAGTTCTATGCGATGCTCGGAGACTTACATCCGGGCGCGGCCTCGATCGGCCTGCTGTCGATCGCGGTCTTGATGTTGTGGAACAAGATTCCGTCACTCAAGAAATCCAGCGTGCCGGCCCCGCTGGTGGTGGTGTTGCTGGGCGTGGGGCTGAGCCGACTCTTCCAGCACTCGGTCTGGGGCTGGGAGATTGAACCGAGCCATTTGGTCCAAGTCCCCGTCTCGAAGAGTTTCAGCGAGTTTCGAGGGTTTCTGATCTCGCCGGATTTTTCTCAATGGTCGAATCCCGCCGTCTACACCGCCGGACTGACGATCGCGATTGTCGCCTCGCTGGAGACGTTGTTGAACTTGGAAGCGGTCGACAAGATCGACCCGAAGCAACGTTCCTCGCCATCCAGTCGCGAACTGGTGGCTCAAGGGATCGGCAACGTGCTGGTGGGTTTGATCGGCGGCATTCCGGTGACGTCGGTGATCGTGCGGAGTTCCGTGAATATCAACGCGGGCGGCCAGACGAAGCTGGCGACGATCGTGCATGGCCTGTTGCTGCTGGTGTCCGTGGCGTTTCTGCCCGTCTGGTTGAACATGATTCCGTTGTCCTGTCTGGCTGCGATCCTGCTGGTCACGGGTTTGAAGCTCGCCAGTCCCGCGTTGTTGCGACAGATGTGGAACGAAGGTCGCTACCAATTCCTGCCGTTCGTGCTGACGGTTGTCTCCATCGTCCTGACCGACCTGCTGATCGGAATCGGGATCGGCATGGCGATCAGTTTGGCGTTTATCTTGAGCAGCAATGTGCGGCGGCCGCTGCGGAGCATCGTGGAACGGCATTTGGGAGGCGACGTCTTGCATGTGGAACTGGCCAATCAGGTCAGCTTTCTGAACCGCGCGGCGCTGGATCAGGTCTTCAACTCGATTCGTCGCGGAGGGCACATCCTGCTGGACGCTCAGAACACGGTCTACATCGACCCGGACATTCTCAGCATGATCCATGACTTCAAGGAGAAGACGGCCCCGATTCGCGGCGTGCAAGTTAGCCTGCGCGGTTTTCGGGACCGGTACAAACTCCGAGATGAGATTCAATACGTGGACTACTCGACCCGTGATCTGCAAGGGGTGCTCACGTCGGCCCAAGTGCTGCAGATTCTCCAAGAGGGCAACGAACGCTTCCGCACAGGGAAGCGGTTGACACGAGACTTGGAGCGACAACTGCAAGCGACCGCTTTGGGACAGCATCCGCTTGCCGTGATCCTGAGCTGCATCGACTCACGCACGCCGGCCGAATTGATTTTCGATCTGGGACTGGGTGACATCTTCAGCATCCGCATCGCCGGCAACATCACCAGCCCGATGGTGCTGGGCAGCATGGAATATGGCTGTGCCGTCGCCGGAGCGAAGCTGATTGTCGTCATCGGACACACGCAATGCGGTGCGGTGACGGCAGCCGTCAATCTCGCTGGCTCACAGGCGAACGCCGAGCAGTCGACCGGTTGCCAGCATCTGGAACCGATTATTCGCGAGATTCAAAGTGCGATCGACCTGCCGTCGTGCCAACATTTGGAGCAATGGCCTGAGCAGGAGAGAGCGAACTTGGTCGACGCGGTCGCCCGCCGCAGCGTCTCGCACACCGTCGAACGAATTTTGCAGCAAAGCCGCACCATCAACCGGCTCGTGCAGGAAGGGAAGCTCGCCGTGGTCGGTGGAATCTACGACGTCGTCACCGGGCAGATCGACTTCTTCACGGATGAAGCGGCCAGAACTCAGTCCGCCGCTGCAAGCTAAACCTCGTGCGGCCACAAGAGGAACAGGCGACCGGGGCGGCGGCAGCCCCCGGTTCTGCCGCGAATGCACCGGGAGACTAACGCCGCCCCGCTTGCCGGAATTTGACGGCGCATGAAAAGAGCCGGACGAGAATCGTCCGGCTCTGGTTGAGGTCAACGCAGGCGACCGCTACTTCTTCTCGGCGTTTTCCGGCTTGGCCGGAACCGGAACGTAGGCTGGGTCAATCGCCGGTGCGGGTGATTCGCGAGTCTCCGACGTGGGCTGGAACAGGAGGAAGAATCCGCCTCCGCCGCTGCTGATCGAGTTCACGTTGTAGATGTACTCGGCGTTGAGCGCCTTGGTGATCTGCGTCTGCACCTTCTGCAAGTGAGCCGACGTGTAGGGATCGAGGTTGGCGGGAGCTTCCTTCAGAATCCGCTCCACATTGGCGAGGATCTTTTTCGCTTCGACCAACGCAATGTTGGAGATCGCCTTGCTGGCCTCGGTGTCGGTGAACTTTGCGGGCAAGGTCAGCTCGATCAAACGGTCGAGATGCTCTTGCTGCAAGTTGCGGCGCAGGCTGCTGATCATCGGCACGCGCGGCGTGTGCGGCTTGTCCGGGTTCTTGTCGGTTTCACGCCAGACGTTGGCCGTGATGCCCGTCAGAACTTCCGGGATCGTGACCGCGTCTTGGTCGGCCGGGACGGTCAACTCGTTGTCGTAGATGCGACGCAGAGTTGAAGGTCGCAACAGCGATGACATGATCGAGGCTTGGAAGCCGGCGATCCGGTCGTTGATCGGCCACGTCGCGTCCGACGTGTCGAAGCTGTCGCCGTCGATCCACTTGTCCTTGGTCATCCGAGCCAGCAACGCCGGAGTCAGTCCGAACGCGGCATCCTCGAACGTGTTCTCGATCGTGAACTTCAGAGCCTCACGTTGCATCGCGGCGGGGACCGGTTCGATCGGCGCGCGGCCGTTCTTGTCCCCCTTCTTGTCGCGATTGACGAACGCTCCGCCCAACCAGTTGGCCATCATGCCGACCGATTGCATCTGCATGTTGAAGGTCAGCTCGTAGCCTTGCCGCGACTTGGCCCACGACTGCCCGTCTTTGACGAACTTGTCGAGAATCTTTTCGCGGTTCTTCTTGATCAGGCGAATCTGATTCTGAGCGTAATCGAGCGGGTTCTTACTGAAGTCGTAACGCCGAGCGAGCGGGTCCGGCCCCATCGTGTCTTCGTCGGTCGCGTAGGCCAGTTCCGGTTCAGCAACGCGGTCGAGGATCGGCTTGAGGTCGGGCGCGAACGTGTAGCCGTATTCGATGGCCCACATGTCGTAGGGACCGACACCGGTCATCGACCAATCCCCCTGAGCCTTATTGGCTGGATCAGCCGGGACGTGCATGTTGATCGGCAAGTAATCCATGACCGAGCCGGCCAGCGGCTTCTTGCCTTTGATCTCATCGCTGTTGATCTGGGCGAGCGTGTAGGCGCTCGACGCTTTGAAGTTGTGTCGCAGGCCGAGCGTGTGTCCGACTTCGTGGGCCACCAATTCTGCTAAGAGCGGGCCGATGAACGATTCCGGCATCCCGTCGAGTTTTGGTTCTTCGGGGGCGGCCGGAGCACCCGGCGCGGCCGGTTGCTGGTCGTTGATTCCGCCGAGTTCCGCCATGTCGAAGGTCATGCGAGCCATCGCGAGATCGAGCATCTTGGCTTGGCCGGCATTGCACATGCCGTTGACTTGGCTGGTGCGGCCGAGCAGTCCATCAAACGGATCGTCACCGAACATCAACGTGCGATTCGACGCGAATGGGTGCCCCGCGAACGGCGTGGCAGCGTCGCGTTGGATTTGCTGAGCGACATGATTGCGTTGCGACGGCGCGGCGAGGCGAACTCGCGGATCCCAATTCGGATGCTTCGCCAGCCAGGCGAACGTGTCGGGATCAAAGCCTTCCATCGCGAGTGTCGGCAGCACGTCATTGAACTGTCGATTGAAGTGCCGAATCCAACCATCGGTCAGCACGATGTCGGCATCGAGAATCTCGCCCGTCCACGGATTGACGCGGCTGGGACCGATCGCGGTTCCGACGTTGTTGTTCAACCAGCGAATGAAATTCCAACGGACGTCTTCCGGGTCTTTGTCCATGTACATGCCGGTCTGAGCATCCTGCTGCAAGACTTCGATCGCACCGACGATGCCCACCTTCTCGTAGGCTTTGTTCCAATACAGCGTCCCCTCTTTGACCCAGCGGCGGTAACGAACCGGGGTCGTGTGTTCGATGACGAACGTGATCGGCTTGACCGGCGGGCTGAGCTTCAGCGTCGGGTCACGCTTCTCCAGATGCCAGCGATTGATGAATCGGACGCGCGTGTCGTCGGTGACGTACTTGCCGTAGTCGCTATAGCCGGTAGTGAAGTAGCCAATCCGCTCATCGGCCTTGCGTGGCTGATAGGCAGAGTTCGGCGTGATCTCGCTGATCGAGTAGTGAAGCGTCTGCAACTGGCCGCTGCCGCTGGGAACCTCAAACGCCACTTCGACGTTCTTGCTGAACGCCTTCGCTTTCTTGATCGTGACGATGTTCGGATTGCGAATGCCGGATGCACCGCTGCGTACGCCGCCAAAGAACAGTCCCGACTGACCGATCAGCAGTTGATTGAGGTCGATGATGGGCGAGCCTTCGGGGCTCATCGTGAGGATTGGCACTTCGGTCAGCAGCTTATCGGTGAAGAGCCGATTGACCGAGCTCTTCGATTCCGCATCTCCGCCCGAGCGAATGTCGATGTTCGGGTCCATCAGCGCGAGCCGCTTGTCGTAGCGTCGCCAGTAAACGACGCGATCGCCTGCTTGCAAGCCGGCGAACTGCGCACCGCTGGCGATCGTCATCGCCATGAAATACTTCTGTTGCAGATAGTCGCGAGGCAGCTCGGCCAGAACGTGGCCGTCCTTCGCGCGGACGTACAAGCCGTAAAGCGACGTGTCCCCTTCCGGAGGCGCGACCTTCTTGTAGTCCTTGAGCACATCCGCCGCCGGAGGGAAATCCGGAGCCTGAGCTTGCACGTCACCAATCGCCACCGTGACCGCCAGCAGCAAGCCAGCCAGGCCATACCAACCGCGTCGCCATTCAAAGGATTTCATAAGTTCACCTTCTCGCTCAGACTTGGGGGACTTTGCGAATCACCTCTTCGGGGACATCCCGGAGTGTGCCGAATCAGCGAAGTTCGATGGGGCCTGACGTTGCAACCGTCAAATTGCCCGACCAGCACAATCGCCATAGGTTGCCAAGTTTAGCTGCGGTTCAGGCGATGGAAACTCAGCAGCAGGACTTCGCGAAGATTTTCCGAAGTCTGAAGCGGTCGGCTCGATCAAACCAAGACGTTGCCGCAATGCAACACGCCACCCACGCGCTCGTAGTGACCCCATTTATGGGGTCGAACGCGCGATCCCGAGTCGCCTAGCGATCTCGACCCGATCAATCGGGTCACGACGAGCGATCGAACTACTTTCCGATGCAGTACAGGAATTTGTCGGAGCGAATCAGCAGTCGCGAACCGTCGATGGCCGGCGAGCCGTTGAAAATACTGCCGTCGCGAAGATCGTTCGTGGCAAGTAACTCGAAATCAGGCTTGGCTGCGAGCACGAAGGCACGGCCATCGCGAGTGACGTAATACAGTCGCCCGTCGGCGAGCAGTGCCGACGAATAAACTTCTCCGGCCCGGTTGAGCCGCTCTTCATAGACCGCGTCGCCGGTCTCTGCCTTCGCGCAGTATGCGATGCCTCGGTTCTCGTGCATCCAATACAGATGCTTGTCGAGAAACACCGGCGACGTCACGTTCGAGCCTTTGACGCTCGTCCACAGCCGATGCGATTCCGTGACGTCGCCGCTGCCGCCGGCTCGGACGGCGAGGCCCGCGACTCCGGATCGGCCACCGAGGCAATACACCACTCCCTCTGACGCCACGACGCTGGGCACCATGTACCAAGTGATGTCCGTCTTGCACGACCAGAGTTGATTGCCGGTGTCGGGATCAAACGCCAGCACATTCCCCTGAGTGGCAACAATCAGTTCCGTTCGTCCCGACTCCGCGGTAATGAGAACCGGAGTGTTCCACGATTGCCGAATCCCTTTCGCTCGCCACTGTTCTTTTCCGGTCTTGCGGTCGAGCGCGAACAACGAGTCGCTTTCGACGCTGGCATTGATGAAGACCAAATCCCGGTAAAGCACCGGCGACGCCGACGTTCCCCAGCCGTGGGTTTTGGAACCGACGTCTGTTTGCCAGAGCTGCTTTCCCGCATGGTCGAACGCGAAGACGCCCGACTTGCCGAAGAATACATAGAGCCGCTCGGCATCGGCGGCCGGAGTGTTCGCCGCGAAACCATGATCACGAATTTTATTCTCTTCCGGCAACTTCGCCGCGACCGCCGTGTCCCAAACGAGTTTGCCATCTTTCCGATTGAACGCCAGCAGATGCCGCTTCAAATCCTCTTGGCTGCCCCCCGATTCACCGGGGACGAAGAAGCCGGTGTAGCTCGTCAGATAAATTCGATCGCCAAACACAATTGGACTCGAAGCCCCCGGCCCCGGCAGCGGAGTTTTCCAAGCGATGTTCTCCGACTCGCTCCAGGTGACCGGCAATCCTTTCGCCGCGCTGATTCCCATTCCGCTTGGTCCACGAAACCCCGCCCAGTCCGGCTCGGCACCGACGGCTCGAAGCGACAACGAAGTCGCCAGCAAGCACATGGCAACTCGAATCAGTGATCCGCGACAAGTCATTGACATGAAGACTTCGAAAGTGTGTTTCATCGTGTTTTACTCCGGACTGAAATGTCTGTTTAGGATTACTGGCTCCGTTGCCGCTTCGGCACAACCTAACAAAAACTCGAAAGGTCGAGCCGTCCGACAATTCGGCGAAGGCCATGCTTCTGAGCCAATTGCATACTGCGTCTTCGATCGTTTGGATTGCTGCTGTCTTTCCCGCTGAGCTGCCAAATAAACACCTTTTCGATTGCATTTAACAACGGGGCGTCGTCTCGTAGCCACGCCTTCAGCCAATTCAGCTTTTCAACGACGAGCTGAGACTGCCCGCTGCTCATCGAATGCACCTCCAGCCAGAGGACTCGTTCTCGATGATTGTTCTTCTTGAGACCGATTGCATAGTCCCAGCGATTCGCATTCGGCAGTGCCCGTTTCAAAGTCTCGTCCAGAGATAGACTCCCGGTCGCTTGGTCTTTGGAGTCGAGCCGTTTCCGATCAACGGGCTCCAAGGCTTGGATGCCTGCTTGAAAAGCGGTTGAAACGGATGGAGTCTTCTCCACAGCATTCTGAAAATCGGTCTTCTTCATTTGTCATCGATCGTTGGAGCATTCGCGACGAAATCCGCAACGACATCTGAGGCCCGCGCCGTGAACTCAGTCAAACCTCCCCAATTAACCTCTTCAGGCTTTTCGGAGTCGGGATTCAACCCCGAGATATCGACGGTTTTTTGATGGTCGCGGTTGAAACAATAGACCTTCAACGACTTTTGCAGGGTCGTCGCGGCGATCTCGCTGTTCTTAGGACTGGCGGGCACATCAAAAAGATTGAGTACATTCACTGGTGCCCCTTTGCGTTCAATAAAAACGCGAAGTGCCCAGACCATGTCGAGGACATGTGGTGAATGAGTTGAGAGACAAACACGGTAGCCGCGATTCATCAATTCCAAAACAAGGAACAGCACGGCCGTAATCGCCCGAGGATGCAAACCCATTTCGGGTTCTTCCAAGACTACCCAGTCGATTTCCTTTCGGCGGGAGACCTTTCCAGACGGCATTAGTTGGTATAGGCCCAACAGCAACGGACTGAACTCACGCTGCCCGGCGGACCAGACCATGAATGGAAGAGGCTTCTCCTTTCCGCGCTGAAGAACCAAGCGTTTCTGAGGTCCGTTCCGATCGAGCTTCAATTCAAAGTCGCCGAAGATTCCGCGTTGCAGAAGCTTGCGCGTCGCATCAGTGAGTCGCCCAAGCTGTGGAAAAATCGCTCCTCCACTGCCGAGCCCTGCCTCCATGAGCAACCGAAGCCGTTCGCTAAAGTCCTGCACCACATAAGGGTCTCCTGGGCTGTAATCTCCAAAATGACGAGGCCAACCATTCTTTAATGTCAGGACTCGGTGTGCAGGGACATAAAAGAGCGATGACCTCGCAGAGGCACGCACCCTGCGAGGCACCATGCTCTTGATCGAGATCGGTTTCCCTCTCCAAGTGATTTTCGTTCCATCCGACCACAGGTTGTCCATTCCTTCGCCAAAGTACATTTCGAGAAAGTTGCCCGTTTTCCCCAGCCAGTCATAGCCTTGCTTGCGTAGCAAACTAGCGATCGCACTGTGGTCTAGGATCAACTTCAGTGTTTGCAGCAACACGCTTTTGCCAGATGCTTGTGGCCCAACGAGAACCGTTAGGTCGCCAAATTCAACGTCAGCCTGTTGAATTGGGCCAAGCTTCGTGACTGACAGGACTGGATTTGTTTTCATAGACGGCAGCCTACTCCTTTAGAACGTTCACCTCAATCTTGTGCCCTTGTTTGTCGCCACCTGCTCGCGTTCGGTCGGCGCGTCGGTCAACAGATTGTTTGAGAGCCGCGCGCGTTCGCACTTCGGCTCGCGGAGTTCCAGCGCCTTTGGAAAACTCGAAAACGTGTTGTCGATGACTCTGATTTAGTTGCGGTCTTGGGTGACTCGCAGGAAGCGAGTATCCTGCTCCGCCATGAGCCACCACTCGCCGCATCGTCTGGGGTGTTGCCGAACCGATCATCCGGCTGTCGGTCGGCGCGAGCTATTGCAGGTCGGTTCGCTGAGTTTGCTGGGCACCGGACTCGCCGACCTGTTGAGGCTGGAAGCGCACGCGGAACCGGTTCGCGCGAAAGCTCGCGCGAAGTCGGTCGTGTTCATTTTTCAATCCGGTGGTCCTTCGACGCATGAGACGTTTGATCCAAAGCCTCATGCTCCCGACATGATCCGCGGCGAGTACGGCATCACGCAGACGAAGCTCGCGGGAATCAACTTTTGCGAGCATCTGCCAAAGCTCGCGGCGCGAAACGACAAGTTCTCGATCGTGCGCACGATGCACCACATCGCGCATCCACAGTTCCGCAACGAGCATCACAGTTGCCACTACTTGCTGCACACCGGCTCGACCGAGATGCCGGCGGGAGACACGAACGCCTCAATCGCTCAGCCGCGCGACGGACGCATCGAGTGGCCGTCGATTGGTTCGACGATCGCTTACGCCTCGCCGCCGGATGCGAGCGTCAGTTTGCCGGCAGGGATCGAACTCCCGCGAGTCAACTTGATGAATTACCCCGGCCGAGGCGCGGGACTGCTCGGCCCAAAGTACGAACGCTGGAAAGTCGATCTCGCGCCGGTGTGTAAGTCGCCCGACACAGCCGGCTCCTGTCCGAATTGCTTCAGCCACGATGATCCGAACGATCCCGCACGCGCGGCCGGCAAAGGTCCGAAAGCTTGGTGGGACAATTCGAGTTGCCGCGATGCTTCGTTCCGTTTGCCTGACTTGGGAGCCGGCGGCGTGTCGTTGCCGCAGATCGAGAGCCGCACCGAGTTGCTTGCACGCTTCGACCAACTGCGTCGCTCGCTCGATAACGCGGATCGCGTCGGCCGTCTTGAAGCGTGGGACGAATACCGGAAGCAGGCCATGAAGCTGCTCGTGGCCAGCCGCCCCGGCAAGCAGAACCCGTTCGATCTCTCGCAAGAGCCCGACAACATCCGCGATCAATATGGTCGCGAAGAATGGGGCCAAGGTTTCTTGGTCGCTCGGCGTTTGATCGAAGCCGGCGTGCGGATGGTGCAGATCAACCTGCGTGGCTGGGACACCCACCAAAATGCGTTTCGAGATTTGAAAGCCAAGCTGCTGCCGTCGATCGACCACTGCCTCAGCGGGTTCCTCGATGATCTCTCCGCGCGCGGGCTGCTCGACGAAACTCTGGTGGTGATGTGTGGCGAGATGGGCCGCACGCCGCGCATCTCGCCGATCACCGTCGGCGGCAAGAACGCGAGCGGCGAGATCTTCACGCCCGGTCGCCATCACTGGGGTGACGTCTTCCCCTGCTTCATCGCGGGCGGCGGCATCCGCCCCGGACAAGTCATTGGCCAAACCGACGCCCACGCCGGTCTGCCGGTCAGCGATGCTTTCACGCCGTCCGACCTCGCGGCGACGATCTTTCATTTGCTCGGCATCGACTCGCACGCCGAATTTCAAGACTCGCGCGGACGTCCGTATCGCATCTTTCAAGGCGAACCGATTCGGCCATTGCTCGGTTGAACGCACCGTCCGGGGCAGGCCATCGTCGAGAGTCGCTGTTAGGCACCCCACTCGATCATCGGCGTCGGCGTGGCATTGAGCACATGGCCAATCGCGGCCGCGCGTGGCTGGCCGCGTCGATGCAGTTCCTCCAACACGGCCGAGGCAACTTCCGGGCGGACCGCTCCCAGCAGACCGCCTGATGTTTGAGGATCGAACAGCCAGGCGGGCGGCGCTGCGGAGCATTGAACTCGGCAAGCGAGCTTCGCGTTGTCGGGCTGCAACGTGCTGAGAATGCCGTGTGAGGCGGCGGCGGCGAATCCCGACAGAACAGGGACCGTCGCCAACAATCGCGCCGACACACGACTGGCGTCGAGCATCTCCAGCAAGTGACCGGCCAGACCGAAGCCGGTGATGTCGGTCACCGCCCGCGCACCGAACTGAGCGAAGACCTCCGCGGCCGAGGCGTTCGCGATCAGCATTTGCTCGATCGCTTCGTCGAGTTCTTCGGCCGAACATTGGCCGTGCATCCATGCGGCCAGAGTTGCTCCCGTGCCGAGTGGCTTCGTCAGGATCAACGTGTCGCCGGGCTTCAGGTTCGACTTGCGGAAGAGTTGATCCTCGTCCGCGTAACCGGTCACCGCAAAGCCGAGCGACAGGTCGTGCCCCTCCGACGTGTGTCCCCCCGTCAGCACGACTCCGAGTTCGTTGAGTGACCGAGTCGCTCCGGCCAACAACTCGCGGAGTTGTCCTGCCTGAATCGGACCGCGAGCGTAGGGCAGCGTCGCAATCGCCAGCGCGGAAAACGGCCGAGCGTTCATGGCATACACATCGCTGACCGAGTGCAGTGCGGCGATCCGGCCGAAGAGATACGGGTCGTCCAGAAACGCTCGGAAGTAATCGACGGTTTGCACCTCGACCAGTTTGTCCGGCGCGATGCCAAACAGATCGGCTCGCACCCGATGCACCGCCGCGTCCTCGCCCGACCGCGTGCCGAGCAACACGCGCGGATCGTTCGGGATTTCCAATGTGCTCAGCACTGACGACAGCACATCGCCACTGACTTTCGCTCCGCAACCACCGCAACGCATGAGGTGGGGGCGGGCTTTACCCATACCAACCCGATGCGCCAGCGAGGGAGTATTCTCTCCAACGTCGGATCGAGCCTCGCTCGCGCTTCGGGTTGGTGTGGCGAACGACTCCAACCACGCGCGGTCGATCCGATTCTTCAGCCGCCGCACGAATCCGCCTTTGATCGCGAACGGTCCGTAATTCAAGATCGCTGCACCATCTGCCGTGTTCATCAGGCAGAGACAATTCCGCTGCGGCCGAAACGGTGTGAGCGGCCGTTCGTGCAAGAACTCGCGCACGTTGTCGAACAGCACGCGGCCTTGCCGCACGGCGTGAACTCCGTTGCGAGGCAACGTCGGCTGCGGCGTGAACGTCACGCAATCTCCCGTCCCGAACACCGCCGGATCGCCGAGCGATTGCAGCGTCTCGCCAACTCGCAGAAACCCTGAGTCATCAATGCTCAACCCGCTGCTGCGCAAACAGTCTGGCGGTGCTGCCGGAGTCGCCCACAACACGCCGTCGCAAGCGATCTCTTCGCCGGAGGAGAGTCGCAGCCGATCCGGTCCGCCTCCGACGACACAGGCTTCCAGACGCACGGTGAGGCCCGCGTCTCGCATGCGTTGCTCCATGATTCGAGCCGCACGATCCGGGAAGCTCGGCAACAACTGGCGATTCGATTGCAGCAACGTGAGGCGCACATCGGCGGACTTCGCCATCCGCTTCCGAATCGCCAACGACAATTCGCAGCCACTGACTCCACCGCCGACCACCGCCAGGTGAAATGGTCGGGGAGATTCACGCAGCGATTCTTCCAAGCGTTCCAACTGTTGCGTGAAAGGACCGAGCGGCCGCATGAAGAAAGACCATTCGCCGCTCGCGCACCCCTCCGGTGCGGCCGGCAGCGAACCGAATCCCAGTGACAACACGTCGTAACTAATCGCCGCGCGATCATCGAGTTGGACCAGTCGTCGCGCCGCATCAACGGCCGTGACTCGCGCCGCCACAAATCGCGCCCCGGCCGAGCGACAGAAGCGGACTAGATCCAGCGTGATCTCGTCCCAGCGATAGTCCCCCGCGATGTGTCCCGGCACCATCGCCGAATACGGAATCTCGGCGAACTCGCTGACCAGCGTCACCGCGACTCCCGGCCACGGCGACATCCGCCAGCGCCGCAAGAACACCAGATGCGCGTTGCCGGCACCGACCAGGACGACATGCTTTTCAATGGGAGCCGCGTCGTTCATGGCACCAGCACGATCTTTCCAGCCAGCGTTCCTTGCTTCTGCAACGTGTTCTCTTCCTGCAAGCGATGCGCGGCGGCGGCTTCCGAGAGTTTGAACGTGCGGCCGATCAGCGGCTTCCACTTGCCGAGCGCCGCCAGTTCATTGATCGCGTCAGCGCACACGCGCTGTTCATCGGGCGTCGCGTTGAACATCGCGAAGCCGAACAGCCGCAGGTCTTTCACATAGAACGCTCCGTTCGGAAACTCCGGCCGAGCGTTCCGTCCCGCCATGACGATGATCCGGCCGCGCGGCGACATCAATCCAATCGTGCGATCCAAATTCGTTGGCACCTGAGTCTCGTACCAGACCTGCAAGCCGCCGTTCGCGGACGTGAAGGCTTTGATGTCGTCATCCAGCGTGGCCGAGTGGTAATCGAGCACGCAATCCGCCCCCCAACTTTCGCACAAGGCTTTCTTCTCCGCGTTGCCGACGGTCGCAATGACTTTTGCTCCGACCGCTTTTGCCAGCGGAATCACCGCCGAGCCAACGCCACCCGCTCCGCCGTTGACGAACACGACCTCGCCCGGCTTCACCCCGGCGTTCAGAAACAGACCGAGATGCGCCGTGATCCCGGTCAACGCTCCGGCCGCCGCTTGCTCGTGTGTCATCGCGGCGGGAGTCGGATACAGCCACTGCTCATTGACCGCCGCGAACTCGGCGAATGAGCCGCGACGGCCAAACAGACTTTGATTGCTTCCCCAAACTCGGTCGCCGACTTTGAATCGAGTCACCTGCGAGCCGACTTTCTCGACCGTCCCCGCTAAGTCGCAGCCGACGATGTAGGGGAATGAGGTCGCGACCTTAATCATGCCGCTGCGGATGTACGTGTCGATCGGATTGACCGAGACCGCTCCGACCTTGACCAAAACTTCGCCCGGTCCCGGTTCCGGAGTCGGCAGGTCGCCGTACTCGATCACATCGGGGGTTCCTGTTTGACGAATGAACGCGGCTTTCATGGATGGATCCTCAACGTCAGGATTGGCGAGCGGGGCGGCGTCAGCCCCCCGGTACTTCACCGACTGCACCGGGGGG
>CAMDPX010000187.1 GCA_945905295.1 Planctomyces sp. SH-PL62 | reverse complement strand
GTGCATTCGCCGCAGGACCGGGGGGCTGACGCCGGCCCGCTCGCCTACTTCGCCGACCCAAACGGTTCGGGGTTGCTGATGGCCGTTGCGGCACGCTCTGGTGAAGTCTCCGTGGCGATCAGGTCTTGTGCCGCGCTGCGAGTTTTATTGCGCTGGAATTCCACGCGGCTCAAACGGCCGCCCCGATAGATTTCCATCTTGTGCTTTTGAGAGGGACGATCCAGCAAGTCGCTCAGCGTACGCGGTGCAATTCGCTCCGGTTCGAGTTCCAGGTCATCGCTGTTTCGCAACGCGATCGACATCGTTCCCCGGCCGTCCACCACGCGTAAATCCGCCGCTTGCCGCAGCGTCACGGAGAGTGTGACCGCGATTGCCTTGCTGGCCGCATTGGCTTCTGTCCGATCCGACCGCGAGCCGTTGACGGTCTCCTGATTCACCGCCAACACCTCGGCGGCTTCAATCAGCACAATCGTGGTTTCCGGAGTGTTGTCCTCTTGAGGCCCTCCGGCGTTGGCTCGGAACACGACGTCCACGACGGCACCCGGAAACGCGAATCCCGCCACAGCCGCATCATTTTCCACGGTGACTGTCACGGCCCGATAACCGGGCTTCACTTTCGGAGTCACACTGGGACCAGTCCCCTCCGGATAGAAGTCCGGCGTGTCAAACGTGGAGCCTTCCTTCAGCCCATCCCGCAGCACGCGGCCAATGATCTGCTTCGGGCTGGGCATGTAGTTGCTGTCAACGTGTTGCGCTTTCATTTGGGCCGTCGTCAATTTCTGGAGGACGATGTCCCCCAACGTGACCTTGCGGCCCGCTTCCAGGTCGCTGCTGGCCATCGGCACGACAAACGTCTGCGGCTTGGCCTGCTTGGCGGCTTCGGCCTTGACCGTCGGTTTATGCAATTCCTTGCGCACGACATACACGCCCAGCAATCCGAACAAGATTGCGAACACGCCCAGCAGCAGAGTTCCAGCAGAAGGTCGCATTTCAACAGTCCCGAAATAAATCTCAGTGACCATAAGCCGCAAACAACTTCAGGCTCATCACGCTCCAGGTCACGATGGCCACCGGCACGGCATACGGCAGCATGGTGCGTCGTCGCACTGGGCTCGGGCTGACACCCGAGTCGGCGGCCGGCACCGTCGAACCGCTCGAGCGGATGAACTTCCAGGCCAGGATGCCAAACCAAATGGCGACCGCCAGCAGGCTGCTGCTCACGAAGACGATCAGAGTCGTCGTCGGTCCCAGCCAGGCACCCAACGCGCCCATCAACTTCACGTCGCCGCCACCGCCACCTCCGATCAGCCACAATACCAGCAGAATTCCAAAGCCCGCGCCAAAGCCACTCGCCGCAAACAGCAAGCCCGGCCAACCGCGAGTCGCCAGTTGAAAGCCAACCGCCAAAACCAGAGAACTCACCGTCAGCCAATTCGGAATCCGGCGGGTTCGGAGATCCCACACGAACGCCAAGCCGGTGAACAACATCACGGCGGCGGCCAAGTACGGCAATGAAGTCATGGTGGATTCCATCAGAGGGCCATCCCGCGTCCGTTCATTCGCTCAAAACAACGCGACACGCTGACGCCATCGGCCAATTCGAGTGCTCGACCTGAGCCGACTGCGGCTCGGACGCAGCCACAGAAAAAGCGCGTTTGCCGAAAGAGTCCCCCAAAACAAAAAACCGGTGGCGAACGGCCCGCAGGCCCTCCGCCACCGGAGCGTTTTATTAAGGCGTTACGCTCGCCAAGAGCCTGTTGAAAACGTGGGGCACGTTTCCAACCTGCCCAATTTCTTCGGAGAATGAGCACGATGAAATCGTGCTCCACGACTTTTTCAACAGCCTGGCCAAGAGCGTGGATTTCACTGATCTCTCCCACGCTCTAGGCGAGCGTGGCGACGAAGTTCTCGTCGTCAGTCCGATTAGTTCGGAATGGTCGGAGCGGTCGTATCGGACTCATCCACGTTCGCGAGCGCACGCAGGATGCAACCTTCATCGGCAGCCGCCACACCGTCAGCGGCGTTGTCACAGAAATCGGAGTTGTCCAGGTACTGTGTGCCGGCGAGCGCCGCACCATGACCCTGAATGCTGGCCACTTGATAGCCCTGATTGTATTCCGTCACCGCGTCCCCTACGTCCGCCAGTTCGCTGGTGATGCCGTCACGAGCGGCCGACAGACCGACGATCGTGCCGATCGCGGCGATCGAAGTAACAAACACCAACTCCGACGAAACCACCATCCCCGCTTCGTCATTCCACAATCGTTGCAACATCAGCATGGTCAGAACCTTTCTTGATTTGTTTTTTTCGTCAGGCCGCCTGTCGGGGCGCTTCCGTTTCGGAGTCGTGGCCCCGCAGATAAGGAACAGACGTTTTATTCCTTGACGAAGCAAACCTAGTTCGGGATTTTCCTGAGTGAGAAAAATCTGAAGCAAGTTTTCGAATTTCCCTTCGAGAGCCAACAATGTGACTCGGCAACCCCGGAATGCACCGGAGAACCCCTGCGACCGGTCGCTCGTAGTGACCCGATTGATCGGGTCGGTCTCGACCCCATGAATGGGGTCACTACGAGCCAAGGTGCGCAGTCGGATTAACCGGTCTGCGGCAGATCCATCAGCGTCGCGAAGCGGTCCAGCACGCGCAGCTTGAGCGGGGCATATTCGGCGGTGTCGATCGCGCCGGTGTCGATCGCATCACAAGCGGCCTGCCGAGCTTCGACCAGCAACTGTTGATCGCGGAAAATGTTCGCAAACCGGAGCGGCAAGTCGCCATGTTGCCGCGTGCCGAGCACATCGCCCGGACCGCGCAGTTCGAAATCGGCCTCGGCGATTTGGAAGCCATCCGTGCTTGACTCGACTGCGTGCAACCGCCGCAACGCTTCGGGTTCGTTGTTGTCGGAAAACAGAAAGCAATACCCCTGAAACTTGCCACGCCCCACGCGGCCACGCAGTTGATGAAGCTGTGACAGGCCGAATCGCTCGGCGTGAAAGATCGTCATCAACGTCGCGTTGGAGACATCCACACCAACCTCAATGACGGTGGTCGAAATCAACGCCTGAATCTCTCCGCTGCGAAATCGTTCCATCGTCGCGGTTCGTTCGTCGCGCGGAATCCGGCCATGCACAAGGCCCAGGCGAAAGCCTTTCAGCTCGCCAGCCGAAAGTTTGGCGAACGCCTCTTCCGCTGCCAGCGGCATGTCGGCCGACGAGTTGGCCGCACCGGGAGTCAGGCTCTGCAACCATTCGACCACCGAGGCTTCGTCGGCGGCATCGCTGACGCCGATGCGCGGGCAGACGATGTAGGCTTGCCGACCGGCGCTCAGTTGCTTGCGAATGAAATCCCAGGCCCGCTGCCGCGTCGGTTCCGAAAAGACGCGGTTGGTCTCGATCTTCTGCCGACCGGGGGGCAACTCGGTGATCGCGGTGATGTCCAGATCGCCGAACTGCGTCAGGCACAAGCTTCGCGGAATCGGCGTCGCGGTCATCACCAGCACATGCGGCGCGAGGCCGCCGTGACCGAAGTGCGCACGTTGCTCGACGCCGAACTTGTGTTGCTCGTCAATCACGACAAGTCCCAGCTTCGCGAAGCGGACGTCCTTTTGAATCAGAGCTTGCGTGCCAACGATGAGAGTGGCCGTCCCCGATTCCATCTCGGCCAGCGTTTGCCGCCGCTGCGATTCGGTAAGACTGCCGGTTAATAGCCGCCGCTCAACACGGCTTTCGGCCAGCAGCGAGTCGATCGTGTTCCAGTGCTGCGTCGCCAGCAGTTCGGTCGGAGCCATGATGAGCGCCTGATGTCCGTTCGCGACGGCGACGAGCATCGCATAGATCGCCACGGCCGTCTTGCCCGCTCCGACATCCGCTTGAAACAGCCGGTGCATGGCCTGGTCGGTCGCGATGTCGCGGCAAATCTCCGTGACCGCCCGGTTTTGCCCGGCGGTGAATTGGAACGCGAACAACCGCCGCGCCCGCGCGTCGATCTTCGCATTGACCGGCAATGGCGGAGCGGGTGGACCGCGCTTCCAGGCTCGGCGACGCAAAGCCAGGCCGACTTGAAACTCCAACAAGTCCTCGAAGATCAACCGTCGCTTCGCCGCTTGAAAGTCGGCCATCGTTTTCGGTGCGTGCAAGTTCCTAACGGCCTCTCGCCGGCGAGGCAACTTGTGTCTCGCAAGTAATACGTCGGGCACATGCTCGACCACCAGCTCGGCGAAGCGTTCGACCGTGGCCCGCTCGATGCGACGCATCTCCTGCATGCGCAGACCTTCGGTCAGGTGATATCGCGGCAAAACTTCCGCAGCCGCACCCTCGGCATCGTCGGTTTCGAGATATTGAATCTCCGGGTTGCTGAACTCCCATCGTCCAGTCTTCCATTTCGGCTTGCCGGAAAACAACACCGCCTGATGATCCTCGAACCGCTTGATCATCCAGGGTTGATTGAACCACATGCCGCGTACATACCCGTCGCCGCAGTCGAGCAGCACCGCCGTGATCGTCATGCCGGAGCTGGTCAACCGCGCGTCCCGATCCACAACGGTCCCTTTCACCGTCTGGAGCGTGTCCGCCTTCAGCTCCTTAACTCGCGTGACTCGCGACAGGTCCAACACATCACGCGGCACGTTGAAGAGCACATCCTCAGCCGTCTTCAGTTCCAGCCGCTCCAGCAGCACCGCGCGAGCCGGCCCAACGCCCGGCAGGAATTGCACCGGCGTCTGCAAAGACGGGATCTCGTCGCGCTCGGCAATGTCGATGACGTCAGTGTCGTGAAGCACTCAGGGGCCTCGCAGTAAATGGCGACAGGCGCGAGACAGGTTTGTCCTCTCGGCACACTAACCCGAAGCGTCAGCGAGGGCGAGCGCTCCGACCAACGATGAACTCGGTGATTTGCGAAACGCCCCTCACGCCAGGAGCGCGAAACCTGCCGGACATTGATAAGTTAATCAAGCCGAACACGTGCGCTCGTAGTGACCCCATTCATGGGGTCGAACGTGCGATGCAGACCCGATGAATCGGGTCACTACGAGCGCCCAGTTTCTTCCACTGACCCTGAGGAACTCGAACATGTTTTGGAGAATCCTGGCGATCCTCGCCGTCGCTGGCACGCCCTCGTTCGCAGCCGAAGGAACGACGATCATCCACGCCGGGCGGCTCATCGACGGCCGGGCCGATCAGCCGCGCACCGAGATGTCGATCGTCGTTGAGCAGGGACGGATCACGCGCGTCGTCACCGGTTACATCAAGCCTGGTCCCGACGACAAATTGATCAAGCTCACCGAGCACACCGTGATGCCCGGCCTGATGGATATGCACACGCATTTGCAGTCGCAGCACTCGAAGGACTCGTACACCGAGCGATTCTTCATGGAGCAGGCCGACTATGCCCTGCGTTCGACCGTCTACGCGCGAGTGACACTGCTGGCCGGCTTCACAACCGTGCGCGACTTGGGGGACAACGGAGTCAACTCGGTTGCTCTCCGCAAGGCGATCGACCAAGGCTGGGTTCCCGGTCCGCGCATCTTCACGTCGGGCAAGTCGCTGGCAACAACCGGTGGTCACGCCGATCCGACCAACGCACTGCGCGGCGATTACAAACGAGACGCCGGCCCGCTGGAAGGAGTCATCAACGGTCCCGACGACGCTCGCAAAGCGGTGCGTCAGCGCTACAAGGACGGAGCCGATCTCATCAAGTTGACCGCGACCGGCGGAGTGCTCAGCCTCGCCGCAAACGGCCAGAATCCGCAGTTCACCGACGAAGAGTTGCAGGCCATCGTCTCCACCGCGCGGGACTACAACATGATCGTCGCCGTGCATGCTCACGGAACTGAAGGGATGAAACGGGCCGTGCTGGCCGGAGTCGATTCGATCGAACACGGCACCGACATGACCGACGAGATCATCGGCTTGATGAAAGAACGCGGCACCTATTGGGTGCCCACGAACATGGCCGGCGAGTGGGTCGCCGAGAAATCCAAAGAGCCGGGTTACTTCCCCGAAATCGTGCGTCCCAAAGCCGCCGCCATCGGCCCGCAGATTCGCGACACTTTTAAGAAAGCGCATGCAGCCGGAGTGAAGATCGCCTTCGGTACCGACACGGGAGTGTCGCCTCACGGTCAGAACGCTCACGAGTTCGAACTGATGGTCGCCGGAGGCATGCCGCCAATGAAAGCCATTCAGTCGGCAACGCTCGTAAGTGCGCGACTGCTCAAGATTGAAGACCGGCTGGGCACAATCGAAGAGAAAAAGATCGCTGATATCGTGGCCGTGAAAGGCGACCCGCTGGCCGACATCAGCCTGATGAAGAACATCGCCTTCGTGATGAAGGACGGTGTCGTATTCAAGGGGCCGTGAGATTTTCAGGTGAGCCCGGGCGGCTCGAGCGTCTCTCGTTTCGTGGACCGGGTCGGGTAAGGATGAATTCTGATGAACACGCTCGCCTTCCGATTGTTGTCGCTCCTTGCCGTCTGGCTAGCCACGATGGGCGACCCTGCGCGAGCACAAGACGCTGCTCGTCCTGATGGAGAGGGCGGACGGCACTGGTCGTTTCGGAAGACCGTGCGGCCGGCGGTTCCGAGCGTGAGAGACCACAGCTTGGTGCGGTCGCCGGTCGATGCGTTTGTGCTTGCGAAGCTGGAAGAGCGGGGACTGACGTTTTCGCCGGAAGCGGACAAGACGGCGTTGATTCGGCGAGTGTCGTTGGACTTGATCGGCCTGCCCCCTTCGCCCGAAGAGGTGACCGCGTTTGTGACGAGCAATAGCCCGACCGCTTATGACGAATTGTTGGACCGACTGCTGGCCTCGCAACATTTCGGCGAGCGGTGGGGACGGCATTGGCTCGACGCGGCCGGGTACGCCGACGTGATGAGCACCGACAACGATGCGAGCATCATTCATCCACTCGAAAATCGCTGGATGTATCGCGACTACGTCGTGCGATCGCTGAATGCCGACAAGCCGTTCTCGCGATTTCTCACCGAGCAGATCGCGGGGGACGAACTGGTCGAGTGGCGCACCGCGGCAACGTACTCGCCGGAGATCCGCGAGCATCTGATCGCCACCGGCTTCCTGCGAGCCAGTTCCGATGACACGTTCGCTCCAGAGTTGAACAAGCCGTTGACGCAATATGGCGTGCTCCAGCGCACGGGAGAGATTCTCGCCAACAACGTGTTGGGGCTGACGCTCAACTGCGCGAAGTGCCACGATCACAAGTACGAGCCGCTGACACAGCGAGAATACTACGGATTCCTCGCTCTGCTTCAGCCGGCATTCAATCCAGATCGCTGGTTGATACCGGCTCAGCGGCAGCTTCCCAACGTGTCGGCTGCCGAGAAGACGGAGATCGAACGCGGCAACGCTGAACTCGATCGACAGGCGGGCGAGTTGCGGAAGCAGATCGCCGAACGGCGCGCGACTTACGAAGCGAAGGTGCTCGCAACCAAGCTGGCCACATTGCCCGAAGCGATCCGTGCCGATACGCAGTCGGCACTCGCGACGCCGGCCGACAAGCGAACCGAGGTTCAGAAATATCTGGCCGACAAATTCGGAATGACGCTGGCCGTGAAACCGGAAGAAGTCTCCGCCGCGCTGAGTGAAGCCGACAAGGCCGCGACGGCGGAATGGGAAAAGCAGGCGGCGGAACATCTCGGCCGCAAGAAGAGTTGGCAGCATTGGCAAGTGACCTACGACGGGCCGGCGACACCAACAAAATTGCTCAAGCGCGGGAATCATGAATCGCCAGGTGAGGAAGTCGCTCCGGGATTCTTGGCCGTGGTGAGTCATGCGACCGCGTTGGATGACAGCAAATCGACCGGGACAACATCCGGCCGACGATCGGCCCTCGCGCGGTGGCTGACGGATCGTGAGAGTCCAGCCGCGCATCTCGCGTCGCGCGTGCAGGTCAATCGCGTGTGGCAGCATCTCTTCGGCAAAGGTTTGGTCGAGACGACCGACAATTTCGGAGTTACCGGGGCGAAGCCGACGCACCCGGAGCTTCTGGAATGGCTCGCTGCCGAGTACTTCGACAACGGCGGGCGACTGAAGCTGCTCCTCAAGCGGATCATGGCCTCCCGGGTTTATCTGCAAACGTCATCGGTCGCTCCGAATCAAACGGCCGCATCGCAACTTGATCCTGACAACCGGCTGTTGTGGCGGATGCGGTTGCGACGGCTCGAATCCGAGATCGTGCGCGATGCGGTGTTGGCCGTCAGCGGCAAGCTCGATGCGACGCTCGGCGGTGCTCCGATTTCGGTCGAACCGCGCCCCGATGGCACGTTCGTCATTCCGGACAAGGGCCTGCCGACACCAACCAGTCAGTGGCGACGCACGCTGTATCTGCTGGCTCGCCGCAACTATCACCCGACGATCCTGACGGTCTTCGATCAACCCAACCTCACGACGAACTGCACGGGCCGCGAGTCTTCGGCCGTCGTGTTGCAATCACTGACAATGCTCAACGATCGCTTCCTGCTCGAACAGGCCGAGCATCTCGCCGCTCGCGTGACCGGCGCGGCAGGCTCGGACACCGCGAAGCAGATCGAGTTGGCGTTTCGCATCACGCTCGGCCGATCGCCGCGTGATTCCGAGCAGACGGCCAGCGTGGAATTTTTCCGCCGGCAGTTGCAGCATTATTCCGAACAGAAACTCCCGGCCGATCAAGCGGCCCTCAAAGCCATGAGCCAAGTGTGTCATACGCTGCTCAACACCAGCGAGTTCTTGTATGTCCCATAGAACGAAAACCTTGGCGAGCGGGGCGGCGTTAGCCCCCCGGTTTTCAGCGGCCAACCTGCCCACCGGGGGGCTGACGCCGCCCCGCTCGCCTCTCACACGCCGGCAAATGCTGGCGGCGTCGGGGTTGGGATTCGGCACGCTCGCGCTGCGCGGGATCGCGCACGAAGAAGCGGTCGCGGCGGAACGAGCGGCTGGCCTCTTGCCTCAGCAACCGCACTTCGATCCGCGAGCGAAGGCGGTCGTGATGCTCGTGCAAAATGGTGGTCCCAGTCAGATGGACCTGCTGGATCCAAAACCAGAACTCACGAAACGCGCCGGCCAGACGATGTCGGTCGAGACGTTTCAGATGGGGAACTCCGACAAGCTGATGGCCTCGCCGCTGACGTTTCGTAAGTACGGCGAGAGCGGCATCGAGATGTCGACGCTGCTGCCGCATCTCGGATCGTTGGCGGATGAGTTGTGCTTGGTACGGTCGATGTATTCGGAGCACAACAATCACACGGAAGCGCTGGTGATGCTCAACACCGGCAAGATCTTTCCGGGGCGGCCAGCACTCGGTTCATGGGTGAGCTACGGACTCGGCACCGAGAACCGCAGTCTGCCAGCGTATATCGTGCTGCGCGATCCGGAGGGCTACAACACGAGCGGCACGTTGCTGTGGCAAAACGGCTGGTTGCCGGCGACCTATCGCGGCACTGAGATCGCGACTCAAGGGACGCCGGTCATCAACTTGCAACCGGCGACGCCGATCGCGCCGGCGGTGCAGCGCGACAAGCTCGACTTGCTGGCGAAGCTCAACGAAGAACATCGGCGACAGTTTCCGTTCGATGCCGAACTGGAGACGCGCATCCGCAACTACGAACTGGCCGCACGCATGCAGCTTGTGGCAGGCGAGCTGCTCGACTTGTCGAAAGAGTCTGCCGACACGCGCAAGCTGTACGGCCTCGACGATCCCGAAACGGCCAGTTATGGACTGCGCTGCTTGATGGCTCGACGGCTGATCGAAAGCGGCGTGCGGTTCGTGCAAGTTTTCCCTCCGGTCAAGCCGCAGTTCCAACCGTGGGACGCGCACGGCAACACGAAGACCGAGAACGAAGCGATCTGCCGCAAGTGCGACCTGCCGTCTGCCGGTTTGATCCGCGATCTGAAACAGCGCGGGTTGCTCGACAGCACGATCGTGCTCTGGTCAGGCGAGTTCGGCCGCTTGCCGGTTTCCCAAAACGGAACCGGCCGCGATCACAATCGCAACGCCTTCACCGCGATCCTCGCCGGTGGCGGCCTCAAACCGGGCCACGTTCACGGCGCTACCGATGAAGTCGGCTATCGTGCGGCTGAGAACCGTGTCGGCGTGCCTGACCTGCATGCGACGATCCTGCATCAACTCGGACTTGATCACGATCGGCTCTCCTACCATCACCATGGAAACGACGAGACGCTGACCGACTCGCGCGTCACCGAGGCTCGCGTCGTGAAGGAATTACTGACCTGAGCAGGGCTGGCAGGGGGCGGGAGTCTTTACTCGCCACCTCGGCAGGAGAAATGAAATCATGAATCCGAGGCTTTGAGCAAACCTTTCGCCTTGTTGATCGTTTCGTGGAATTCGCTCTCCGGGACGCTGTCGGCGACGATGCCGGTTCCGGCTTGGATGTAGGCCGTATTGCCTTGCAGGACAAGCGTTCGCAGGGCGATGCAGGTCACCGACACGAACGAGCTGCAGCATCCGTGAGACTGAACCACGTTCGTCAATGTGAGGTTCCACGTCATCAGAACCTTCGCGTTCGTGTCCCGCATTTGCCAAAGGCGTGAACTCATACGCATCCCGACAATTAGCCGCGCGGCGCCAGCCCCGGTTACACCGCATGAACCGGGACTAGCGCCGCGCGGCGAATTCCTGCGATCCGTATCAGGTCGTGGCTTCAACCAGTCATCTATGCGAATAACTCATGAATCTGCTTCGTTCCGAAGTCCACCAGCGGGAACGGTCGGCCAGCGGGGCCGGGAAGGTGAGCTTCCAAGTTAAAGCCGAGGCTATGGAAGATCGTAGCGACAACCTCGCCGGGATTGACCGGCCGTTCGGCCGGATAGCCGCCAATCGGATCGCTCTTGCCGATCACTCGGCCACCTTGCACTCCGCCACCTGCGAAGTACATGGACCAGCATTGCGGCCAGTGGTCGCGACCGCCGGCCGGATTCACGCGCGGAGTGCGGCCGAACTCGGCAAGATTGCAAACCATCGTGTTACCAAGCAGTCCTCGCTGTTCCAGGTCTTCGATGAGCGCGGCGTAACCTTGGTCGTACATCGGAGCCACGATGTCGCGCATGCCTTCAATGGACGTGAATGGCTTTGTGCCGTGGATGTCCCAGGTGATCTCATCAAAGACGGTGAGAAACGTGTTGATCGTTACGAACCGCACTCCCGCCTCGATCAAACGTCGAGCCAACAAGCAGCTTTGCCCGAAGCGGCTCATGCCGTATTTCTCGCGAACTTCTTTTGGTTCACGAGCCAGATCGAACGCCGCGCGAGCTTGCTCGCTGGTGACCATGCGGAACGCAGCTTCAAAACTGCTATCAACCAGCTTCGCGTTTTCGCTCTTTTCAAAGTTGTTGACGGTGCTCTCCACGACTTCGCGCAGCTTGCGGCGACGGTCGAGTCGCACTTCGCCAATCTGCTTTGGAGGCAACAAATCGGGCACTCGGAAATCTTCCTTCGACGGATCAGAGTTCAAAAAGAACGGCGCATGAGCTTTGCCGAGGAAGCCACTGTCCTGGCCGTGTGGCAATCCGCCGCCGGTGTTGCCCATCGTTTGCGGCATGATGACGTGAGCCGGCAAATCGGTGCGGCGGCCCATCAGGTAGCTCGTCACGCAACCGGCGTGCGGTGTGATGATGCCGCCGGTGAAGAGTCGCCCCGTCTGCATCATCTGATGCCCCGTGTCATGTACGGCGGCTCCAGTGTGATAGCAGCTTCTCACAATGGAGAACTTGTCCGCGATCGCCGCGTGCTTCGGGAAGATCTCACTGATCTGAATCTCTGGTGATTTGGTGGCGATCGGCTTGAACGGCCCACGGATTTCGGCGGGAGCATCCGGTTTTGGATCCCACGTTTCGAATTGACTCGGCGCGCCGAGGTTAAAAATCATGATGCAGGAGCGTTCTTCTTTGCCCTTCTCGACCGCGCCGGCCTCTTTCGCCGCGATCGCGTCAGCCAGAGTCAGCCCGGTGGCTCCGAGTGCTCCGGCTTGCAAGAAGTCGCGTCGTGTCACTCCATCGCACGTGTGGGCTGTTCCTTTGCCGGTGAATTGCAGCATGGTGAACTCCGATAAGTAGGTCAGGGCTTTCCAGCTTGACTGTTCGCAAGGTCGAGTCGATCACGCTTCGGGGCAGCCTGGATAGGCTGGCCTACGCGCGGCGGATTCTATCATCGGTCGGAATCGGTCACAGTCCGCGCATCAAAAAAGCGAGCGTCGGTTGTCCGACGCTCGCCTGTTTCATTTCAGCCCGGATGAGACCGGGCGACTCGACTCGGCCTATTCGACCGCACATAGCTCCGCGAGAGACACGTCTTCAATCACAACTCCGTTTGGATCGCACAACTCTTCGCGGACGATATTCATGTCCTTGGGAGCCTCGATGCCCAATCGCACCGCGTTGGGGCCGATCCGAACCACTGTGACGACCACCTTGTCGCCAACCATCACCCGCTCACCGACTTTCCTGGAAAGTACCAACATGCTCAATCTCCTTCCTTAGAAACATCCTTGTTCGATCAAGTCTGTTTTGAAGGTCGCCTGCCCAGTTCCACCTCGGACGGCTCTTCGCAACCGACTCGACCACGTCGCCAACCTGACGACGTCGCCGGGATGATAACACTCGCAAAACCAATCCGCCTAGACCAACCGGCAGAATCGGCCCAATGACCAGAAACCAGTGCAGCCAGGTGCTCGCGGGGCGGCCGATCGTCGAGAAAACAGGCGTAAAACTGCCGAGCAGGCACGAAATTCAACAGCGCGTCGGACTGGCGGGCCGCGAGTCCTGACGCAGCAAGCCTGCGAGACACCGAAGCCAAAACACTGGTGCCTAGATTTGCGGCAAAAAACAACTGCCACAATTACAAGCACACCGCTGCCGCTTGAAACTTTCTCTCTTCAGTCGGATGCTACGCCCCCGCTCGGCATCGGATTGAAATGCCGTAAACGTCACTAAATCGGAGCATCAGCATGGTTCGCATCGGCCTGATCGGCATTGGTTTCATGGGGATGACCCACTTCGAGGCTTCCACGAAACTGGAATCGGACCACGAAACTGGATTACGACAAGCAACCGGCTCCAAGCTCGATGGGGGGCAAATCGTCGCCATCGCCACCAGAGATGCCAAGAAGCTGACCGGCGACTGGACCTCGATTCAGGGCAACTTTGGCCCGCGCGGCAGCTTGATGGACTTGTCGCATGTAAGGGGCTACTCCGATTATCGGCAGTTGCTGGCGGATCCTAATATCGACCTGGTTGATCTCTGCCTGCCGACCGATCAACACGAAACGGTCGTGCTGGAAGCCCTCGCGGCCGGCAAGCATGTGCTCGTGGAGAAGCCGATTGCCACGGAACTCCCAGCCGCGAACCGGATGGCCGACGCGGCGAAGAAGGCGGGCAAGCAGTTGTTGGTGGGCCAGGTTCTGCCGTTCTTTCCGGAATTCGCCTTCGCTGCTGCGACAGTTCGTAGCGGTAAGTACGGCAAGTTGCTGGCGGCGCACTTCCGCCGGGTCATCGCTCAGCCGAACTGGTCCAGCGATATGAGCAATTTCCGCAAGCTTGGTGGCTGGGGAGTGGACCTGCACATTCACGACAATCATTTCATCGGCCTATTGTGTGGCGTCCCGAAGCAAGTTTTCTCACGCGGACTGCTGCAAGAAGGACTCGTCAATCACGTTCACACGAACTATGTGTTCGACGATCCGAACCTCGCGGTAACGGCGGTCAGCGGTGGCATTGCAGCCAAAGGGCTCGCGTTTGGGCACGGCTTTGAGATGTACCTCGAAAACGCCACGATCGTTTATGACGCCGGCACGTACGCTGGCGAGTGGGCCGTGAATCGTCCGCTGACTCTGATCACGAATGACGGCTTAGCGACTCGACCGGAACTTCCCGGCGGCACGGAGTGGTGCTCGGCGTTCACCGCTGAGATGCAAGCCGCCGTGAACAGCATCACCACCGGCCACGAAGCGGCAGAGCTGTCCGGGACGCTCGCGCTCAATGCACTGCGTCTGTGTGAAGCCGAGCGGCAGAGCATCGCCAGCGGTAAGATCGTGGACGTTGCGTAGATCAGGCGGCCCGCCTGATGGAGAATCTGGGACTTCTGCCCGCAAAGGAACAATCACAGGCGGGCCGCCTGTGCTACGACACATGGTTGAAAATCTTCCCGTCCGCACTCACAAGCACAAAGCGTTGACCATTGAGGGGTATTCGCGGGCGGCAGTGCAGAGCTATTGGCGAGTCCCAGAATTGCGGATCGGGTTTGATCTCGGTGGAGCACCGTGGTCGTTCACCGGAACGCCGACGGTTTTCATCACGCACGCGCATCTGGACCACATGGCTGCGTTGCCGGCGTTCGTCGCCAGACGCCGTATGATGAAGATGGAACCGCCGACGATCTACCTGCCGGAATCGGTGCTCGAACCGACCGAACTGCTGCTCAAAGTTTGGCAGCGACTCGACCGAGGCCGCATGAATTGCAAGCTGGTCCCGGTCAAAGCGGGCGACACGATCGAACTTTCGCGCGAGCATCTCGTCACCGCGTTCGCGACGAAGCACACGGTCCCGTCGCTCGGCTATCTGGTTTGGGAGCGTCGAAAGAAGCTGAAGCCGGAATACTTCGGCATGACTCAGGATCAAATTCGCGACGTCCGACTTTCCGGCAAAGAGGTCGCCTGGGAAGTTCGCACCCCCCTGCTCTGCTACACCGGCGACACATCACCGGCGGGACTCGACGTCGAACCGGATCTCTTCAACGCGCAAATCTTGATTACCGAAGTGACGTTCTTCCGGCCGGAGCATCGGAAGGAAAAGATTCACAAGTTCGGCCACATGCACCTCGACGACATTCTCGAACGCGCTGACAAGTTCAAGAACGAACTCCTAATCTTTGGTCATTTCAGCACACGCTACAACGAGCGGCAGTTTGAGAGAGCATTGCAGCAGCGCCTGCCGGCATCGTTGAAAGACCGGGTCGTCGCGTGGTTGTGATCTTTCGAGCGGCGTTCCTTCGCGACTTCGCGGTTGGGTGTTGATGATGTTTGGTGTCAACTGACCTTCATTTACGAAAGGCAACACATGCGCATGACATTGGTTCTGCTCGTTCTGACGATGACTGTTGGTGTGACCGTTGGTTTTCAGGCGGGGAAGTTTGGGCCGGTGAACCCTGATCCGAAGGGGGCGCGGCCCATTGAAGCGGTGGACACGGTCTTCATCGAAGACATGACGTGGATGGAAGTCCGTGACGCGATGGCTGCGGGCAAGGACACGGTCATCGTGGCGACTGGCGGCATCGAACAGAACGGGCCGTATCTCGTCGCCGGCAAGCACAACGTTGTGTTGCGAGGGACGACCGAAGCGATCGCTCGGAAGCTCGGCAACGCATTGGTTGCGCCGATCATTGGATTCGTTCCGGAGGGGGACATCGACCCGCCGACGGTTCACATGAATTATCCCTCGACCGTCAGTTTGACCGAGGACACGTACCGGCGACTGCTGGTCGATGTTTGCTCGTGCTATCGGACGCATGGGTTCAAGCACGTCGTGCTGATCGGCGACAGCGGCGGTAATCAAGACGGCATGAAAGCGGTGGCCGAAGAGCTCAACGCCAAGTGGAAGGGGGGCAAGACGAAGTTCTCGTTCATCCCCCAGTACTACAACTACGGCAGTCTCAATGCGTGGCTGGAAGAGCGGGGCATCAAACAAACGGACGAGGGTCTGCATGACGATTTCGCGATGGAGGCCGTCATGCTCAGCATCGACCCCAGCAGCGTGCGCATGAAGCAGCGAGTTGCCGCGGGCAAGTTCAAGATCAACGGCGTGGATCTCGCGCCGGTTGAAAAGACGGTCGCCTTGGGCAAGCAGATCATCGACTACCGTGCGGAGATCGCCGTGACGGCAATCCGGAAGTCGATCGGCGAGTCGAAGTAAGGTGGTTAAGTTTTCGAGTCGCGCCCGTCAGCGAGCGGTTGGTTTCAGACTCTGTCACTGCTTCCTGACGGGCGCGGCTCTGCTTTCACGGGTCGCGCTCTGACGGGCGTGAGATGGAGTCGTCGCGACGAGATTTCTCTTCCCACTGACGCGAACCGCCGACACAATCCCGCCCGCTTTGAAGGGATTCAAAGGAGGAGCAGGAAATGACTCACGAGTTGCGTCGGCTGGTTGAAACATCGTTGATTTTGGAAGCGGATGCGGAGCAACGCTTGGCCGCGATCAGTGAATCGGTCCTGAGTTCGTCGCCGTATCTCGACCGGCCGGACTTCACCGCGATCAGCGACGACGATTTGGCTCATCTCTTTGAGCAATACGACCAACGCTTTTTCGCCGGAGCCTGTCGGCGCACGTTGCAGGCGATGGGGAGCCCGCTCGACTTTCGCGTCTCGCCGAGGATGACTCGCGCGGGAGGTAAGACGACTCGCCTGCTGCCGCGAGTTGCTCGCGGACTGTCCCCCGTCCCACGGTTTGAGATCGCGGTCTCGTCCACACTGCTGTTCCAGACGTTTGCGGACATCGACCGACCGATCAAAGTCACCGGGTTGCTCTGCCACAATCGACTGGAGGCATTGCAGCGCATCTTCGAGCACGAGCTGATGCACCTCGTCGAGATGCTGCTGTGGCAGGCGTCCTGCTGTGCGGCTCCGAGGTTCAAGGACATGGTCAGCCGCTTCTTCGGTCACACCGAATCGAATCATCAACTCATTACGCCGGACGAGCGTGCCCGCGAGAAATTCGGCATTCGCGCCGGCGACCGCGTGCAATTCACGCTCGACGGCCTGCCGTATACCGGCGTCGTGAATCGGGTCACCAAGCGGGCCACCATCCTGGTCGAAGACCCGCGCGGCCCGCGCTACTCCGACGGCAAACGCTACGCGAAGTTTTACATCCCGGTCGGGATGCTCGAACGCTGCGCGTAGCCGCGTTCGCCAGAACGCGGGGAGTCGTGCGTCGG
>CAMDPX010000186.1 GCA_945905295.1 Planctomyces sp. SH-PL62 | reverse complement strand
ACACCGTTTGCAGAAGCCACCCCGTACGCGACCCGCAACCACAACCAACTCAGTGATCTGTCACCCAAATTCGTGAGGACCAAAACTTCCAAAATTCCTCACCGCGTTCGCGGTGCGCTCTGTTGACAGAGTGGGGCCATATAGATGTTGGATGAGTTCGAGCCGGGAGCATCTTCCCAAGAGATTGCGGCGGCCTTCGCACCGCTGCGGGAAGAACTGGTTCCGCTCGTCGCCGCGATTCAGCAGAGCTCGCGACGTCCGAAGGTCGAGTTACTGACGCAACGATTTCGGATCGAGGAGCAGAAGCACTTTGCCGAATCCGCTGCGAAGGCCATCGGATTCGACTTCGAGGCCGGGCGATTGGACATCGCCGCGCATCCGTTTTGCAGCAGCATGGGTCCGGGCGATTGCCGACTGACGACGCGTTACAACGAACACCACTTTCCCGGAGCCTTCTTCGGCGTGATGCACGAAGCGGGACACGGGTTGTACGAGCAAGGGGTCGATCCCTCCGCGTTCGGCAGTCCGATGGGCGACGCCGTCTCGCTGGGCATTCACGAATCGCAATCGCGGCTGTGGGAAAATTTCGTCGGCCGCAGCCGAGCGTTCTGGCAACATTTCTTTGGTGCGGCTCAACAAGCTTTTCCAGAGGCACTGACGGAGGTCAGCCTCGACGATTGGTACGCCGCGATCAACGACGTCCGTCCGTCATTCATTCGCGTCGAAGCGGACGAGGTCACCTACAACCTGCACATCATGTTGCGGTTTGACCTCGAACAACCGCTGATCTCCGGCGATCTGCAACCGGCCGATGTGCCGGGCGTGTGGAACGAGACGTTCTCACGCTACTTCGGCCTGACTCCGCCGGATGATGCTCACGGTTGCCTGCAAGACATCCACTGGAGCGCCGGCTTGTTCGGTTATTTCCCGACCTACGCGCTGGGCAACATGTACGCCGCGCAGTTCTTCGAAGCCGCACAGCGCGATCTCGGTGACTTGTCCGCACAGTTCGCTCGTGGCGAATTCTGGCCGCTACTCGACTGGTTGCGAAAGAACATTCACTCGCGCGGCAAGCAACTCCGCGCCGGCCAGTTGGTCCAGCGAGTCACGGGGCAGCCACTCTCGCATCGCGCGTTGCTTGCGCATCTGCACCGCAAGTGCGATGCGTTGTACGGGCTCGATTAGACATTCGGCCGGCGTGGTTTTCGGACTGCGGGAATAACGAACGCGGGGGACATTGACACAAACCCCACCGAGCTTGCCTCGGTGGTTTTTGGGGCTTTTGCGCTACGCTGCTTGTCGCATTGCGTAGTGCAAAGGCCCGTTTCCACCGAGGCAAGCTCAGTGGGGTTTGTGTCATCCTCATCCGTGCTCCTTCTAAAGCCAAACCATGACGAGGGTTCTTCACGGTCGCAACTCGAAGAACTGCGCACTCGTTTCGTCGCGGCATCGCACTCGTCGCGAAACGGCAACATCTTGCCGAGCGAATTGGCATCAGCTCGTCGCCACCGGCCGATTTCCCGCACGGCTGAGCGACTCGATCAGGCGGCGTTTGACGCTGTCGAGATCGCGACCTAATTACTTCTGGACCTAATCACCATCGGCATTGGCGGCCTGATGAACTCACTCCTCAGAAAGTACCCGTCGGCCATGAATGAACGCCGTCAACCACCGCTGCGTCGCTTCACCTTTGCACGCCTCAATCCCGAACGCCGCGAGACCGAGCGCCGCGATTCGCCCCGCTTTCCAATCGCAGCGGGCGTCCGCTTTCTGCGAGCCGCCGACGACGGACCGGAGGTCATCGACGGCGACGTGATGGAAGCCTCGCTGACCGGCATGCGAGTCGTCCTCGACCAGCCGGTCTGCAAGAACGAACAACTGCTGGTCGAAGTCACGTCCGAGTTCCACGGCGGCTTCAACGTGACCGCACAGATCATGTGGGTCGAGACCACTCCCGAAGATTGCTACATCGCCGGCTGTGAGTTCTGCTCGATTCTGTCACTGAAGCAGCGGGCGCAACTGCAACGCTTGGCCGAAATGGCTTTGGCGGAGTGCTCGTAAAGCAAACGGGGGAACTTTTCTGACCGTAGCCGCGTTCGCCAGAACGCGGGTGCCCCGCACTCTGGCGAGTGCGGCTACGAGAAAGTCATCGGTTGCCGTTCGCCAAAAAAAACCGCGACCGTCAGGGACGGTCGCGGTACGGATGAGAAAGCCTTCAATCGAGCGATCAGTCTTACAGGCTCTTGCGCTTGTCGGAGATCAACTTGATCAGCGCTTTGTGCGGGTCGGCAAACTTCGCCAAGCCTTCGAACATCAACGTCTCTTCGAGCTTCGCGAAATCGACCTCGCGGTCGATCTCAGCGATGACCTCCGCCGGTGGGAACTTATCGATCGTGCGCGAATAGACCGTGCCGGTCAGATTCTGCACGGCGGCGTTCGTTCCCGGCGGATTGGTTTGAATGTCCGAACCGGCCAAGGCCGCAACGTACCGATCGGGAGACTCTTTGGGATCTTTGGTGCCGGTGCTGGCGAAGATGAGCTCTTGCTTGAGCGGCAGCTTCTTCTCGGCCCACCACTTTTCGTTGTCTTGCCAGATCCGCTTCACGTTGAGGATGCCGACTTGCCCTTGAGCAGCGGCGGAAAGCTGCGAGACCTTTTGCTTCGTGTAGACGTCGATGCGGCTGACGAAGATGCTGAAGACCGATTTGAATTTGTCGAGCGACGCGCGCCGCTGAGCACCGCGCCACACCGCTTCACGAGCCAAGAGGTACTGGCGATGTGAAAAGATCAGCGTGACGTTCAGCGTAATGCCGGCCGCGCAAAGCTCTTCCAAGGCACCCAATCCGCCGGGCGTGGCAGGGACTTTGATCATCCGGTTGGTGTGCCCGGCCGCCCACTTCTTGCCGAGTTCGATGTACTTCGCGCTCTTCTCAGCGATGCTCAAAGTGCAAGCCGCGTCTTCCAGCAACGGATCCAGTTCGAACGACACATAGCCGTCATTGCCGTGCGTATCAGCCCACACCGGCGCGAACACTTCCTGAGCACCTTTGACCAACTGATCGGTGACTTGCCACGCGATGGCTTCATCGTCCAAGCCATCTTTGATCAGTGCGACGATCCGGTCATCGAACCGGCCGGTCTTGATAAGGTCAGAAACAATGATGGGATTTGAGGTGGCTCCAGAGGCCCCTTGCTGGCGATTGATCTTCACCAGATCGGGGTCGATGCTGTCGAGCCAAAGTTTCGTACCGGAGGCGATCAAGGATTGCAGTGGAGTAGTCATAGATTGTGCTCCTGAGAGAAGGGACGGGATTCAGGCAAGAGAATATCCACGAGGCACGATGCTCGCCAGCAGACCAGCCTGTTCACATCAAACGAACTTGCCGCGGCTGGCGAGGTATCCGGCGAGAGCCTCGTGCCAGTCGGGAAGCGGGCCACCGATAACGCTTGCCAGCTTGCGGCCATCGAGCACGCTGAAGGCTGGCCGATGTGCCTTGGCTCCGAATTCCGTCGTCGTGATTGGGGTCACTTCCACCTCCAAATTCGCCAGTCGAAAAATCTCCCGCGCGAACTCGCACCAGGTCAGACTGCCGGAATTCGTCGCGTGGTAGAGTCCGAAAGCGTCGGTCTCGATGAGTCGCACCAGCGCGTCAGCCAAGTCCGCCGTGGCAGTCGGGGTGCAGCGTTGGTCGTCCACGACTCGAAGCTGACGCCGCTCTCGGCCGAGCCGCAGCATCGTCTCCACGAAGTTGCCTTTGCCGGCTCCGCGCAGAGCCGCAACCCCATACAGCCCACACGTACGCACGACGAAATGCCGCGAGCATTCGGCTTGGACGAAATGCTCGCCAGCCAATTTGCCGATGGCGTAACCGCCACTGGGTTGCGGGACGTCGGACTCGGTCCACGGTCGGCCGGGAGGATCGGGAACGCCCCCAAAGACGTAATCCGTACTGAGGTGAAACAGCCGCCAGCCCTGAGCCTCGCACAACCGCGCGAGGTTACGGGGGCCGAGCGCATTCACGGAGTAGGCGATGTCTGGCTCGTCTTCGGCTCGATCAACCAAGTTGTACGCTGCCGCGTTGATGACCAGATCCAGCGGCAACGGATTGAGCACTTCGGCGACTTGCATCGCGTCCGCGATCTCGATGTCCGCGTGCCGCAACGGCACGACCTCGTGACCGGCCTCTTTTAACCGCGGCAGCAGATCGCTGCCGAGTTGACCGTTCGCTCCAATCAAGGCGACGCGCATGTCGATCCCTTCCCTCGAAAAAGCAGTCCCGCGACGAATCGCTCAAAGTCAGAGGCATATCGCGCGGCGTTGCGGTCAGCCATGCCGCGGAAAGGAGTCGAACGAATGACAGGAGACGGCGAATGCTTCGTCATTGGGACACATTCGTCGTCTCCTGTCATTCGTTGGACTCCTAACGTCTGTGGCGACAACGATTTCACTGCGGCAAGTTATACCTCTCCGTGTTGTTCGAGAGACATTCTGGCGAGCAAGGCCGATCAGAGCAGCCACCGGCCGAGTCGTTGCTCTGGAAATCACGCCGGTTGTAGTGGTCACGGTCGCATTGCCGATGCCGAAAGCCGTTTTGCGAGCCGACCGGCCAATCGGTCGAAAACCGTCACACAGCGGTTTTTTGGTTGGAAGACTCCGTTTGGCGGCGTATTCTGTCGCCCGCTTGGTCGTTCTGCGTCAAAGCCGTGGGCTGTGCCTCCAGCCCGTGAATCAATTCCTAATTTCTTGAGTGCGGCGATGGAAGCACGGTGTGGAGCCGTGCTGGATCAACTTCATCGCGTTTCGAGCAGTGGATGGCTCGTGCGATTTCCTTCTGTAGGAGTTCCCTGGCGTTGAGCTTGTTTTTGTGGCTGAGTCACCCCAGCGGCCGATCCCCGGCCAATGTGGTGCGTCAGCCGGTCAACTCCGCCAGCATCGCTTATGGGTGTCATACTTCGCGGATATTCGGTCAACGACGCGACTTGGTTTTACCTGTCGCTGCTGTTGATCCTCGCGGTCTTTTTCCGGTTCAACCGAGTCCTCTCGTTGCGGAACTTGGACCTCGCATTGCTGCTGTCGATCGCGCCCGGCTTGCTGCTGGTGCAGCGCGGTTATGCGTTTGGTTATGGCTGGCTGTTCGTGGTCACGGGCTGTCTGCTCGTGCGACTGTTCAGCGACAGCTTTTGGAAACGGCGGCCGTTGCTGGAACAAAACCTGAACCCCGCGGGAATGGCCTTCCTAGCGGTCTCCACGTTCGTTTTCTTGGTCAGCAGCGCATTGACCGCATCACCTCCGCAAGAGACGGTCGAGACGGTCCGCCGCGCGGATGAAATGCTCAAGCGGCAGGACACAACGCTGGAACAACCCGCGACCGAGGAAGCTCAAGCTGGCCCCGCCGCGCGTTTGGTGGCCGCTCCGGTCGTGCGGGCTTCCGATTTGGTCGTCTCGGGGGGTTCGCCCGAACCGGAAAATCGCTGGGCCGTCGAGCAAATCGCCGCGCGAGCGACCGCCGTCCTCGCTCACTTCGCGGTTGTGGTGGGGTTGTGGATGCTCGGCAAGCGGTTGTTCGGAGATGCGAACTCTGGCTTGGCGATGGCGACGCTCTACCTGTTGTTGCCTTGCACGTCGATGGACGTCGGCAAAGTGAATCATGTGCTGCCCGCCGCGCTGATCGTTTGGGCGTTGGTGAGCTATCGCAATCCGCTCGCCTCGGGCGGATTGCTGGGGTTGGCGTGTGGAACTCTGCTGTTCCCGCTGTTCCTGTTGCCGCTGTGGGTCGTGTTCTATGGCAAGCAAGGAGCCGGCCGATTCGTCATCGCACTGGGAGCGGTGGCCGCAGTCCTGGCGGCAAGCTTGCTGCTGACTTCGGCGGACTCGCATTCCTTCATTACGCAAATCCGCGGCTCGATCGACTGGAGCAGCTTGAAGATGAATAGCGACGCGCTCGGCTTCTGGAGCACTCACGACGGTGCGTATCGGATTCCGGTCATCGTCACGTTCTTCGTGATGTTGCTGACGCTGACGTTCTTGCCGCGTGAAAAGAATCTCGAACATCTTTTGGGCCACTCAACCGCGATCATCGTCGCCACGCAGTTATGGTATCCGCAGCAAGGGGGAGCCTACGTGCTGTGGTATCTGCCGCTGTTGCTGGCCGTCATGTTCCGCCCCAAGCTGACCAGCCAAACGCCGCCAGTCATCGTGCCCGCTCCTTCCATCGAACAGCAACTGGCCAGCCCCGCCCGACAAGGCGTCGGCATCTCTTGGTTCGGACGACGCGGTTCGTAGCTCGTAGTGACCCCATTCATGGGGTCGAACGCGCGATCACGACCCGATCAATCGGGTCACTACGAGCGCTCGTGCGCAGTCGTGTTAAGTCCGACCGCATGGCTGGCAGGCTTGCGACGCTCTGCCGAGGGGATATCTTGGCCGCCCGTGGCGTTGGCTGACGAGATCGCTCGCTGGCGTCGGTTTGGCTGAGATTGGCTTCACCGTTTTGAGGAGAGTTTTGATGCGTCGCTCGCTCGCTTGGTTCGGAATGAGTTTGCTGTTGTCCTGCGCCTGCGTGGCGTCGCTCCGTAGTCTGTCGGCGGACGAGTTGTCCGATAGCGAGAAAAAAGACGGCTTCGTCAGCATCTTCAACGGCAAAGATTTCGAAGGCTGGGCCGGCCCGGTCGATAACTACGAGGTCGCGGAAGCAGCCATCTCGTGCAAAGCCGGCAAGGGGGGCACGATCTTCACCAAAACGGAATACAGCGACTTCATCGTGCGTCTGGAATTCAAAGTTCCGGCCGGCGGCAACAACGGCTTGGCCATTCGATACCCCGGCCAAGGTGACACGGCCTATGTCGGCATGTGCGAGTTGCAAGTGCTCGACGACAACTACGACAAGGTCAAAGGCAAACTCGATCCGCGTCAGTATCACGGTTCGGCCTACGGCATGGTTGCCGCCAAACGCGGCTTCCAGAAACCGAACGGAGAATGGAACGTGCAGGAAGTCACCGTCAAAGGCTCAACCATCAAGGTGATCCTGAACGGTATGGTGATCCTCGATTGCGACCTCAAGGACGTGAAGGAGTTCATGGGCAACTCACCGCACCCCGGCAAGGATCGCACCAAAGGCCACTTTGGTTTCGCCGGCCACGGTGACGCCGTCGTCTTCCGCAACGTCCGCATCAAGGACTTGGCCGAGAAGAAGTAAGACTTCGGTCGTGGAAGGGCGAACGCGGAGATCACTTCAATGCGTTCGCCGAGAGACGCACTTCACCGAAATCCGTCTCGCCAACGGAAACTCGTAACGTGACTTTGCCGCGCTTCCACTCTTCCGCTTGGCCGCCACGAGTCACCTCTTGAACGTAACCCGGTAACTCTTGCCACACGACGAAGGTGTGCTCGCCAGTCGGAAGATTCTTCAACTCGAAGCGGCCGTGCTCGTCGGTCACGGCGACATACGGATGATCTTTCACAACCAGCCAGCCGGTCATCCACGGATGAATCGAACACTGCACCTGCGCCGGTAATCGTTCGGCTTGTTTGAAGCGCGGCCGCTCGGACGATGTCCCAGCGGGAGTCAACGAATTGAACGGATCGTTCTTATCCAACCCTGCCGCCGTGTTGTGATCGACTTGGTCCGGGTTTTCGATCAGCAACGTCTGTCCGGTCCGCAGCACGCAGATGTGTGGATCGAACCGGCAGCCCTTGTTCGCCAGCTTGACCTGCGCCGTGGCGGATGCGTCGTAAGACGGATGAATCGCGACCTTCTCGCCCGGCTTGACGTCGAGCCAGATCACGACGTTCGCAATCCCGCGGTCTTCACGATGGACCACCAGTTTCTCGGAGCGCGGCTCGTGCTTGCCACAGAACTCGACATCTTTGTTGATCTGCAACTTCGGCTGTTCCGGCAGCGGACCATCGAGCACAAAGCGACCCTTCAACGATCCCCAATCGGCCGCATAAGTCACAGCCGAGGTCAATGCGACCACCAAGTTCGCCCAAATGGCATTGCGGATGAATCGTCGTGTCATCGCAGCGTCTCTCCTTCACGAAACGTCGTAGGCTGACTCTATGAGTCGGGATTCTTGCGACAAAATACCCGGCTCGGAGAGGCTGTGAAGTTTTCGTGGAGCACGTTTTCAACGTGCTCGAAAATAGGCCGATTGGGCACGTTGAAAACGTGCCCCACGTCCTTATATTCACAGCCTCGGAGAGTCAGGCTACGTTTTGTAACCGCCTCTACCGCGGCTTATTGATACGGTACTTGCGGAGCTTGCTGAAGAGCGTACTCCGCGGAATGCCGAGCGCGCGAGCCGCCTCCGCTTTGTTTCCGCTGGCCGCTCGCAGCGCGTCTTCAATCGCTTCACGTTCGGCGAACTCGTCGGGCATCCCACGTCCGAGCGCCGCTGCACCAACCGAGAGCGGTTCCTCGACACGCTCACGCCCGATTCCTCCGCGCGGCTTCGGCTCCGCGAATGATCTCGGAGATGCCGGCTTCGCGGGATGACTTCTCCCTTCGAGAACCTCACGCGGCAGATCGTGTAAAACAATGCTCTCCCCTTCGGCCAACACGACCGCACGCTCCAGGACATTCTCCAATTCGCGAATGTTGCCCGGCCACGAATATCGCTTGAGCGCGTCGAGCACATCGTCGTCGATCTGCTTGATCGGCTTGCCCAGCCGCTGCGAGGATCGCTTCAAGAAATGCAGGGACAGTTCGTGAATATCCTCTTTCCGTTCCCCCAACGTCGGCAGCGCGATGCTGATGACGTTCAACCGATAGAACAAATCCTCGCGAAACTTCCCCTCGGCAATCAACCGTTTCAAGTCTTGATGCGTCGCCGCGATCAGCCGCACATCCACCTGCACCGTGCGTGTACCGCCGACTGGCTCGAATTGCCGAGTCTGCAAAACTCGCAACAACTTGATTTGTGTCTCCAACGAGATGTCGCCGATTTCGTCCAAGAACAACGTGCCGCCATTGGCCGACTCGAACCGACCCACGCGGTCTTTGTGTGCCCCGGTAAATGCCCCTTTGACGTGCCCGAACAGTTCGCTCTCGAGCAAGCTGGGAGACAACGCCGCACAATGCACACCGACCATCGGCCCGGCTCGCCGCGAACTGTTGGTATGGATGGCGTGCGCAAGCAGTTCTTTTCCGGTGCCGCTCGGCCCGGTCACCAACACAGAGGACTCGCTCTGAGCCACTTTGCGAACCGTGTCGAGCACTCGTTGAATCGCCGGGCTGCTGCCGATGATGTGTCCGCGCTCGAAGTCTTCGGCGGCCGGTTCCGGCTTCGGAGCGCCGCCGGCTTGCGTCGCGCGAATCTCGTGCTGAAGCATCGTGATCACGCGCCGCTGTTCGTCGATCTTCTCGACCTTCAGTTGCATCTCTTCGTTGACCCGCGAGAGATCCTGATGCGCCTTCGCGCTGTGCAGAGCCACGCTGGTGATCTGTCCGAGTGCGTTGAGAAACGTCAGGTCTTCTGCAGTGTAGGTCGTCCCGTTTTGTTTGGGACCGAGCGCGACGACCCCCACCAAGTCGTTATCGCTGTTGAACGCGTACAACAACTCGGCACGCAGGCTCCGCAACGTCTGCTGGGCGGACGACAGCCCGCTAAGCAATGGAGTCATCGACCGGGCCACCGCCGACTCAGACTGCAATGCCTGCATCAATTCGTCGTCGGCGACAAACTGAGCTGGCAAATCGGCAGCGCCTTCCGCCGCAATCAACTGAAACGTCGGCTGCTCTCCGTCTCGCAGATAGACCGCGATTCGCTCGGCTCGCAACACTTCGCGACAGGATCCAATCATCCGGTGTGCCAGCGTCGTTCGATCGACAACCCGCTCCACCGCTCGATTCATCTGCTGCAAGGCTCGGTCGAGCTGATACTTCTCCCGATAAAAACGCCGGTCGATCAACTGCTGGAGCCGATCCCGGCTCCACAGCAGCATCGTGACTGCGACCGCCAGCACCGCCCCCAAGGTGATGGCCTGCTGCCATCCGGGAAACGCCGGTCCGCCAGCGTTCCAGAAGTTCGCCGTCAAACCGCCCAAAGAGATCAATCCCGCAAACGCGCCCGTCAATCCGAGACTGACCGCGTAGTAACGCATTCCTTTGCTGACGATCTGATCGATCAGCATCAGCTTGAACCGCAGAATCGCCACCGCGTAGGCCAGCATGAACGACAGGCTCGCCAGAAACATGGCGACTCGCGCACGGCCCAAGGCGAACTCCACTTGGTCGAACAAGGCCAAGTACAGCGTGTATCCAACCGGCGGCACGGCGAACACGCCCCCCCAGAACATCCACTTCAATTGATTGCGCTCGATGGGATTGGCCGTCCGCAAATAACCCTGAGCCAATGCCGTGAGCATCACCAGAAAGCAGCCCGACGCGAACGTCAAATAGGCGTAGATACCGTCTCGAAGAGTCACCAGTGATTTCAGGATCGACTCGGTCGCATCGGCCAAACCACTTTGGGCCAGCCAATGCGCGTAGCCCAACATTCCGATCATCCAAAGGAAGGCGATCGAGGGAACCACATACAGCGCCGCCAAGGCAATGCGCGGGAATCGAGTCAACGGCCAAATCCGGCGCGGATAAGCCAAAAAGAAGTGCAGCGAAACGACCGGCACGAACAAAGCACAGCCCACGAACGGCACATTCAAGGGGAGTGAACTCGCGACGATCCACCAATGAAACCCGCCGACAAACGCCCCCAGCGTCACCACACACATCGCGAAGAACAGACGTGCCGGCCGATCGAACGGGCGATGCCAGACGGCCAAGGCTCCCACCGCTGTGATTCCCAGTTGCAGCAAGAACCAGATCAGCGTCAGCAACATCTCGTCCAGAGGCAATGATTGCACGAAGACCCAACTGGTCTGCGGCACGTTGTCGTGAAGAAACGTCACTGCGATCAGTCGTTCGCCGGTTTCCAACTCCACAAGGCTGGGTAGAGGTTCGCGAACGAGGGCCGGATCGTCGCCGGAGTTCAGCAATCCTCCGGGAGGAATCTGAGCACGCCGGAGGCGACGCAGGCTGCGGGAGAAATCATTGAACGAGTGAATTGGCTGATCGCCGATGCGTCGGAGCACGTCTCCAACGACCGGCTGAGGACCGCTGTAACGAATCCCTGGGGCGTCTCGGATCACCATCCCCGACGCGGCTTGAGCATCCAGGTCATCGGTCAATAAGACGCGAAGCCGCAGATCAGGAAACGTGGCGACATAGGCCAAGACAATCACGCAATACAGCAGCACAACACTGCTGGAGATGGCCACCAGAACTTTATCCGACCACTGGCGAGGACTCATTTGTGGTTCTTCTCGGCGCTGAAAACGACGGTTTGAGCGCCGAACTTGTAAAACGATGACCGCCGACTCACAACACGCCGAGCAGGCAATTCTTGAATTTCATTGGAGTTACGAGTTTATTGTTTCGGCGCTCACAATCATCACAAGGCTGGCACGCTCGATGCTTCTGATTCTTGGCATCAACAAGCCCAGCCGAGGCCCTCAATGGTCAACGCTGGCCAAAATTGACTTGGGATTTTTGACGAGCTTCTCTGAATACGGTCTGACCCACTCTGTAATTCAGCGTCCTGCACGTCACGTTTCCACGTCATTGGCCAGTCTCCATTGAGGGCCTTTTTCTTTTCACTGGCAGAATCTGCCACTGCGATCTGCTCAAAGCATCGAGTGCCCAGCCCTTCTCGATACGACTGGGAGATTTTCCCCAAGTTCGCTGATCGGCACGTCCGATACCTCTGGTACATCCCCCCATGTTGTCATGGAGGCGGGTCCGGTTTCATCGCCGGGCTTTTCGAGATCGGATCGTTCAGGCAGGACAAGGACTATGCGCAGCCGCCTCGCAGTCTGCGTGCTTGGTGTTTGGAGCTTGTTGGCGTCAACTACGTCGCAGGCCCAGCCTCCCGGTACGATCGCGCCGCCGCGGATTTATGCTCCCGCGCCGTACGACGCCTCGAATTCATGGCCGGCGTGGGGCGTGCCGGGCTACGACAATTACGCCAACGCTCGCGTCCCCACGGACAGTCAATATTGTCCACCGCCCGGTCCTAGCGGACTGATTACCGAACAAATCTCCGGCGACCGAGGCTTTGATTACGAGGACACGCCGGTGGATCGTTTCCTGACGGCCGCGGTGAAGTCCACCTGGATTCGACTCGAATATCTGTCCTGGGAATTTGATGGCCCGGGTAAGTCGCTGCTGGGTTCCGCCGTTGCGGGAATCGTCGATCCGTCGCAGCCGTTTCAAGCGACGATCGCCGGGCTACCTGCCACGGTTCAAGTTCCCACGACATCCGCTCTGCGCTTTCGCAATGTCCAGGGAATTCGCGGCACGATTGGTCTCCCCACCAGTGCGGGCACCTTTGAGGCCAACTACTTCGCGTTTGATCGCTATCAAAATGGCCAAGTCCTGAACGTCCTGCCGGCTCCGCCACTCGCACCGGAAACTCAAATTCAATTTGCGACCAGTACGCGACTCAACGGACAACCGAGTAACAACTTGTTTCTGTACGACAGCTCCTTTGAGATTGCTCAGAGCACTCAAATGATGGGAGCGGAAGCGAACTGGATTGCAAACTCGCCCTATGAAACGGGATTCGTGGTGCGACCGCTGGCCGGTTTTCGGTACATCAATTTCAAAGAACGGCTTTTCCAGCGCGGCACCTTCGACCAGCAAGGCTTGTTGTTTCCAGCGCTCGTCAGTGACATCAACTCGAATGTCGACAACCGCATCTATGCACCGCAGCTTGGCATGAGGTTTGAGTGGGTCGATCAGTGGTTCACGCTCGGTTTCGAGCCGAAGGTGGCGTTCGGTGTGAATCAGTTTGAAGCGTCTGTTCGCACAGATCGCCTCCGCAGCGCCGGCGACCCCACGGTCATCACATCGGCCAATGGAAACCATTTCGCTCCGGTCGGGGACTTCTCGGTCTACAGCAAGATCCACCTGCGGGACAATTTCTCTCTGTTCGTCAGTTATCAACTGATGGTGGCGAGCGGCATTTCGCGGCCGGCGGACAACATCTTCTACAACGACAATGGTTCGGCGCAGCCCGCCGGGATCGTGGTGGACCCCAGCTTCCAACGGATGGTCTGGCAGGGATTGACGGTCGGTGGCGAAGTGAAATTCCGATAACCCGGCGTGAGTACGCCAGCCGGGACCGTTGCCCAATTTCCCGCGATGCGGCCTGTGTTTCAGGCCGCCGGATTCGCGACGCTCTTCGCGGGACGGTTGCCTGGAGGCTCGTAACCCCAGCGGTCGAGGGCCACTTTCAAAAACGGTGCCCAGTGGCCGATCGTCGCGTCGTCGAAGCCGTAGCGGTTCGTCTCGTAGTTTGCGAGAGATTCCACGTAAGCCTGCTGGCGCGGTTGAGCGGCGTCGAATCCAGGCAAACCCAAATGCGAATAGGCTCGTTCGAGAACTTCGAGTGGCCGAGACGTCATTTCTTCATGGCTGACTTCAAACAGTTGGCTGGGTGGGATCAGTTCTTTATCTCGAAGCAGTCGCTCCATCAAAAGCTGATAGCGGACCAAGCAGGCTTCCCGCACCGAGTCCCAATCGTGCCGCTGCAACGCGAGCAGATGCAGAAAGCGATCCATAAGTTTCAGCGTCGAAGCAATCACGACATACGGGTTGCGATAGACGTGAATGAACCGAGCATTCGGAAACATCTTCAGGATCGCCGGCAGGCGGCCGGAGTGTGCGGGGTTCTTCAGAAGTAATTGCTTCCCATCATTGGCCACCGCGACTTTCTGCAACAGGTAGCGATACGTCTGCTGCCAGCGTTCGATTTCCGTTTCGGACAGACCTTCGAACAGAATCGTGCGGCGAAAAATCTCGTCTCCGTGACGAGGAAAGTAGTAGCTGTGATAGTGGGTAATGTCAGTCATCGCCCCCAGGGCGAAGTCTTCGGACATCGGCTCGTTGAGTCCGAACTCGACGTTGTCCATCGGGCGCGTCGCCGGTGCCAGCTTCGCGAACAGCCGGTGGGCCAGCGGCTCGGCGGTCAAGAAGGCCCACGGAGCCTGGCAATGCAGAAAGCTCAAATGACCGAATTGCGGGTCGCGCAACAAATGGTTGTGCATGTTGGTCGTGCCGCTCCGCCAGTGTCCGATAATGAACACGGGCGGCGGGTCCAACTTTTGAGCCGCGATCGCGCGACCGAATCGCAACCGCTCGTACATCCGCAGCGGTGTCCCCAGCGTCGAAATCAGCGAAGCGCTCGCGGCCTGTGTCCAGCCGATGGAATCGACTCCGCCATAGGTCGTCAAAAGTTTCAGCCAAACGGGGAGCGAGCAACCGGCCAAAGGGTGAATCAGCTTGAGACGGCGAGATTGCAATGGGGAACTACTCATTCAATTAACAGACTTCCTGCCAAATAGCCCAAAACGGTCGGGCGGGATTCTCGAAACCAATTGTTGATTCGTCAAATCGCTCGCCCAAATCTTTTTGACCGATTAACTGCGGTCTAGTCATCGCCGAGCATCGCTCTTTGCTCCATTGTTTGCGTTGGATCGAGCGAATAGCCCAAGGCATCGAAGGCAAATCCCCATTCGCGTCGCACCAATTCCTGTTGCTCTGGAGTGAGCAAGACGTCATGCCCCGCGAGTTGTCCGAGTTGTGTTCCTCCTGGTGCCGTCAGACGCGTTTCGAATTGTTCAAATCCTGGCAGATCCAACTCCGCATAGACTCGACGCAGAGTGCTGACCGGGTTCGCGAGCAACTCCTCGTAGCGAACATCCGCCAATTGACCGGGCGGGATCGATTCGCGATCGGCAAAGAACTTCTTCATCAGCACGGGGTAGAGCCGGACCGTGTCTGCCACTAACTGATCGATGTTCGGGGTTTGCAAGGCCCACTGTCCGCACAACGAACGCCACTTGGGCTCCTGTGCTGCGAACACGCGATAAGGATTGCGATGCAGGTGAATGAACTTCGCATTGGGAAACAGTTCCAGCAGTTTTTGCACTCGCCCGGTGTGCGCGGCGTTGCGTGAAAGCAAGCGCGGGCGGCCGGTGTGCCAGGCGACTTTTTGAAGGAGTCGGCGGTAGCACTGCTTCCACTCGTTCAATTCCTCGGCAGAGACATTTTCGAACAACACGCTGCGACGAAAGAGGGACTCGTACGAACTTGGGAACGAGTAGCCGTGATAGATCGACAGGTCGGTGAGGTTGGCCATCGCCAATTCATCTCCTTGCGGACTGTCGGTGGAGAGCGGCAGGGAATCGACGTAGCGAGTCTTGCTCCCGCGACGTTTCAAAAACCAGCGTGCCAGCGGTTCGATCGTTACCCAACAGGAGGGCAAGGCACAGTGCAGCAAGTTCGTCGTCGCGAATTGCGGGTCGTTCGCCATGAAGTAGTGCATCAGCGAATGGCCCGACTGCCAATAGCCGAGAATGAACACCGGCGCGGGATGCAATTCGGTCTGTTCGATGGCTCGGCGAAAACGCCACGATTCCCAACACCGCTCGGGAGCCAGCGACCACATGCCGAACTGCATCAGTGCGGCACGCGATCGAAACTCCGAGTCCACGTTTCCATAGCGCTGCCGCAGTGTGCGCCACAAGCTCGGTGTGGCCCCGAACAGAAAGTGTGGCAGGCGGCGTTTTTTCTGCTCGGACATCAACCCTCCTCGGTTTGGTCAGCGGAACCGAGTCACAATCACTTGGTGAGCGGCAAGAATTTGACACACACCGGAGTCCCGACCGAAACGCTCACGCCAGTCGGTTCCAGTTGTCCCGTTGATTGGTTGATGCGGAAGACGATCACGCTGTCGCTGTCTTGATTGGCGGCGAGCAAATAGCGGCCAGTCGGGTCGATGCCGAAGTTACGAGGCGTCTTGATCCCTTGGCCTTGATGTCCGACTGCGGTCAGCTTGCCGGTGGCGGAGTCGATCGAAAAGATCGCGATGCTGTGATGCCCGCGATTCGAGCCATACAAAAACTTGCCGCTCGGATGAACTTGCACTTCGGCCGTCGACATTCCTTTGCGGTCGGTGACACCTTCCGGCAAGGTCGTGATGGTTTGGTGGGGGGTAAGCACGCCTTTCTCGGCGTCGTACTGGAACGCGGTGACGGTCAGCAGACTTTCGTTGATGACGTAGGCGAATTTGCCGCTGGGGTGAAAGGCGAAGTGTCGTGGACCGGAGCCTTTTTCGACGCTGGCAGCCGGCGGATCATTCGCAGTGATCGTCCCTTTGTCCGGATCGAGCTTGTAGACCAGCACCTTGTCGAGTCCGAGGTCTGCCACGAATGCGAAGCGATTGCCGGAATCGACGTTGATCGAATGCGCATGCGGTGTGAGCGGCTTGTCTTTGACGGGGTCGTGCCCTTTGTGTTGCACAAAGCTGGAAGCCTCGCCGAGTTTGCCGTCCGCGAGGATCGGCAGGACCGCTGTGCTTCCGCCGCCGTAATTGGCAACGAGTGCCGTCTTGCCCGTTCGATCGACGGAAATGTGGCACGGGCCGCCACCGACCGACGATTGTTGGTTGAGCAGCTTCAAATCACCGGTCACAGCGTCGATCGAAAAAGCATTAACGGCTCCCCCTTTCTTGCCGTTGACGTCGTTGAGTTCGCCGACCGCGTACAGAAATGTCTGGTTTGGCGCGATCGCCAGAAATGACGGATTCGCGACCTCACCCGCGAGCACCGGTGGCGAAAGCTTGCCGGTCGCGAGATCGAGTTCACTGCGATAGATCCCTTTGCTCGACTTGCCCGTGTAGGTGCCGAAGTAGACGCGCTGCTTGCCGCTCGGAGCATCCGCAGCGCAGATCAACGTCGATAAACCGCACAAGCAACAGACACTCAAGGCGAGACGTCGGAGGAGATTCATGGCGAGGGTTCCTTGATCAAGAAGAGGGAATCAAAAGCGGGCGGATGATCGTGAGTCATTCTGGCGAGCGGGGCGGCGTCAGCCCCTCGGTGTGTTCGCCGCAGGACCGG
>CAMDPX010000185.1 GCA_945905295.1 Planctomyces sp. SH-PL62 | reverse complement strand
CAAATCATTGTCCAGCCCTCCTTGCCCAGCACAAACTCGTCCACCAAACTGATCGCACACTCAACCCACTCGAAACTACCAACGTTCGCGCGAAACTCGGACGCGGCTGAAAAATCGAATTTCGCACAACGAGAAATTCAACAGACTGTGGGCGAGCGTGGCTACGGAGCAGCCATTACTCCGAGGCAACCGCTCGGCCGGCGCGTGGTTCTTCGAGTTTGAATTGCACGCTGCCGCGCGGCGGGATTTGTTCCTCCGGCGAGAGGCTCAGCGGAGCGTTGTGCCAGCCGGCTTTGGTGGCAGCGTGTTTGAATCCCACGTCGAATAGTTTCTGCATCGTGCGCGGGTCGAACACCATCGGCGATGACTCTTCGGCCAAGTCGCGCGGCACGGCGGTCAGTGCGAACGAGGCTCCGGCCCAACGGCTCAGCAAGTACGTCTTGAGCAAGTCGCCGTCCATCTGAGCTTGCAGCACTCCGCCGACCGATTCTTCGATGACGGCCGAGAGTTTGCGTTGTACTTTGCGACGAGGGAGTCGCAGTTGTCCGGCGACGATGACGTACACGTTCAAATCGTCGCGAACCTTGGCCTCATCGGGATCAGAGGCCGACATGCCGAGCATCGCTGGTTGCAGGAACAATGACGCGGCGACTCCGCCATCAACGTGCAGTTCCGCGTGTCGTTCGCCTTCGACGTCGATGTCGATCTCCACTGGAGGCAACAAGCCGGGAACCGAGGCGGAGGCCAGCAGCACATCGCGAAATAGTTCGAGCTTGTTGGGATCTTTGCCGTCGGCAATCGCTCCCAAGTCCCAGACGACGAGCCGTTTCGTGTCGAGGTCGGTCGTGCCCACATACAGTCGCCGACCATTACGATGAGCTTCGGCGATGCGTTTCAAAATCGTCGGTGTGATTTCGCTGGCGATCCGTTTTCGCAGCGGAGTCGAATCGGCCAGCGAGTCGGCGTAGACCAGTGCGGGCAACCAACGGCGAATGAAGATGTCTCGATCGCGGCTCTCCGTGTAGTTTCGCTTTAAGAGGCCGTCGAACTCGGAGCCAAGGAATGCGAACGGCGCGATCAACGCCCCGGTGCTGATTCCGGTCACGACATCGAACAGCGGCCGATTCCCCGCTTCCGTCCAACCGTTGAGCACTCCCGCCGTGTACGCGCCGTTTGCCCCACCGCCGGAAAGCACGAGCACGTTGCTCGGCTCGCGAGCCGCCGTCGCCGAGACCATCCGAATCTCTGACTGTTGCACGCGCGGAGCCACCTCGGCCGGTTCGCCCAATTCGACCAATCGGGCGGCTTGTGGCAGTTCCAACGAACCGTAACGGCGCGAGATCGCACAGCCCGTCAATGCGAGCAACATCAGTAGGCACAAAGATGAGGCGACGCGGCGTGACATAGTCGATCAAGAGTGAAAGGGTTTGCTCGGATTGACGACGTTCGACAGAATCCCGCCCCTGAGATTTCCACGGGAACATAGATCGAATTCCGCAATCGCCCCAAGAGCATTCTTCCCCCACGAGGCTCCATGAAATTCCTGCTGACCAACGATGACGGCATCGACGCTCCCGGCTTACGGCTCCTCGCCGAGATTGCTCGTGAATTCGGCGAGGTGATCGTCGTCGCCCCCGACGGCGTTCGATCCGGCTGCGGGCACCAAGTGACCAACGATCGACCGCTTGCGTTGACCAACGTCCGCCCCGGCGAGTTCGCCTGCGACGGCACGCCTGCTGACTGTGCTCGGCTGGGCTTGATGCAAATCGCAGGCGATGTCGATTGGGTGCTCTCCGGAGTCAACGACGGCGGCAATCTCGGCATCGACGTGTATATGTCGGGAACCGTCGCCGCTGTGCGCGAATCGGTGCTCTTGGGAACTCCGGGCATCGCGTTGTCGCAGTATGTCGGCCGGAAGGACTCGGTCGATTGGCCTTCGCGTGCGGGCTTGCTGCGAGTCGTGTTGTCCCGACTGCTCGCCGAGCCGCCGCCATCCGAGGGCTTCTGGAACGTCAACTTTCCGATTTGGGAACCGACAACTCCGCATCCGCCGATCGTCGAGTGCCGTTTGGACCTCAATCGCCACGACGTGCGATTCGAACCGCTCGAAGACCGCTGGCACTACCGAGGCAACTACCGCGATCGTCCGCGAACCGACGGCCATGACGTCGATGTCTGCTTCGCGGGACAGATCGCGCTGACCAAGCTAACGATTGGAGGCTGACTACGTAGCCATCACCGCTCCGCGTGATGAGCCGAACGCTTCACAGACCGCCATCTCAAATTGCTGCGTCAATGAAGCACGCGGCTCGTCACGTGGAGCGGTGAGGGCTACGTTGAGAGCCAAGACTTATGGAAACGTCGACATCCATCACGATTCATGTTCCGCGCGAACTGCGTGTCGAATGCGATGGGGCGAGGGAATTATCCCTTTCCGCCTCAAGTGTCCGGGCCGCGCTGGCCGAGTTGGAACGTCTTCACCCGACTTTGTACCGTAACATCTGCGACGAAACCGGCGCGGTGCGTCGTCATCTCAATCTGTTCGTGAACTCGGCCCATGTGCGCGAGCGGCAGGGGCTGGAGACGGTGCTGGTATCCGGCGATACGCTCTTCATTCTTCCCGCAGTCTCTGGAGGTTAATCATGGCCGAACGAGTGGTAGTCACGATCGGAACCAAGAAGGGGTTGTTTGTCGCCGAAGGTTCCAAGACGCGAGGCAAGTTCGCGCTGCGGGGGCCGTTCGGAAATGGTGTGCCGGTCTATTCGTCGCTGATCGACACGCGCGGCACGCCGAAGCTTTACGGATCGAGCTGCAATCCGTGGTTCGGCATGAAGGTGCTGGTCTCGAAAGACCTCGGCAAGACGTTCAAGGAAACGAAGTCGGCTCCCGCGTTCCCGAAAGAAGATGGCCGAGCACTCGCCAACATCTGGTCGATTGAGCCGGGACTCGGCAAGAAGGATTTGTTCTGCGGCGTCGAGCCGGCGTCTCTCTTTCACAGCAGCAACGGCGGAGACTCGTGGGAGTTGGTCTCCGGCATCAGCAATCACGATCACGCCAAAAAATGGCAACCGGGCAACGGCGGCTTGTGCATGCACACGATCTACCGAGATGGCAATCGGATTCATCTGGGGATCTCCACCGGCGGCCATTACCTGAGCGAAGACGGCGGCGCGACCTTCCAAGCCGCGAACAACGGAGTCGGTGCCGGGTTCTCTCCCGACCCGTATCCGGAGTTTGGCCAGTGCGTCCACAAGATCGCCGGGCACAAAGATGCTCCCGGCCGGCTCTACATGCAGAACCACGGTGGCTGGTCGGAATGGACCGGCCCCGGCGGATCGCGACCAGACATCGGCGTGCTGCGCAGCGATGACCACGGCCACACTTGGCGATCGATCGCGAAAGGATTGCCGACCGACTTCGGATTTCCGATCGTCGTGCATCCACACGATCCCGACGTCGTCTATGTCATGCCGCTGGAACCGACGACGCGCACCTGCCCCGGCGGTTCGCCCGCCGTTTGGCGCAGCGAGAATGGCGGTGACTCATGGCGGAAGCTCGCCAAAGGACTGCCGAAGAAAGAGAGCTTCTTCACGGTGCAGCGCGACGGAATGGACGTGGACCACCTCAAGTCTCCCGCGCTCTACTTCGGCACCACAACCGGCCAACTCTGGATCGGCCGCGACGGAGGAGAGGAATGGGATTGCCTGTTTGATTCCCTGCCCCCCATCCACTGCGTGAAAGTCGCCGTCGTTTAACTTGCTATGTCTGTCCGATCATCCGTGTTCCGGCACTGCTATCCGTGCGGCAATCTTGTTTTGGTTTCCGCACGGATGGCAAAGCCGGGGCACGGATGGAAAACAGGCAAGGCATCAATTACGCGATTGAATATCCGCCATCCACCGGCATCACGACGCCGGTGATAAACGCCGCGGCTGGCGAACACAGAAACAACACCGGCCCGGCGATCTCTTCCGGTCGCCCCCAGCGCCGCATCGGCGTGCGATCCAAGATCGGCTGACTCCGTTCGGAGTTCTCGACGAGCGGCTGAGTCATCGGTGTCTCGATCCAACCCGGAGCGACCGCGTTGATTCGAATTCCTTCGGACGCCCACGCGATTGCCAGCGACTTCGTCAACTGCGCGACACCACCTTTGCTCGCCGAGTACGCCGGCACGAAGCCGCTGCCGAAGAAGCTGAGCATCGACGCCGTGTTGACGATGCAGCCGCGCGATTTTGCCAATAACGGCCGACACGCTACGCATAACCGCATCGTCCCCGACAAATTCGTGTCGAGCACTTTGAGAAAGTTGGCCTCAACGAATTCCGCCCCCTCGCGCTGCAACTGACCGGCACAGTTTACTAGCACGTTGAGCGAATCGAATTCATCAACCAACTGACTCACCGCCGCCGAGTCGCCAACATCGAGCCGCCGAAACAGAATTCGTTCGTCGCGTGTGGCCGCACCGCCAACGTCGTCGTCCGCCAGTCCCGTCGCGGTCACGTTCGCTCCCGAGTCCGCAAACGCCTGAGCCACCGCGAAACCAATCCCGCTGGTCCCGCCGGTGATGAGTACTCGCTGATTGGAAAAATCAAATTGCATGGAGACTCTCTCGTAGGTCAGGCTTTCCAGCCTGACTCGAATTGGCAAATCGTGTCATTCGTTAATCGGGTCAGCCTGGAAAGGCTGACCTACGAACCACGCACCGCCGCCAAATAACGACTGAGCGTTCCGATGTTGCGAATGAACGTGCCGCTGTCGATGACTCGTCGAGTCGGATCGGCCTTGCCGTGATAGCGGAGCTGGCCATCATCGACCCACGCCCCGCGATCATCCAGCGAGTCGATCAACTTCTTGACTTGAGCTTCCAGCCCCGCCGATGACTTCGGCCGCGACGGTTTCGAGTCACGACGAGCGACGAGTTCTTTCTCCGTCAGGTTCGACACGCCATCGTACTCACGGCGAAGCTGATCGAGCTTGCCGTCCTGTTTGAATCCGTAATGCGTCGGCAGGTCGCTGTCGTCGTAGGTCAGCTCGTAGGTCTTCGTGAAGTACAACGGCTTGTTGGTCTGCAACTCGTAGAACCGAGCGATCTGTCCGTTCGGCAGCCGCGAGCGTTCGAGGTAATCCAGCGCCTTCGGAATCGGTGCGAGGAATTTACGATCGCCAGTCTCGACAAACAGCCGCGTCAGAATGCGGATCGCTCCTTGCGATTCACCACCGGTGATCGAGGCCGGCTCGAACTTGCGCGCCCAGCACGGGTGCATGTCGAAGTCGTACTGCTGAGCCCACGCCGGTTGCGGTTCCGGCATCTGCGCGAGGATCAGGAACTCGCCCCCCTTGAGCGCCGCGTGGCGATACTTCGGCTCGCCATAGATCTTGCCGGCCAGCAACAGCGCGTCGATCGTGTCCGCCATCGCGTTGTCGTTGAGCGTGTAGAAGTACCAATACTTCCCGCCGGGGTACCTGCGCGGCCACGACTCCGGATAGCTCGCTGGCTTGACCAAATAATCCGCCGGGTTGGGGAACTCGTCGTAGCCTTGTCCCCAACCACCGTTCGGGAACTGCGCCTTCACGACACTGTCGAGCGCGAACAAGCTCGGCTCGTGCAGTTTCTTGTCCTTGAACTTCAACACCTGATCCAACCGCATCAGCAACCGCATGGCCGACTGCGTTTTGTCGTCATCGAATGTCGTGTGATTGTTCTGCCGCTCACGTTCCTTCTCGACGCGATAGGCAAACTTCTTCCGCTCCTTCGGATCAAACTCCACCGACTCGCGCCACCCGCCAGTCCGAAGCTGCCCCTGAATCAAACACTCCACCGCATCGCGAGCACCCTTCAACAAGTATTCGTCGCCGAGCAACTCATAGGCTTCGAGATACGCCATCCCAACCGACGGCGTCCCCGGCGGCTGCACCCACACTTTCTCTGTTTCGACCTTTCCTTCGCCCTCACGCTTCGCCAAGTCGTCCGAGTACCGATAGACATAACCGCCATGCACGGCGACTTTCCCGTGATAGAACTCGACCGCTCGTTTCATGGCCGACGCGGCTTGCTTTGGCAATGTGTCGTCAGCGGAAGTCGAAGCAACACCCGCGAGCACGAGACCGGTCGCAACAAACACGCCCAGCAGGCGACTCATCGTGTTCTCCCATTCGCGTCAGGTCGGGGTTGCTCGTCGCCGACAAGCATGGCTCAGGCTAGTTCAACGAATTCCAAACGCTCGTCTTGAATCTGCTTGGCCTGTTCGTCGTCCACGTAGTCGCTGTGGCAACTGGCTTTGGTCTCTTCGGCTCCGACGGCTTGCTTGGTCTTGTTGGCGAGCTTGTGAATTTCGTCGGGGCTGAGCACACCACGCTTTTCGAGAACGGCGAGTTGCTCAGCCGAGAGGGCGGCAGTTTTCTTGGCCTTCTCCCAAGCGAACTCTTCCGACTTGCCGGACGCGAATTCGACGATCTCTTTCGAGATGCGGACGCTGCACCAATCGTGGCCACACATCGCGCAGAAGTCGGTGTCGACGTCGAGGTCTTCGTCGTGCAGCGCGCGAGCGAACTCAGGGTCGAAGCTCAACTCGAAATGCTTGTCCCAGTTGAGGGCGGCGCGGGCTTTCGTCAGTTCGTCGTCGCGGTCGCGAGTGCCGGGGATGCCCAGTGCGACGTCGGCGGCGTGAGCGGCGATCTTGTAGGCGATGCAGCCTTGCTTCACGTCGTCCTTCTTCGGCAGGCCGAGATGCTCCTTCGGGGTGACGTAACACAGCATGCTCGCGCCGTGATAGCCGGCGGCGGTCGCTCCGATGCAACTGGTGATGTGGTCGTAGCCGGGGAAGATGTCCGTCACCAGCGGGCCGAGCACATAAAACGGTGCGCCGTGGCAAAGCTGGCGTTGGAGCTTCATGTTGAACTCAATCTGATCGAACGGCACATGCCCCGGCCCTTCGATCATGACTTGCACACCCTTCCGCCACGCTCGTTCGGTCAGTTCGCCCAGCGTGCAGAGTTCGGCCAGTTGAGCTTGATCGGTCGCGTCGGCGAGTCCACCCGGCCGCAAGCCGTCGCCGATCGAGAAGCTGACGTCGTACTCGCGCATGATGTCGCAGATTTGTTCCCACAGAACGTACATCGGGTTCTGCTTCTTATTGAGGATCATCCACTTCGCCAGCAGCGAGCCGCCGCGGCTGACGATGCCGATCAGCCGGTCCTTCACGAATTGCAGATGCTCCATCAGCACGCCGGCGTGGATCGTGAAGTAATCGACTCCTTGCTTGGCCTGATGCTTCAGCATCTGCAAGATCGACGCCTCGTCGAGGTCTTCCAGTCGCCGGGCGATGATCATCGAATAGATCGGCACCGTCCCGATCGGCACGGTGCTGTTCTGGATGATCGCTTGGCGGCACTCGTCGATATTGCCGCCGGTCGAGAGGTCCATGACCGTGTCGGCCCCCCACTTCTCGGCCCACTGCAACTTCACGACTTCTTCGTCCGTCCCTGATGAGACCGGTGAGGCTCCCATGTTGGCGTTGATCTTCGTCTTGCCCGCTCGGCCGATGCACATCGGGTCGAGCTTGTAACCCAGATGGACTCGGTTGGCCGGGATGATCATGCGGCCGGCGGCGACCTCGTCGCGCACTTGCTCAGCCGTGAGATGCGGTTCCCGTTCAGAGACACGTTTCATTTCTGGAGTGATGATGCCGCACCGTGCCGATTCCAACTGTGTGATCGGCTTGAATCCCGCCGGAGTTTCCCACGCCTCAGCCCGTTCGTAGTCGCTTTCAAATCCCGCCTTCAGCGTCCAATCGAGCGGCATGAAATCCCAAGCCGTCTTCTCGGACGGAGCCGGCATCCCCGGCGTATCCGGCGACGCGAACGTCCAGCGGCCGACACGGCCATTCGCGATTTTCGGCAGCAGCGAAAAACTGCCGGGAGATGTTCCTTGAGCCTCCGTCGAGGGATTCTTTCCCAGCGGCGGCAGCGAGTAAGTTCGGTCGGAGACGAAGTTGTTGGACGTAATCATGGCGATCCTTCCTGGAGCGGGAGTGAAAATCCCGGTTGATGGGTTCAGCCGGTATCGTAGTGGTGGCCGGAAACGCGCGGAAGGAATGGACGCGAACGCAATCCGAAACGGCGTGGATGTCGAGCGCGGAATTTCGCAGGGGGAAATGGAAATGTTGTTCGTCGAAATACTGCGAGGACCGGATTATCTTCCGCGCGATCGCGATTCAACCACGGTCGCAGCGGTTTGCATTGGCTGGGGCGCGGTCATCATCCGCCATTCTGTTATGAGGTCTCAAAAATGAAGTTTTCGCCCTATACCGTGAATCGGATCATCGAAGAAGAGGCCGCCAAAGACCCGAAAGTGGCGCAGCAACTCGCGGCAAACGGGCAGATGCGACTGAACGAGGTGCGAGCGTTTTCCGATGAGCAGTTGCTGGACAAGCTTCGCGAAGTTGGAACGCCGATTGATCGCACGGAATTCGAGCGACTTACGGAAGGAAAGCACTCCGCGGTCGCTGTCGCTGAAGACCTCATCCACCGCTTCCAACCGGATTTCAGCGGCACAAAGTCACTCAATGAAGATTGGCCTTGGATGGCCTGCGTCTGCCTTTGGGAGCGGTGGATGCCACGGCCAAGTTGTGAAATGCTGGATGATGACGCGCAAGATGGCTACGACGAACTGGAAAATGGCGACTCCGTCGCGGCCTGTATTCTCTGGGAAAATGTTTGGAAACACTGGCTCAGCATCGCGGACGAGTGTCATTGTCAGACGTTGCATCAACTGGATGAACTCGTCTCAGGAACGCAATACGTTTCCAATTTGATTAGTGATTTCGAGTCGGAGTTGTACAACGCGGGAGCAGACTCCCCAGAATTTCATCGGCGTCATGTCGAACTGTGCCAGACAGTGCTCCAGCGGTTTCCGAACGAAGACCAACTTTTGACGGAGAACTTTCGGCGTGGCATGGCTGAAGCTCATTCCTTGTTGGGCGAACGGGACATCTCCGACCGCTTGTTCGAGGAATGGCTGGCCAGAGATCCGCAGTGGGGCTGGGGTTGGATTGGTTGGTCGGACTGCTATTACTACGACTTCGCAGATTCGTTGCCGCTCGATGCCGAAAAAGCCGAAACGCTGCTCAAACGTGGGCTGGAGATCGAAGGCTTGCGAAGCCGGAACGATATTCTCGAACGGCTCGCCGATTTGTACTTCCGTACGGACCGTGACGATGAAGGCAATGCCGTTTGCGAGCAGATGACGGACGACGAGGACGGCGAGTACGACGAATCCTTCGATCCGCCGTTGCGGATTCGTGACTCCATGACGCTTCATGACCGGGCGATTCAATACAAGCGATCGTTCGACTTCGGTGATGAAGGGCTGCCGTTGGCCGAATTTGGGAGAATGACCGAAGCACTGCGATCTGGCATTGATCCATTCGACGACGAAGACTTCGAAGACGAACCGTCTCTGAACGACGACCGGCCACGACTCACGGCGCATCGCAAAGTCGGACGGAATGAACCTTGTCCCTGCGGCAGCGGAAAGAAATTCAAAAAGTGCTGTGGCCAACAATGAATGATGGCATCGCGCTTCGTGACGGCCAGCCGGCCGAATTTCCAGGCAACTCTCGTTGATGGAGAACCCTCCAAATGCCATCGAGTTCGTCGCTCCGTGAGCGAGTTGTCACCGCCGCCGAGCGAGCCTTGAAGCAAGGCGGTTCGGTGGGGCCGCTGGAACTATTGCAGGAACTCGGCTTCCTCTATCCGGGGCACGTCAACGACTGGCGGAAGGGAGCGCCGCAGTACACGCCAATTGAGCCGCGCATTCAGTGCGGAGCGGCGAAGCTGGCGGAGGTGTATCGCCTGTTCGCCGAGTGGGCGGCGGCCAAGGGGATGAAGACGGTCGAGGCGGAGTATTCGCGGCGTGGAGTTGGCGGAGTTGCGGCGTTGCAGGTCACGGCGGACGGCAACGACGAACGGGAGCGGTTCTTTCGGACGCATTATGCCTCGGCCGAATTGTCGGAGAAGAAGACGGAGCGATTGCAGCAGAAGCTGACGAAGGCTCCGGACCTGGTCGTGTTCATCACCGTGGCCGACGATGCGAAGTGCTCGGAGTGCGGCGTCGAGATCACACCCGGCGAGTTTCTGTTTCTGGAACAGCAACAGCCGTTGTGTGTCGGCTGCGCGGATCTGGATCACTTGGTCTTCCTGCCGGCTGGGGACACGGCGATGACTCGGCGAGCCAAGAAGCACAGCCCGTTGTCGGCGGTGGTCGTGAAGTTCAACCGCTCGCGAAAACGCTACGAGCGACAGGGGCTGCTGGTATCGAGCGAAGCCTTGGCTCAAGCCGAGGACGAGTGCATCGCCGACGCCGATCAGCGAGCCGCTCGCAGAGAAGTTGCCGCCGTTCACCGAGTCGTGCTCGACCAACGCTTGGTTGAGCAGATGACGGCGGCGATCTTGAACGAGTTTCCGCATTGTCCAGCGACCGAAGCTCGTCAGATCGCCGCACACGCGGCTGAACGTGGCAGCGGCCGAGTCGGTCGCTCCGCCGCTGGCCGTGAACTCGATCCGAAGGCGATCACGCTGGCGGTCATCGCTCACATTCGGCACGTTCATACGAACTACGACTCACTGCTGATGCGCGGAGTCGATCGGCAGGACGCTCGCGAACAGATTCGCGGTTCGCTCGACACGGTGCTCAGTCGCTGGCGTGATTCGTGATCGACGCCGTGTCAAACCTTCCGGCTTAGTGCCTTCAAGACTTCGCGGACCCATTTGGCGTTGGCTTTGTCGAGCGGCGGCTGTATCGGCTGGCGATAGTCCAGTGAGTAGTCGTATCCGGCGCGGTCATAGACGCTGTCGAAGACTGCTTGCAAATCGAGCGACGCCTCGCGGTCTCCGCGAGACAGTGGAATGGGGATCGTCGGCAGGCGGTGCGGCAGCGGCCATGCGTAAACGTCTGCGTGCAAACGACGCCCCGCACGGCAGACGAAGGCGTAGTAGTCCCCCACCGGAAGCGGCTCCATCGTGGGCAATCGAGCGCCGCCGCGCAGCAGGTCCAATTCCACCAAGTTCGTGCGGCTTTGCAGCACTCCCTCACCCCCCGTGCGCTTGTTCGACGGCGAGAGGACTTCGATCACGGTCACGACTTCCGCAGAGTGCAATTTGCGGATGACGAGATACTTCTCTCGAACTTCGATGGGGCCAGGCAACGTGCATTCGACCGGTTCGAGAACCGCTGTCGCTGACGCTGCCGTGCCACGCCGCGGACTTCGACGCCCGGCGGGGCGCACGACAGTCAGATCGGGGCGAATGAGTTGCGAGTTATCGAAGGGATGTTCGACGAAAACTCGCCGTTCGGTTCGCACGAGGTAATCTGGGCGCAGACTGGGAACCAATGCGTCCGATATGCCGGTAATCAACCGCGCATGAAAGTCCTCCCACTCATCGGCTTCGATAAACGGGTCCATTCCGGGGAACACAGAGGGCATGGCGGTGACTCCTCATCACGATCGGTTCGCATTCACGACAGGATCGTAGCCGAACATCGCGAGCCTGCCGAACACAAAACTATTTTCCGCCGGTATCCCCAACCGACAACAGCCGAGCCAGCGCGTTGGCCATCGAATCCAGCGACGCAGCGTTGGGCAGAGTAATCGTCAGGCGTTGGCGGCCGGAGCCGTCGGGAGTGATGCACTCGGCCAGACGGTTCTTGAGGTTGAGGGCCAGTTCAGGAGCGGGGTGTCGTTCGGGGTTTTGCTGGGCGACGAGTTCGCCAAGGAAATGGAATGCCGCTCCGAGCAGTTCACCACCAGCGGCGGCGACTCGTTCGCGGCGTTCGCGCTGAGCGGGATCGTCACTCGTCGCCGACACAGCTTGCGTCGGTGAATCGCATCCTTCGATCGAACCGGTGGCTGCCACCTCCGTCACTCGGTCGAGCTTTTGCGATTCATCGACCGGCGCGTCGGCCTTCGCGCCGAGCAGGATTTCCAGGCGGCGTTTGAGGTCTTCGGAGTTCGACTTCATCTCGATTTGATTCACGTCAGAATCGGCATCGAGCGCGGCGAGCGCCAAATCCCGCTTGTTCATAATTGTCGCGAGCAAACTTTCTTCGAGTGTCCCTTCGGTGATGAGGATGAAGACTTGCACGGGACGCGATTGCCCCATGCGGTGCGCGCGGGCGATGCGTTGATCGAGCACGGCTGGGTTCCACGGCAGGTCCACGTTGATGACCGTATTCGCGGCTTGCAGGTTCAGGCCGGTCGAGCCGGCATTCGTCGTGAGGAACAGTTTGCAGTCGGGGTTCGTTTGGAATTCATCGACCAACTGTGCTCGGCGAGCTTGCGGGACCGAGCCGTCGAGTCTCACGAACGGCAGCTTGCGCGACTTCAGCAGCGGTTCGATCAGGTCGAGCATCCCGGTCCATTCGGAGAACAGCACGACTTTGCGATCGGATTCCTCGAAGAGCTGATCGAATAACTCGGCGAGTCGTTCCAGCTTCGACGAGAACGCCGGCTTCTGCTTGTTGACCAGGAACGTGCTGTCGGCAGATAGCCGACACATCAGCAGCGCTTGCCGCAGTCGCAACAGATCCATCTCGCTGATGAATGGCTTGCGGACGATTTGGGCCACGATATTCAAGAAGCCGTTATGCAGTTCGAGTTGCTCGTCGGTCGGTGGAATGCGGAGGTACTCGTCGGTGCGCGGCGGGACTTGCAGCTTGACCGACTCGCGCGTGCGGCGGAGCAACACCGGTTTCAATGTCTCACGTAGTTGATCGAGGTTTTTGTAGCCGATGACTTTGCCGTCCTCGTCCACAATGCGGTGCCGATGAAAGAATCGAAACGCCGGGCCGAGCCGCCGGGCGTCGATGAACGTCGCGACCGAATACAGGTCTTCGAGCCGGTTCTCCAGCGGCGTCCCGGAAAGCACGAGCGCGAATCGCGAGCGCAAGCTTTTGACGACCTGCGTGGTCTTCGCTTCCCAGTTCTTGATGCGCTGGCCTTCGTCGAGCACGATCAAATCCCACGTCGAGTTCTCGATGGCCATGATGTCGCGCAGGACTTGCTCGTAGTTGCAGACGGTGAAGAACGTCTCGCCGCGATACTGCGGCAGCCGCTCGTCGGCTCGGCCAGTGATGAGCTGCACGTCGCGGTCGCAGAAGCGGTGAATTTCGCTTCGCCACTGCGCCTTGAGCGACGCGGGGCAGACGATCAAAACTTTTTTGATGCCGGCTTCGCGGGCCAGCAGTTCCGCGACGCCGATGCCTTGAATCGTTTTGCCGAGTCCCATGTCATCCGCGAGGATCACTCGGCCCGCTCCGACGGCGAAGGCGATGCCGTCCAATTGATACGGCAGCAACTTCGCTTTGAGCAACGTCTCGCGGAGCGGATGCGAGGCCGGATCACGACGAATCTCCGCCACGCGCGCGGTGAGGCGAGCTTCGTGCAGACGCCGCTGAATCAGGTCTTCGGCATCGGGATAAATCGTCACCGCGTGCCCAAGCTGTTCGAGCTTCGCAATCCGTTGGACCAATTTGCCGACGTTGTCGATCGGCTGGTCCGCCTGCGAACCGATGACCTCGGCCGCGTCATCGGGCAAGCGCGACGGCAGTTCCCAGCGCAGTGACAACTCCTCGCCGTAATTGACGAACACGGCGATGCCCTTCGGCCGGAACGTCCGCTTCAGTTGGGCGGCATCGAATCGGCGACGCACGGTCTGCGTGACTTTCATCACATGCTTGCAAGTCCCCAGCGTGTTGGTGCGGAAGTCGGGGCAGGTGCAAAACGCCTGGCCGGATTCGAGACCGCGTAGCGCGATGCGATATGTCTTGCCCGACAGCGTGCTGGTCACGACGTAATCGGTCCACGGCTGGTCCTTGTCGCCGGATTGAACCTGCATCCGTTCGGTGCGAGCACGTTCTTGCCGATCGTCCAAAGCACGTTCGATGAGTTGCCGCTCGGTGAGCGTTTCGATCGGCGCATCACTCGAAGGCGGCGCGGCCAGACCGAGCGACATTTTTTCCTCCAGCAACAGCGCGAAGGCGGCTCCAACATGCAGGCATGGCTCGGTGCAAACCGAACAACTCCAGTCCAGCCGTTGTTTGACGCCGTCTTGCAGATTCACGGTGACATACGACGCTCGACCATCGTCTACGGAGCCGAAGTCCACGCGGAAGCGGCTGTCGGTCAGCTTCACTTGCGAGCCGATGTCGATGTCCCAGGTGCCGGCTCCCTGCATGATGAGCTTCTTGGCACGCGGGCCGAGCAGCTTGCAGGCTTGCTCGAAATTCAACCGCGAAAGGCGATCCCACAAAGACAGCGAAGCACTCCGTTTGGTCGTCGGCATGAGCCACCTCCTGAGCTGGGTCGGGGAAGGCGGACATGATTTGATTCTCGTCGTGCGAACGCAACCCTCGCGACCACGAGACTCTGAAGTAGGTCAGCCTTTCCAGGCTGACCGGCTGGTGAATCGACGCGGTTTCGCGTGTTCATGTCAGGCTAGAAAGCCTGACCTACGACTTGCGGAACAGAATCTAACGCGCGCCCACACACGAACGACGGTGAGTTGCTCACGGGGAAGTAATCTTGATCGAGTCCTCGCCACCGTGATGCTCTGACGTGATATTTCCCCGGTGGTCTCTAGTCGAATGGTCCGGTGTAGGAGTGGAAGATGGATATTTTGGTCGTGGAAGATGATGCCGTCTTGGGCAAGGCGATCCAGCGCGGGTTGCTCGAAGGGGGGCATCAATGCGAGTGGACTCGCAATGGCCAGAAGGGGTTTGAGCAGGCTCAGTCGCAACAGTTCGATGTCATCGTGCTCGACCTGATGCTGCCGGACCTGCTGGGCATCGAAGTCCTGAAACGGCTGCGAGCGCAGGGCCTGCGCACGCCGGTGTTGATCCTGACGGCTCTCGGCACGGTGGATGAGCGGGTGGCGGGATTGAATGCGGGAGCTGACGACTACATGGTCAAGCCGTTCGCATTTCCCGAATTGTTGGCGCGGCTGGATGCGATCTGCCGCCGCTCGCAGGCGAAGCCATCAGCAACGACGACGGCTGGCGAACTCACACTGAACCTGACGAATCGCCGAGTCATGCGGCAAGGAAAAGAACTCGATCTCACGCCCACCGAGTTCAGTCTCATGGAATTCCTGATGCGGTACGCCGGGCAAGTCGTGACACGCAAGATGCTGTGCGAGCACTTGTGGGACTCGAATTGGGAGGGGGCCACGAACGTCATCGAGGTCCACATCAATCGGCTGCGGAGCAAGGTCGATAAAGGATACGATCGGCCGCTGATCCAAACGGTGCGCGGCCGAGGCTATTCGCTGGTGGCGGAATGACGTGGCACTCCAAACGAGAATTTGACCTCGGCGCTGAAGCCGCGGCGAACTTCGGTCAGTCCTCGCCGCCGGTTCGCGGCGTTTGGTCGCGGCTGAACACGCTGCGACACACGCTGCGGTTTCGGCTGATGTTGTGGAATGCCGTGGTCGTGGGACTGACGACCGTCGTTGCCCTGTTTGGCCTGCGAGCCGGCGTTCGGTACGCGCTGCTGCGCGAAATCGACTCGCTGCTGAAAGAAGACGTGCAGGAGGTCGCGCTGGCCATCCCCGAGGTCTACTCGCCCGACTCCGAAGTCTTGCACGAAGAGTTGAATCGCAAGGCGCTGGGACACAACGCTCATCGCTGGTACGTGCGCTTCATCGCCGATAACGGCGAAGAGATCTGGGCCAGCCGCAACACTCCCACGCCTCGACCCGGCTTTCCCAACAACTCGGATTTCGTTCCCGCGACGGTCGGCGAATTTCGGGTGATGCAGTTCCGCGCGCGGAACATGCCTTCGCCGGTCACGATCCGCGTGGGAGCCTCACTGTCCCTGATGCAAGAAGACTTGGTGCAAATTGACCGGCTGATCTATTTGGCGATGGGAGCCGTTTGTCTGGCCGCACCGTTGCTGGGTTATTGGTTGGCGGGCCGCACGACAGGCTATCTCGGCCAGATCATCCATACCACGACGCACCTGCATCCGGAGCAGTTTCAAGAACGCTTGCCGGTTCGCGACACCGGTGATGAATTGGATCAGCTCGCGAAGGCATTCAACTTATTGCTGGACCGCATCGCGCGGCACTTGCAAGAGCGTCGCGACTTCCTGGCCAATGCGGCTCACGAATTGCGCACACCGCTGGCCGCGATCCGCAGTTCCGTGGAAGTCGCTCTGGGCCGTCGACGTTCCACCGAGGAGTACCAGGAACTGCTCGACGGCGTCATCGTGGAAGGTGCGTCGCTGGAAGCGCTGGTCAATCAATTGCTGCTGCTGTCGGAAACCGAAGCTGGCCGGCTGGAACAGCGCGGCGAGCGATTCGCGTTTGACGAAGTGGTCCGCAAGGCGATCGACATGTTTGAGGCGGTCGCCGAGTCGAAAGAGGTCCGATTGCAACAGCTCGAAGTGAATCATGCGACGATCGTCGGCAACCGTCAGCACCTGCGGCAGGTGCTCAACAATTTGTTGGACAACGCGATCAAATTCACTCCGTCCGGTGGCCGAGTGACCGTCAGTCTGCGGCGTGACGAGGAGCGGCGACTCGCGGTGCTGGAAGTCGCCGATTCCGGCATCGGCGTTTCGGAAATCGAAGTGCCGCGCATCTTTGAACGCTTCTTCCGCGCCAACAACGCGCGCCGCGAGTCGGAACTCAAAGGGAGCGGCCTGGGTCTGAGCATCTGCCGCGCGGTGGTCGAAACTCACCACGGCCGCATCGTCGCGCACAGCCAACTTGGCCAGGGAACGAAGTTCGTCGTCACGTTGCCGCTGGCGAACGAGTCCATGCTGCCGCCTCGCCTCGCGAACGGAAGCTGACCAGACTCGCACGGCTGGCCAATTTGTGAATTTGGGTGGCACGTCCTGACCATCGGGAAGGGCGTGGGAATGTTGATCAACTCGGAAAACCACGCCCTTCCCGATGGTCAGGGACGTGCCACCCACGCCAGCAAACTCAACTCAATTCGAACTTCTAG
>CAMDPX010000184.1 GCA_945905295.1 Planctomyces sp. SH-PL62 | reverse complement strand
CCCCCGGTTTCGCGGCGAATTCACCGGGGGGCTGACGCCGCCCCGCTCGCCAGAATGACCGTCGGAGGTTCCGTGAGCGCCATTGAGTCCCCTTCAACAACACCCACCAACGCCGCGAGTTCGTTGGTTTTGTCGCCTGTGCTGACGGGGCGGTTCGCGTTGCGCTGGCAGCACTGCGTGGTGTGTGCATTCTTTGCCTGCGTCTATCTCATGGCGGCTTACCTGCCGCTGTCTCCGGTCGTCATCTGGCGGCATCTGCAAATCGGGGATTGGATTCTTTCGCATCGGATGTTGCCCAACATCGATCCGTTCTTGCCGCTGGCGGACGGCATGCCCTGGATGACAACGTCCTGGCTCTCGGAAGTGTTGCTAAGCGGCGTGTATCGAATCGGCGGAGCGCAAGGACTCTCGTCGTGTTTGTCGCTATTGGTGCTGACGATGGGATTCGTCACAGCTCGGACAGCGTTCGTGCAGACCGGACGGAATCGCTGGGCGATTCTGGCGGCCGGAGTGGTGCTGGCCTTTCATTGGCCACAAATCACTGTCTTGCGCCCGGAGTTGTTCGGGCTGTGCTGCTTCGTGGTATTGCTCTGGCGACTCAACCGCTGGCAGAACGAAGCGGACGAGATGCCCCGCTCAAGTTGGGTCTTCGTCCCGTTGTTGTTTGCGCTGTGGGCGAACTTGGACGGTTCCGTCTTCGTGGGCCTGTTCGTGATGGGCTGCCTGGCACTGGGTGGTTTGATCGACTCCGCTTGGACTTACCGTAGCCCGACCCCTTGTGGGTCGGTTGATGACTTCCAGGCAGCGAATCCTCCAGGCCACAAGGGCCTGGGTGACAGGATGGGAGAATTGCAATTCATCTCCCGCGTTTGGATCGCAATCGGCCAGCCGCGCAATCGTCGGCTGGTGCTGTTGGCCGAGTTGGCGGCGGCGGCGACGTTGTTGCAGCCGCTCGGATGGGATCTGTGGTTCGATCTCGGCCGTGGGGGCCGCAGCACCGTGTGGTCGGAGAAGGGAGGTTTCAACCCGTTGGTCTTGGCCAGCGGGACGGGCTTCGCCTGTCTGTTGCTGTGGCTGACGATCGCGGTGCTGTTGCGAGTCAGTCGTCGGCGAATTCGCGCGGCGGACGTGTTGCTGCTGGGAGGTCTGTCGCTGGCCGTAGCGAGCAGCCGGCACTTGACGCTTTGGTTGGCTCCGGTCGCGTGCTGGGTGCTGCTGCCGCATCTGGCCGAGGTGTTCGAGCGCAGCGGTTGGTTCCGTCCGAAACTGTCGCGTCTCGAATGGGACGCGGATCAACCGATGCCGTCGTTCGCATTCAAATACTCCGTGGTCTCCGCGCTGCTGATTTGGTGCGCGTTCAGTCTGTCGCCGCTGTCGAATCCCGTTTTGGGACGCCAGCCGCTGGCGCTCGAACGTGTCGTCAGCAAGCAAGCACCGTTCGCGCTGGGCCGGCATCTCCAGCAGCATTCGTACATACCGAACGGATTGGTCTGGGTGCCAGAGGACTGGGGAGATTGGCTCAGTTGGACTGGAGCCAAGGAACTCAAGGTTTCGATGAACTCGCGCCGGCACGTTTTGCCGGAGCGGTTGCGGCAGGACATCGTGCTGATTGCTCGCGCCGAGGGAAATTGGACTCGCACGTTGGACCGGTACAACGTCGAACTGCTGGTCGTGGATAAGCAACGCCAACCACGACTTGCCGACGCGGCGCTGGGACAAGGTTCGGATTGGACTGTGGATTACGAAGACAGCATGGCACTCGTGTTCCGACGACGAATGCTCTGACATATTTCGATTTTCTGGACGCTCACAAATTCCAATTGTGTTCATCGAGAAATCTCTGCCACTCCATTTTGATTTCAGAGAAGACAAATTGGTGTCCCCCTGCGTTGCTCCAATTCAGCTCAACTCGAAACACACTGATCCAGAAACACCGGGCCACTCGGCTCTGAAGACCAGACGGATAGGCGAGTCTGAAATAAGAATCGAAGCGTAGCGGGAATACTTGCCAACAAATCTCAAAGTTCAAATGACAACTCTGCCGCCACACAACTCGACGAACACTCTGCCACGTACCGTGCCATCGCGGTCGGTGTTGGCGTTTGTCGTGTCTCAGGCGATCGTGATCAGCGTGTTCGGCGGAGTCGTGTGGGCTCGGATGCGATCGGTGGATGACGTTCGGAAGGAGCCCGCGCTGGTGGACGCTCCGCGAGCCATCGTGCCGCGACACAACGTGTCGGAGGTCGTCTCCGACGCTCAACTGAAGATGGTTCTGCAAAATTTGCGGCCGAAGTTTCGACGGGCGAATCCTCCGATCAATCATGTTGATCACGCGCTGCGCTGCTGGGGCGCGGAGGTGATGTTCGCCGATCCGCAATTCCTCTCCGGCGATGAGATGCGGCGGGTGCTGACCGATCACGGAGCGTTCGCCTCTGTGTGGGGCCAGAAGACGCGGCCGTTGCTGATCGTCAAAGATCAGGGGATCGCTGTTCGCACACAGCAGGGTCAGGCCTCGGCCAGCCATGTCGATCACACGTTGGCGACGCTGGCTGAATGCGGCACCGAACTGCAATTCCCGCTCCATGCCGTCGGCCGGACAGCCACGATGCGCGATCTGCTGCGGCAAGCGATCGAGACGTTCGAACTCAACCAGCACGAGTATGAATGGACCGCGCTGGCACTGGCGCTCTATGCGAGCGACGGCCGGCCGTGGTTCAACGAGGACGGCGAACGGATCGACTTCGATCGTCTGGCTCGGCGGGTCATGCGGCAGCGCTACGGCCAAGGGGTCTGCTACGGCAATCACCGGCTCTACTCGCTGACCATTCTGCTACGCGTCGATGACGAACAGGACATCCTCAGCGATGTCGCTCGCCGCGAAGTGCGGGACCATCTGGCCGAGGCGACTCAGATCCTCGTGCGCAATCAACATGCCGACGGCTACTGGGACAAGAACTGGCACAACCTCAAAGCAGACGCCAAGGACGAAGACATGGCCTTGGGAGGCCCGCTGCCTCGCCGAATCCTGGCGACGGGACACGCGCTGGAATGGTGGGCGATGGCACCGGAAGAACTGCATCCGCCGCGAGACACGCTGATCCGCGCGGGTCAGTGGTTGGTCCGCGAAATCGACCAGATGTCCGACAAGAGCATCGCCGACAATTACACCTTCTTGAGCCATGCCGGCCGAGCACTCGCCCTGTGGCGCGGAGAAACTCCCGCCACCGCCTTGCAGCGACTTCAGTCGGGAGCCGCACAATGAAACGGGTGCTCCTCAGCCTGTGGCGCGATGAGGTGGGCCTGGTCCAAAGCACCGAGCTTGTCTTCATCACGTCGATCGTGGGGATCGGCATGCTCGTTGGGTTGTCGGCGTATCGCGACGGCCTGATGACTGAGCTGTCGGATAATGCTCAAGCGGTGGGAGCGTTGAATCAGTCCTATGGGCTGAGCATCTCCGCGAACGCACCCGCCGGAATCACCGTGGCCGGGAGCACCGTCACGTTCACCAAGAGTTTCGGTAGCGTGACTGTGCAGTCAACGCTGAGCAACTACTCCTACACCGACCTGGCGGATGCCGGTGACAGCACGCCGATCGTGCGCTCGAACACTTCCAGCGTCAACGAGGCGAATGCTCCACCGGTCCCGCTCTAACCAAAACGGCGAGCGGGGCGGCGTCAGCCACCCGGTGATACGTGAAATCAAAGAGAACAACTCGAACAGAACAACTCGAACAACCGGGGGGCTGACGCCGCCCCGCTCGCCAAGAAAACAAAAACAAAACTCAAAAATGAAGAGACAACTTTCACGCCTGTGGCACGACGATCGGGGAACCGCCTCCATCGTGTCGCTGATCTTCATCACGTCGATCGTGGCGATGGGAGCCATCGTCGGACTCGTGGTGCTGCGCAATCAAGTCGTGCAGGAGTTTGGCGACGTCGCGGTGTCCCTCGATCAACTTGACCAATCGTTTTCCTACACGATCCGCGTGGATGGAAACAGCGACGGAGATTTCCTCGATCCGCAAGACACAACCCTGACCGCGTCGTATGCCGACCCCGCTCCAACCTTGACCGATCCGGTGAATGCACCACCTGCCGGCTTGGTGTTGGGAGGAGTTGCCACGGCCGAAGGCGCGGCCATCGTGGGTCCAACCGGAGCGTTTCCGTGAAATAGATTATTTTCGATGGCCGAGTTTTGATTTTCGATTGAACCGCAATCCCCATTCTCAATTTGAGATTTGAAATTTGAGATTTGAAATCAAAAGATCTCCGCGGCATGCGGTCGCGCGGATGTCAGGAACATTGACGTTCCAAAAACTCCCCAGACCGCGAAGAAGGGTCTCTCTCATGAAGATGTTGAACCGTTTGTGGAACGACGAAGCCGGCTTGGTGGTTTCGTCCGAGTTGGTGTTCGTGACCTCGATCGCCGCGATCGGAATGATCGTGGGCCTGTCGGCCGCTCGTGACGGAATCACCAGCGAGCTGGCCGACGTGGGTGACGCCGTCACCGAGTACAACCAAGGCTATCAAGTCGCCAGCATTCAGGGGCATGGGGCCTCGATCGCCGGCACGCAGTACCTCGACGGCACCGATTTCTGTGACGTCGCTGACGGCGTGGCCGCCACCGATGAAGGTTGCATCGTGCGTGCCGTCACGAATGTGAACGAAGTCGACACGACCGCACCAAGCCTCCCGTAGTCCTGAATTCACTGGCGAGGTTGTCGGCGACTGCTCGCGCTCTCGTTGTTGACGAAAACACACCGGCGGTGATCGCGGCAACGCAATGGCCCCGGTGTTTTTGTTGGCGGGAAGATCGCGAACGACTTTCGTTTGCCGAATTTTGAATTTCGATTGGACCGGCCGCCGTGGCCGACAATCGGAAACCTCAAAATTGAAATCAAATGGACTCCGCGACGTGCGGTCGCGCGGAGCTCAGGAACGTTCGGTTCCCAAAACTCCCCAGACCGCGATGAAAGGTTTCCGCTATGAAGATGTTGAACCGTTTGTGGAACGACGAAGCCGGCATGGTCGTCTCGTCGGAGCTGGTGTTCGTGACCTCGATCGCCGCGATTGGAATGATCGTCGGGTTGTCGGCCGCGCGTGACGGGATCACGAGCGAACTGGCCGACGTGGGCGACGCCGTCACCGAGTACAATCAAGGCTATCAAGTCGCCAGCATTCAGGGTCATGGAGCCTCGATCGCCGGCACGCAGTACCTCGACGGCACCGATTTCTGTGACGTCGCTGACGGCGTGGCCGCCACCGATGAAGGTTGCATCGTGCGTGACGTCGCCAACGTGGATGAAGTCGACACCACTGCTCCGAGCCTTCCGTAGTTCTGAAGTCATCGGCGAGTTCGCAGGATTCTGCTCGCGGACTTGTTGTTGATGAAAACGCACCGGTGGCCAACGCGACAGCGCGTTGGCCACCGTTTTTTGTTGTCTGATCTGATACTTCATCCCGCACGCGGGGAACATTGACACAAACCCCTCCGAGCTTGCCTCGGTGGTTTCGGGCCTTTGCACTACGCGGGTCTCGCTCGTAGTGCAAAGGCCCGTTTTCACCGAGGCAAGCTCGGTGGGGTTTGTGCCATCCGCGAGCGGACCAATCCTGCGCCCGCCCATCACAGCCCGCTTTGCTGCCGCAGTTCGATAAAACGATTGATGAGCGGCACGATCAGTTGCGACGGCGCGACATCGAGCACTTGCACGCCAGAGCGGCGGATGCCGTGCAGAGCCTGTTCGCGTTCGCGCAGCAGTTGCAGCGCGACGGTGTGCCGTGCGGCATCGAGCCCATCGGTCAGCGGTTCGCGCACCTGTTGTTCCAGAGCCGGCGTCTGCAACGCGGCGAAGAGCACGACGTGCCGCTTGGCCAAGCGGGCCAGCGAGGCTCGGAAGCGTTCGGTCGTTTCCAGATCGGCCATGTCGGAGAGCACGACAACCAGCGAGCGTTTCGCGTGACGCTGTTGCAGCATCGCGAACATGCGGGCGAAGTCGGTCTCGCGCCAGCGAGTCGTCGCGGCATAGACACAGTCGGCCATTGCACCCAGCGACGACAGACCGGAGACCGGCGTTAGATAACCCAGCACTTGATCGTCGAACAACGCCATGCCGCAGCGGTCGGAGCCTTGCAGCGCGACTCGTGCGAGCATCAATGCGGCGTCGATCGCGCAATCCAGTTTGCTGCCGCGACCGACATCGGCTCCCATCATTCGGCCGCAGTCGACCAGCAGCAGCACGTCGCGATGCCGCTCGATCTGGAAGCGGCGGATGATCGGCCGATTCATCCGCGCGGTCGCACGCCAGTCGATGCGTCGCGGATCGTCTCCGTCGCGGAATTCGGTCAGCGATTCAAACTCCGTCCCCGTTCCGTGCTGCCGCGCCTGTGTCTTCTTGTCGAACAACAGATTCAGGCCCATTTCCTTTTGCAGTTCGTCCGGCGAGTGATACGTCTCCGGTACGACGCGGACCGTTGTCGGCAGAGCGAATGTCCGCTGAGCCTCCAGGATTCCGAATCGTCCGACCAGTCGCACCCACATCGGTCCGAAGGAATGTTCGCCGCGCACCGGGATGCGCAACGTGCTGGTCTGTTCGACGACGAACTCCCGTTCCGACAGAGACAGCGGCCGGCAGAGCAGCGGTGGTTCGCAGTCGTTCGGCAAGCCGTCACGCCATTCGCCGCGCAGTGCTCCGGGCAAATCCCGTTCGAGCACCCACTTCACGTCAAACGGCCGGCCACGACCGACGAGGTTCGGCAAGCGCCGCGCGACACGCACATCCGCCAATCGCTTGCGCAGATCGAAATAGTCCGCGACCGCCAAGCCCGTCAGCAGCAGCACCGCCACGAACTCGCCGAGGATCACGCCGGCCGACACGAACACCAACAGCGATCCTGCGAGCATTATCGCGGCGGCGAAAATCAGTGAACGGCCCGGTCGCACGGTCATCGAGGCACCTCGACCGATTCCATCAATGCGGCCAGCACTTCGTCGGCCGTCGTCCCTTCCAACTCCGTTGACGGAGCCAGCACCACCCGATGCCGCATCGTTGGCAAGAAGGCTTGCTGCACATCATCCGGAATGACGAAATCGCGATCCGCGAACCGCGCCAAACTCTTCGCTCCCATCAGCAGCATCAACCCGGCGCGCGGACTGGCTCCGACAGACAACCCGTCGTCGTTGCGAGTCCCCTTGAGCAGTTCCGAGACGTAATTGATGACTTCGTCGCGCACGTGCGTGGCGCGAATGAGTTGCCGCGACTCCACAATGTCTGCCGGCGAGACAACCGCTTTGACATCCATCGCGGTCGGGTTCGATTTGCCTGCGTTGGCGTGATGTTCGCGCAGTACTTTCTGCTCGGCCTTTTGGTCGGGATACGTCATCTCGATCTTGAACATGAAGCGATCCAACTGCGCCAGTGGCAGCGGGTATGTCCCTTCCTGCTCGATGGGGTTCTGCGTCGCGAACGTGATGAACGGGTCCGGCAGCGGATGCGTCACGCCGTCGTGAGTGACTCCCAATTCCTGCATCGCCTCCAGCAGAGCCGATTGCGTGCGTGCGGAGGCTCGATTGATTTCGTCGGCCAGCAAGAAATTGGTGAAGACCGGGCCGGGGCGAAAGTCGAATGTCCCCGACTCGGCCCGAAACACCGACGAACCGGCGATGTCCCCCGGCAGCAGATCCGGCGTCATCTGCACGCGGCGGAATTGCAGATTGAGTGCGGCGGCAATCGTCCGCACCAGTAGCGTCTTCGCCGTGCCGGGCGGACCTTCCAGCAGCACATGACCGCTGCTGAACAGCGCGGCCAGCGCGAAGTCCACTACTTCGTCTTGCCCGAAAATGACTTTGGAGATTTCATCGCGCATCGCGCGGTAACGTTCTTGGAGAGACACTCAACCATCCTCCGCATCAAGGGAATTGCACGTCGTTCATCGCCGGCGTGACCGGCGGACAACAGGCTCTGCACCGCCTGCAAGGTGTTCGCTAATTCGGCGGCCCGATCGGGATCTCGCCGCTCGACCGCCGCTAATAAGCGTTCTTCCGAATGCTGTTCGGGAGGCAGTCCATGCTCGTGACGCAGATGCCACAACACGCCGTCCCGCAACTTCGACATGATCCACGCTCCAGCCCCACGCCCTTCGCGCAGGAACCGAGCCATCGCTTCCACATATTCACCAATCGCGCGGCGCGAGACCCGCCGCTCGGCCAACGGAGTTCCCAGAAACACCGACTGACGCCACGCCAGCAAGCCGATGACCAGCAGCAGCGTCAGCGTCACCGAGCCGTAGGTGCGTTGAGCGAACAGCCACATCGGATTCCCGCGGATCGCCAGCCCGTGATAGAACTCGTCGAGAACAATCTCACGCTCACCGTCCGTCAGTAGCTTGCTCAGCACGACGATGTTGTCCGCCTCGCCGATCACGCTGTTCTCGATCAATGCGGGGATGCTGACGACCGTGACCTCTCCGCGACCAACGGCAAACCGCGCGGCGATGCACGTTGCTCCCTCCGATTCGGCGGCTGGTGGCCCGCTGGGAATCGTGATCGTGCCGACCGGCGTTTGATCGCCGAATTGAATCTCAAAGACGGCATTCGGTGGCAGCGACAATGTGCGATCCCGGCCCAGCAGCGACTCGAAGACGCCGCTGGCCTGCGCGGCGTATTCAGTTCGCTCCGAGGTCGTCTGGCCGGACTTCAACGCATCTTGAAAGATGTCGCGCAGCTCGCGCGGTGTCCGATTTGGCGGCTCGTCTTTGGCGGCGTTCGAGTCCTCCGTCGCGAGTCTCTTCACCGAGACTCCGGGCAACTGCAACAGTTCCCACAGCGATCGCGATTCCGCTTTGACCTCCACGGGCTCGGCTTTTTTTTTGCGACTGCGCCGCTGAAGCTCACGCTGTGCCTCAGGGGTGAACCAATGCGAGTCTTCCACTCGGACGGCCACCAGCACATGCCCCCCTTCGCGAACCCAGTTGCCGATGTCCTCCAGCCAGTTCTGTTCGGCCTTCAGGATTTCGTCGGAGGGGAGCCACAGCACCAGCCGCGCGTTTTCGAGCTTGCTGGGAACCGGCGGCCCCAGCGATCGGCGAATCGGCAATTTCAACTCACGCAATGTCTCGAAGACGGCTCGCTGCCCCCGTCCGCGGGTTCCATACGAGTCCGCACGCAAACCGTCTCCATCGGGAGGACGCATCAGAGACCAACAGGACCAGAGCAGTGAGATCACCGCCAACGAGACCGCCAGAGAAATCGCGTTGCGAGAAGTCAGCACGGCTCGCCTCCGATCACGCTGGCGGCGACTCGCGAATGAGCTTGCCGGCACACTTCGTAGTCTTTGGCGTCACACGCTTCAGCGCCGTACCACTTCCGCTCGATGGTGAGCACCAGCATTTCCAATGAGTCGCAGAAGGGGGCGTTCCGATAGCGGCGCAAGTGACCTCGATTCGTCGTGCCCCGGCGAAACGGACGTCGCTCCCGTTCTTCGAGCCGAGCCAGGCAGGCTCGTAACAAATGCCGGACCGCCGCGATCCACTCCCCCTGCGCGGCCGCGTCATCCGCCAGCCGCTCCCATTCTCGCGCTGTTGTCAGCGGCGATGACGAGACGGCTACCGCGAGTTGCTCGCGATGGTCGCCGCGTAACGCGCGGAACAGCATGTAGAAGAGATGGGCCAACACCGCCACGAGTAACACGACCATCACAAATGTGACAATCACGCGCAACGCCATCGGCCAGCTTTCGGTGAACTCGAACAGCCACCAGCGAATGAAGGCGATCAGTCCGTCGAACGCCTTCATCATCAATTCGAGCATCCACGGCGTTTCGTCGGTGGCACGATCGGTGCGATAGTCGGGACGCGACAGCACTTCGCGCACTTTGTCGCGCAACGCGGTTTCATCCGGCATCGTGGCCAGCGTTTCCAGGAATCCGCTCATCCGATGGCCTGTTCGTCTTCGTCCGCAGCTTTGAGCACAATTTGAGCCTCGACCTGCTCCACCAAAAGCTGGAGATCAAATTGCTCATGCTGACAGCGAGCCGAGAAGTAAAACACGACGATTGCCGCCGTTCCAAAGATCGACAACGCGCATTGCACCATCGCTGACAGCACGATCGCCGCGTGTGGCTGAGGAACAATGTGAGGTGCGACTGCGACTCCCACCTGAATCACTCCTACCACCAACCCGAACACGAACATCGACCCCACGTTGCCTTTCATGAGAGCCTTGCTCCGTTTCAATGCCTCCGGGCCGGTGATCCGCTCGATCACGACAATCGGAGTCGAGAAGCAGAACCACAACGCGAAAATGATCCCCGGCACAAAACAGAGCAACATGCCGCCGAAGATCATGATTCCGCCCAGAATCGACGTGCCGATCAAGGGCAGAAAATCTTGGAGCGCATGTGATAAGGCCGCCTTGGTGGTCACCGGCTGGCCGAGGTACGCGCTGGAAACTCCATGCACGATCGCCGCATTGGCGATGATGCTAGCGACGCCCGAGATGATCGTCAGCAGGTTGATCACGTTGCCATGTTTTTGTTGCGCCTCCATCCAAGCCTGAAACTGTTCCGGCTCAAACGGGAACGTAAGCGGCGGCATGACCGCGAACTGATAGAAGGAGGTGATGAGCAATGTCGGAAGCACCGTCACGGCCACAATTTGAAAGAGCGATCCGAAATGTCCTTTGGTCAGCGCGATCGCGTCATCCAAAACGCCTCCCAAGGGAAGCTGACGTATCTGTTGAGTCATGACCGTTGTTCGCTTTTAGTTCGACTGTATGACTTTCGCCTTGAAGACCCCATCCGGCTTGCCCGGATGGTGAAATCGATGGAGAGCTAACAATCAAGGATCTACCACTCCCCCAAACTCTCTCGTTCCTCCGCCGAAGGCGGAGGAACGAGAGAGTTTGGGGGGATTTGGAACGACATCGACTAGCCCTCCATCTGCTTCACCAACGGCACGAGGCCGTTGGGGTCAAATGTCAGACAGTCGAATTAGAAAGTGACCGAAACCAGAGTCGCGGCACCAGCAGAGCAATTGCCGCGAGAATATCAAGCGAGCATCACTGCGAAGTCGGATGTGGCCCGAAACGAGTCAGGCGAGCGGGGCGGCGTCAGCCCTGCTCGCCTGATCGTTGGGTGAATGCCATCGTTATTGCTGCGCTCCTCGAATTCCAATGAACAACATCACGATCTTGGCGATGCCCTGAGCCTGCTCAACCGGGATGTCGAGTTGTGCTCCGGCCGACGTTGGTCCGCAGGCGACCGAGATACCGATGAACGACGGTTGCAGTTGCAGGCGATCGATCACCGTGGCGTCCACGGGGATCACTTTTTCGCGCGCCGCCAGCTTGATGCCGCTCGCGACGATCCGCGGCAGGTCCACCAGCACGACGACATTCGCCTTCTCCACTAATCGCTTCCGAGCGGTGGTCGCGGCTGTGTCTTTCGATGTGGTGGAATCCAGCGCAGTCATCAGGCTCTGCAGTTCCGCCGTTCCGCCGCCGAACGTCTGCAACGAGCGAGTCGGTTGATACGCCACAAGCTGCACCATGCCCGCATCGCCAAACAAGATGTCGCGAACCTTCTTTTGGATTCCCAACGGATCCGTTCCCGGATCGAATTCCTGAGAGGTGGTGATGCGATCGACTTCCAAGCCGCCGATTTTTTCCACGGCTGGCTCCAAATTCGCCGTTTGTTTGAAGCCGAGCGATTGAAACTCCGCCATCGCCTTGATCATCGAACGGCCGAGGTCACGCAGGCGATTGGTGGGAGTGATCTCGGCGACGGTGCCGGCTCGAATCGCACCGCTGCCGCTGGGATCGAGATCGAAGTAGCCGGACATTTCGCCCCACTTCAAAGTTCGCATCTCCTTGAGCGCCGAATCGAGCTGAGCCGTTTTCTCGGCCGGAATGTCTCCCATCAGCAACTTAGTCATCTTCATGGACCAATCGATCATCCCGGCCATGTCCGCCTTCACGCCGAAGTACAACGCTTTGTTCGCGGGCATCCGAGCCAGCAAGGACATCTCCGCCGTCGGCTGACTGGCGAAGAACGCCGCGGTCGGCGTCCCTTCGCGCACTTGCAGCCGGTCTTCAAAGCGGATGATTTCTTTCGAGAACGAGAAGCCCAAGGCCAGGCTCTCGGAATCGCGCACCCCTTGCACCGCCGACTTTCCAATGACGCGATACATATCCAGCATCGGCATAAATTGAGCCCGCTGTGCGTCGGGCATCGCGGCCGTGATTTGAGTCAAGAATCCGTCCAACTGCGGCTCCGCTTGTTGGAGTTCGTTCTCGAACGATTTCGTGAGTTGTCGCAGATGCACCAGCACCGAGACGTCCGAGTTGTCAAACAGCTTTTTGGATGAGCTATCCAACCTCGACCACAGTCCGGTCCCTTTGCTGCTCAGTTGATCGCGGACTTTGCCGAGCGCTTCGGCGTTGTCCGAATAAAACACCTGCTGATCGGCGATGTGAGCCTGAAATCCTGGAGCCAATGCCTTCCTCATCGCGTCGGCATCGGAGGCCGGTACGACGAAGACCACCGCCGGCTTCTGACGTGACTCAATGAACGTGATCACCCACCAATCTTTCTCGACATCCACGCCTGTCAGACCGGGATTCACAATCCCCATGCCAAGCGCCGGCAATCCACCTTGAACGGCGGCTCCAGCTCCCGGTTGGACCGCATCCACGAACTCGCTGAGTTTCCCCACCGTCGTCTTGGGAGCTTTCAATCGCAGCACAACGCTCGCCGAATCCGGCACCGCGTCGCTCGATTCGGCGGCCGGTGCGGCCACGCTGAACCAACTGATCGCGCACAACACCAACCACTGCGGAGCCAGCAAACGTCGCATGATGAGTTCCTTGAAGGGAGTTGATTCGACCGCCGATTGGCGATGTGCCAGAAGCGGAGACAAGCCGCGAGCCGTTCGTTCAAGCCGGTGGATTATTGACGAGCCGCAACCGTGACGCGAGGAAGCGAGTCACTGAGCCGCAAAGGAGACGAGTCACTCCGTGACTCGAAGATTCCAGTCACGGAGAGGCTGTGAAAGAATTGGTAGCTGAACTCGCCAGAGTTCATTTTTCTCGGCGAATTCTGAAGTCTGGCGACTTCAGCTACCAAAAAGTTCACAGCCTCGGAGTGACTGGTCTACTTAACTCAAACTGTGCGGTTTTTGAGTCCCGCTAGGGACGTATCGAGAATAGCCCAGCACGTCAGTGCTGGGTTTCGTGGCGAAGATCTTCACAAAGTCCCGTTAGGGACGACAGAAAGCGATCCTGTTCTGTCGTCCCTGACGGGACTCAAGAGGCACTTTGAACGGTCATCCCAGCACTGACGTGCTGGGCTATTTTCGAGTGTCCCTGACGGGACAAAAACAAAACCGCTCAGTTTGAGTACTTATCCGCCTCCCGACAATTAGCCGTGCGGCGCTAGCCTCGGTTACACCGCATGAACCGGGGCTAGCGCCGCGCGGCTAATTCCTGCGATCCGTATTAGCCCACATAACCAAACGTGTGCTGCGCCGCTTCCAGCAGGGCGCAGTCGCCACCACGTTCGAGCAATCGCGCGGCTTCCGCGGGTGCGAGCGGCGTCATGCACAAGCTCTCGACGAGTCCGGGTTCCAAGCCGCTCACCAGATACACCGTCGCCCAATCGGCGGCAGAGGCAAGTCGGCTGGCGGGAATCACGTCCGGCGGAGCTTCCAAACGCAGCGGCTTCAACGCTTCACGCGGTGATTCGCCTTGTTGGAGATATCGGAAGCCATCGGTCGGTTCGGCGGAGAGATTCGTCAGCAAGACGATCTTGCCTCCGCGCTGCACGAGGTTGCGCGCCGATTGCAGAGCCGCTCCGACTTCCTCCCAACTCGCGCCGGCAGCATTCGCCGTGATCGAAGCCACGACGATTTCGCAGCGTTGCGGTTGCTCGACAAGCCAGTGTTGCTGGAGCCAATCGCGAGCCGCTGAAGTCGTCGCCTCCAAGGCTCCGCAAACGATGCCGGCCGGTTGGCTGCCGAGGCTCGGCAGAACTTGAATGCCGAACTGCACGCCCAGCAGCCAGGAGACTTCGTCTTGCAGTTGCCGCAGCGGACGGTCGTCTACGGGACGCAACTCCGCATGATCTTGCCCACGCGCTTTGGCCATTGCGTCGATGTTGGACAACCCCGGAAAGATCGCGCTGCCTGCACTCCGAAAGCCCAGCAACGGATCGAAGCCGACCGCTCCCACCGGCAACACGAAGTCCGCGTCGACCACGTCACAATCCAAATAGATTCGTTCGCCATTCGCCGAGTTCGCGAGGAATCGTTCGCGCTTCTTGTCCGTCGCATCGTGAATCGTCCAGTGCATTGCTTTACGCACCGCCGCCGGCAGCGCATCGCGCGGGTCGGGCAGTTGGCCGGCATTCCAGCTCGCGGGTTGCAGGATCGTGACGTCCTTCGGCTTCACCGAGCGCCGCGCGAAGATCGACCACACGGCCGCGATGATTTCAGCCGCTCCAGGCGTGTGCCGAGCCAGCGCGATGACGATTTGGTCGTCGGGAACCACCGCCATCTCCAGAGGCGGAAAGTCGAGCGGCGATTCCAACTGCCGTTTCAGATCGCTCGCGAAGTCGGCGGCTGGAACCGGCGGCTCGTTGCGGAAGGCCAGACGGCCGGGTTCGAGTTCTATCGAGAAGACTTGCTCGTCGCCGTAGCGAAGTGTCTGGGTTGTCTTGCTGCTTGCGACCATTCGCCAATTGTCCTTGCTGCCAACTTGTTTTGAGAATCCGAAGCTCGCTGGCCCTTCACGGCCGCTCTTCGGATTGGACGATAGGTTCGGCCGAGTGCCGCCGCAACCACGCCAGATAAGTTGCCGCCCGAGAACTTCAAGGCTTTGCTCGAATACCAGCGCGATGTGCCAGAATGTGTTTAGATGAGACAAACCAATCGCTGATGCGTCGTGCTGGTTTGGATCAGTTCATGGCCTGGACTATGGTTGTGCCCGCGATGAATACCGACGTGACGAAATTGCTGGAGCGGTTGATTCAGAAAGATCCGACGGCGGCGGAACAGTTGCTGCCGTTGGTCTATGCCGAGCTTCGTCAATTGGCGGCGGCAAAGCTGGCTCGCGAGAAACCGGGACAGACCTTGCAGGCGACCGCGTTAATTCACGAGGCGTATTTGCGTCTCGTCGGTGGTGCTCAAGCCGGGAAGGCTTGGGACGGGCGTGGACATTTCTTTGCGGCGGCGGCGGAAGCGATGCGACGCATTTTGGTGGAGGGTGCTCGGCGGAAGCAGCGCGTGCGGCATGGTGGCGAGCTGGAGCGAGTCGAACTGAAGGATGATCTCGACATTGAAGCACCGGAACTGCGTGAGGACTTGTTGGAGTTGAATGCCGCGCTGGACAAGCTCAAGCAAGTTGATGGAACGGCGGCCGAGCTGGTGCAGTTGCGATACTTCGCCGGACTGACGTTGGCGGAAGCGGCGGAGATGCTCGACATCTCGCCCCGATCGGCCGACCGCATCTGGGCGTATGCCAAAGCCTGGCTGCACCGCGAAATGACGTAGGTCAGCCTTTCCAGGCTGACCCGACGCGGATTCGACGCCATTGGAAGGATTCGCATCATGAGGTCCTCTGCGGCGTCCGCGTGTTGTCTGCTCGCGATGGGGATTCGACGTCGTTGAAGCGTTCGGGTCAGGCTGGAAAGCCTGGCCTACGATTCTTTTTCAAAATCTTTGGCGTATTCTTTCCGGCTACGTCGCATTGGTATTTGGAGGCTCTGTCTTCGACCAAATTTGCTGTCCGGGAGGCCAATGATCATGAACGAACGAGTCATCTTTGATGCGGCGTTGGAAATTGCGGACGTGCAGGCTCGGCGAGCCTTTATCGAGAAGGCATGTGCCGGGAATCCGGGGATGCTGGCGGCGGTGGAATCGCTGCTGAAGTCGCACGACTCGGCGGGATCCTTCTTGGACATCCCAGCGGCCGAGCAGATCAAAGGCGGCGCTGCGGCCAATCCAGAAGCCTCGGCCGCGGAAGACGAGAAGACGCGGAGCTATCAAGCCGGTGATGCGGACGACGACGACTCGGACGACGATCGGCGGCCCGATCTCAGCTTTCTGAAACCGTCGAGCAAGCCCGGTTCGATCGGCGTGCTGGCTCACTACGAAGTGCTGAGCGTGCTGGGTCAGGGAGCGTTCGGCATCGTCTTCAAGGCGTTTGACGAGAAGCTGCATCGGCTGGTGGCGATCAAGGTGATGAATCCGCAGATGGCCTCGACCTCGCCGCCTCGCAAGCGGTTCTTGCGAGAGGCTCGATCCGCCGCCGCGATCAAGCACGAGAACATCGTGCAGGTCTACAGCGTTGAGGAGCAGCCACTGCCGTATCTGGTGATGGAGTTCATCGACGGTCAGACGTTGAAGCAGAAGCTCGACGGCAGCGGGCCGCTGGAGACTCCTGAAGTGCTGCACATCGCGCGGCAGATCGCCAGTGGTCTGGCTGCCGCGCAAGCGATGGGGCTGATTCATCGAGACATCAAGCCCGCCAACATTCTGCTGGAGCAAGGTGCCGAGCAGCGGGTGAAGATCAGCGACTTCGGTCTGGCCCGCGCGGCAGACGATGCCAGCATGACGCGGACGGGAGTCATCTCCGGCACGCCGATGTACATGGCTCCCGAACAGGCGACCGGTCAGACGCTGGACCATCGCGCCGACCTATTCAGCTTCGGGAGCGTGCTGTACCAGATGTCCTGCGGCCGCCCTCCGTTTCGAGCGGCGACGACCATCGCCGTGCTGCGTCGAGTGGTCGAAGACACGCCCCGTCCGCTGCAAGAAATCCTGCCTGAGATTCCTGATTGGCTCGTCGCAATCGTGACGAAGCTGCTCGCGAAGAAACCGGAAGACCGTTTTCAAACCGCCAAAGAAGTCGCCGACCTCCTCGCCCGCTGCCAATCCGAATTGCAACTCAACGGCAAAGTGACGTGCGTCCCCGTCGCCGAACAGGTGGAGCCACAGGCGAACGGGGCGGCGTCAGCCCAATGGCACTTACTTTGTCGCATTGGGTTTGGTCTTTCGAGTTCCACTGGTGGATTTTGAACGTTTTGGGAGAGCTTGTCTGGGATAGCTGCGGTGAGGACGGATCGGGAGTTTTTTTTGTTGGGCGATGTTGAG
>CAMDPX010000183.1 GCA_945905295.1 Planctomyces sp. SH-PL62 | reverse complement strand
ACTTCGTCCTGTTCTTGCAGGGCCTGCAACACGGCCCAGACTTCGTCGAACTCGGCCCGCGCGACGGCGGCGTCCAACGATTCGCCCGCCGCCTGTTCCACGTACAGTGGGACCAGGATGTAGCCGGTCGTCTTGCCCGGTGCGTTCCGCATCGCTCGGCCGACGGCCTGCACGATGTCCACCTTGCTCCGCTTGGGAGTCAGGAAGGCGACCATGTCCACCGTCGGCACGTCGATCCCTTCCGTCAGGCAGCGCGCGTTCGACATGACCGCCTGCCGAGCCGCTTTGAACTCGGTCATCAAGCCGTCGCGAGCCGCCGTGGACATGGCTCCGTTGACATGCAACGCGGCGAAATCGGGAAGGTGAGTGCCAATCCCTTCGCCCCCCTCGCTGGTGAATGATCTCGCCGAGGCTACGTTGCGGTGGAACGTAAAAATCTTCTTGAGCCGGTGCTCGGCGACGGCTTGAGCCAGTGCGATTTGATTCGCGACTTGCTGTGCCTTCACTTCGTCGCCACCGACCAGCACGGTGCCGTGCCGCATCGCTTGCTGAAAAGCCCCTCCGAGCTTGTCTCGGTGGTTTTCGGGCCTTTGCACTACGCGATCATTCTCGATATTCGGAAGTAGTGCAGAGGCCCGCGAGCCACCGAGGCGAGCTCGGTGGGGTGTGAGCATTTCCGATGTGACGACCGAGATCACCACCTTGTAATTGCAAATAATCTCCTTCTTCGCGGCTTCGGCGAACGACAGCGTGTGGACGACGGGGCCGTAAATCTCTGGCCGATTCATCGAATAGACTTCGATCGGTTCGCCCTCGGCATCGCGCCGCTTCAAGTCGTAATGCCGAGGCGTCGCCGTCAGGAACAGTCGCTTGCGAATCGGCAAGTTGTCGTCCTTGAGCGCGAAGCTGAACTTGGCTCCCTCTCGGCCAGCGGTCTTGTGAGCTTCATCGAAGATGCCAATGTCGAATCGCAGATTGCGAGGCATCCCGCGCGCGACAACATCCGCCGATTGATAGGTCGAGAAAATAATCTTCACACCAGAGAACGCGTGAGCCAGAAATTCTCGGACCTGCTCCGGCTGAGTGCTGACGGAGAACTCCAACTCCGTGGGCCGCATGACCAACTCGTCGTCCCCTTGGCTCACGGTCGGGTCCGAGCAGACGCAGAGGTAATCGAATGGCTCCCACGCCGTGTTCTGGACCCATTCACGCAGCGTCTGCCTCAACAACGCCAGCGAGGGAACCAGCACCAAGACCGTCCGCTTGGCAATGGCCTCGGCCACCCACAGCGCGACGAATGTCTTGCCCGTGCCGCACGCCATCACGGCTGTGGCTCGATCCTGTTGCTTCAGTGCCGGCAGAATCGCAGCGAGCGTCTTTTGCTGGTACGGCCGAGGCGAACTCCTCTTCCGAACGATTGACCGGCCATCCAGCCAAACGCGGATCGCGTCGAAGTCTTCGGCAGTCAACGAATCGAGATCGGTGCCGCGAATGCTCGAAAAATCTTTCCGCTGCTCCGCGACCTGGGAGACATCTTCCGAATTGGTGAACAGCAACCGGTCGTCGCAGTGGTCCGTGACTCCAAAGAATGTGGCCGTGTCAGTCCAGGTCAGCGGCGCTCGACGACTGCGAAACTTCACTTGATAGCCCCGGCATTTCCCGGAAACCGTTTCGATCACGCCGTCCGCACCCACATCACGAGCCGACAGTCGCAACCGTTTGCGGATCGAGGGCGGGATCAACTTGTCTGGCCAAACGTGCTTAGCCATTCCGACCCGTTGCGTCGCGAGATACGCCTCCGCGAAGACCTCGAAGGCATCGCCTTTTTGCTTTTCGTCGGGCAATGCTTCGATTCGTCGCTCGATCTCGATGAATCGTTGGATGCCTGAAAACAGGCCGAGCCTTTGGAAACCAACAGCTTTCTCATGCAGAGGTGCGGACATTCCGTCTCCGATCGCCAATGAGTTACACAGGCACTCACGCAGACTTGGAACGTTGGGCAGAGAACGAGTGGTTGGATTACTTGGCTAAGTCCTTGATGCGGATGTTGCGGAACGCCACGCGGTCGCCGTGGCCGAGGAAGCCGATGTGGCCGGTCGCTCGCTTGAGGCCGGGGTGCTCGGCCCCGTCCATCGTGCCGTTCTTGGTGACTTCGTCGAGATCGCAATCGACGATCGTGACTCCGTTGAGCACGATCTTGATCTTGCGGCCTTGGACCGTGACCTCTTGGGAATTCCATTCGCCCAGCGGCTTGAGCCCCTCCTTCTTCGCCGGCTGAATGCCGTAGACCGAGCCGTGATATTGATACGGCTTGAGTTCTTTGTACTTCTCCGCCGTGTTGTCGAGGATTTGCAGTTCGGTCCCGTCGATGTGCAAGTTGCCCTTCGCGACCATCGGGCAGCGAATGCCCAAGCCGTTGTTGGCTCCGGCGGTCAGTTGAAACTCGAAACGGAACACGAAGTCCTTGTATTCCTTCTCGGTCAACAAGTTGCCCGCCGTTCCTTGAACGCAGGCAATGTTGCCGTCTTCCAGTTTGTAGGCGTCTTTCGCTCCGACCCAACCATCGAGTGTTTTTCCGTCGAAGAGCGAAACAAAGCCGTCTTCATTCGGCTTCTTGTCGTCGGCAGGAACCGTCGCGAGACACACGAATGACAGAGCAAAGAGCAACGTGAGAGCAACAAGTCGGTGTAGCATGAATGAAATCCTTTGTGCGATCAGAAAGGGAAGGACGCAGGGAACTCGACCACCGGGGGGCTGACGCCGCCCCGCTCGCCAAGGTTTTTGGCGTCTCGGAAAGAATCACAGGTCATCGGCCCAGCGGGTCGCAAATTCCAACAGCCGTTTCAACGGCAATTCAAAGCCGGGCAGCAGATCGGTGTGGTACGTCTGCGACTCGCGAACCACACGCTTGCGCCGTCCGCTGGCGGTCCGAATCCAGACTGTTAGCGTGCCGTCAAAGCGATTGATGATCCAGTATTCGCGAACTCCGGCGGCGAGATACTCGTCGCGTTTGGTTTTGTAGTCGCGCACCCAATTGCGGCGACCGCGCGAGACAAACTCCACGACGATCGTTGGCGTCTCGCCCCGCCGAGGTAGCCGTCCCAGCCCGCACCAGATCGCCCGATCGGCACGGCGGCGGTCGTCGCCGACGACGACTTCGTGCTCAGGCAACGTCATGTCGAGATGATGTCCGTCGTCGTGATCGGCCTGGTAGTTCCGCAGAAACCGGCCTAATTCTTCATTCGGATCACGTTCATTTTCGAGCGGTGGAGGTGCCACAACCAAGACTCCGCTGATGAGTTCGTATCGCCAACCGGGCTCAAAATCCGCGCGGTCATACTGCCGGGCAGACATGCGCAGGCCATTCGCGGTTGGTCCGAAACGAGTGACGGACTTTCGAGGTCGCAACAGTGTGGCGGGCATAACCAGATCCTCCGCGAGGTGACGTCAGCAGACTATCGACCGCTCTCGGCAGTGTGAATCGTCCAACGTCTGGCTAAATGACCGTGCGTGATTCGTGTCTATCGATCTCACACCAACGGGATCCAATGCTGGAGGAATGTGTTTTCGGTTTGAATTTGGGAATCTCTGCGCTCTTCGCTCCTCTGCGGTAAAAGCCGATTTCTTTCACCGCAGAGGAGCGAAGAGCGCAGAGATTCGTTTCCGGTTCGTCATTCACGCCGCAACGTAAATCATCGACACGAATCCCGCACGGTCATTTAGCTCTCTTCGTCCTTGAACAACTTGTATTCGACACTATCCACCAGCGCCAGCCAACTGGCTTCGATGATGTTTTCGCTGACACCGACGGTCGTCCAGACTTCGTGAGCGTCTCGGCTTTCGATGACGACGCGCACACGCGCGGCCGTGCCGGCGGTCGAGTTGATGACGCGGACTTTGTAGTCCACCAATTGCATCTCGGCGAGGTTCGGGTAAGCCGGGATCAGAGCCTTTCGCAGCGCCGTGTCGAGCGCGTTGACCGGTCCGTCTCCCTCGGCGACGACGTGTTCCAGTTTTCCGGCGACTCGCAGTTTGATCGTCGCCTCGGTGGCGGGTGCGACGGCACTGTTCGAGACGACGGCGACCGAATCGTCGCGCAGGCCACCGTCGGATTCGACGTTCACGCGGTAATGCACTTTCTCGAACTTCGGGACGTACTGGCCGACGATTTTGCGGACCAGGAGATCGAACGACGCCTCGGCCGCCTCGAACTGGAAACCTTCGTTCTCCAAGTCCTGCACGCGGTCGAGGATCTTCTGCATCATCGCCGTGTCGTTCTGGATCGCGTACTTGGTCGTCTTGGCGACGATGTTCGACTTGCCGGACAACTCGCTGATGAGCACCCGCCGCACGTTGCCGACGGTCTCCGGTTCGATGTGCTCGTAGCTCTTCGCCAAGCGGTTGACGGCATGCACGTGCATGCCGCCTTTGTGAGCGAACGCACTCGTCCCCACGAACGGCTGGCCGTTGCGGTAGTTCATGTTCGCCAGTTCGTAGACGTAGCGAGACAACTCCGCGATGTGCTTCAGTCCGCCCTTGGCTAGCACTTCGTAGCTGGACTTCTTCAACGCGAGGTTGGCGACGACGCTGCACAGATCGACGTTGCCGCACCGCTCGCCGATCCCGTTGATCGTCCCCTGCACTTGGATCGCTCCGACATCCACGGCCGCGAGCGAATTGGCGACGGCCAAGTCGCAGTCGTTGTGGCAGTGAATGCCGACCGGAATCGTCAACGCTTGCTTCGCCGCTTTGACGGCCTCGGCGATTTCTTCCGGCAGTCGTCCACCATTCGTGTCGCAGAGAACGACAATCTCGGCCCCGGATTCTTCGGCGGTCTTGATCGTCTTGAGGGCGAACTCCGGGTTGGCTCGATAGCCGTCGAAGAAATGTTCGGCGTCGTAGAAGACACGGCGTCCTTCACCGTGCAAGTAGCCGACTGAGTCCCGGATCATCGCGAGGTTCTCCGCCTCATCGACACGCAATACCTCGAAGACGTGCAAGTCCCAAGTCTTGCCGACGATCACGCAGATCTTGGCCTGAGAGTCCCTCAGCGCGACCATGCCGGTGTCATCTTCAGGAGCCGCTCCGCGCCGCCGAGTCATGCCGAACGCCGTGACCGTCGCGTGTTTCAGGTCGAGGTCGCGAGCTCGCTGGAAATACTCTGCGTCTTTCGGGTTTGAGAGCGGATAGCCTCCCTCAATGAAGTCGAAGCCCAAGTCATCCAGCCGCTGCGTGATGAGCAGCTTGTCCTGCAACGAGAAGTTCACACCCTCGCCCTGGCTGCCGTCGCGCAGAGTCGTGTCGTAGATCTGGATTCGAGTCATCGCAGTGCCGCCTCAATCTGAGATTTCAAATTTGAGATTTCAAATTTCAAAACACAAACAAAAAACCCTCAGGCGATCGACCTGAGGGTGACAACGTCGTGACGAAAAGAAACGAGCCCCAAGCTCAATGCCGCTGACAAAGGCCGGTGGCGGGAATTTCGATCCCGGCAGCGACCGCGATAATGGAGATCGTGATTGGAAAGTCGCGTTGCATGACAATGATCCGTGGGCTGAAAGCGGGAGGAATATAGGTCACTCCCCGAAGTCGGTCAAACGGATGACCGAACTCGGATTGGGTCATCAATTCTCTTCGGCACGTCGTTTCATCATCTCGACCAAGTGCGGACGCGGGACGACTTGCAGCAGCAGGACGCGTTCAAATTCCGGCTCGTCGTCGGCTCCGACCCAGCCGTAAATGAAATCTTCCGACCGGTGCATGAATGGCCGAGCGTCCGGGCCGAGGTGATACAACACCGCGTCGGCTGTGCCGAGCGCGTCGCCGGCATCGACCCCCTCCCACACGCGATCGAAGTCCTCCGGTTGCAGCACGAGATAGCCCAAACCCCCACCGAGCGGGCAGACCGTCTTGCGTTCGACGAAGTCGGCGGACAACTCCTCAATGCAGTCGTCATCGGGACCGGGGAGTCGAAAGACGACAACGTTGATGGCCGGCGGATGTGGGGTGAGGCTCATGGTGCGCGCATTTTGCCGATTTCATGTCGTGGTCGCCATCGAATCACCCATCCGAGCCGGCTTGTGCGTGTTCGCCCAGCGGGTTGCTCGACTTTCGACGTCTCGCCATACTTCGGCGTTGATTTTCGGACGCAAGATACGGTTGGTGAGCGCTTTCAGCCGATCAAGAGGGTTCTGCAACGAACCCGCATACAGAGAGAGACGAGACAATGACGAATGCAGCGACCGGTTCGGCCGCGCCGTTGGTTGGGGAGTTGGATGAATGGTTCGACTCGCTGGATGACATCCTACATCGACATGGCGACCAAGGCGTTCAGCAGTTACTAGCCGCCTTGCAGGAAAGGGCTTACATCCGCGGAGTCACTCTGCCGTTCAAGGCCACGACCCCGTACATCAACACGATCAACGTCGATGAACAGCCGCCGTTCCCCGGCAACCGGGAGATCGAACGCCGCATCAAGTCGATTATCCGCTGGAACGCGATGGCGATGGTCGTCCGAGCCAACCGCGACCACAGCGGCATCGGCGGCCACATCTCGACGTATGCGTCTTCCGCGACGCTCTACGAGATCGGCTTCAATCATTTCTTTCATGCTCGGACGGACGACCACACCGGCGACTTCGTCTATTTCCAAGGCCACGCCTCGCCCGGCGTTTACGCGCGAGCGTTCCTCGAAGGCCGATTGACCGAGAAACATCTCGAACACTTCCGCGAGGAGTTGCCCGCTGGCGAGGGACTGTCGTCGTACCCGCACCCCTGGCTGATGCCCGACTTCTGGCAGTTCCCGACGGTCTCGATGGGCCTTGGCCCGATCACAGCGATTTATCAGGCGCGGTTCTTGAGGTATCTGCACGATCGCGGAATCGTGGACACGTCCAAATCAAGAGTCTGGTGTTACGTCGGTGACGGCGAGGTCGATGAGCCGGAAACGCTCGGCGCGTTGACGCTGGCCTCACGCGAAAACCTCGACAACCTGACCTTCGTCGTGAACTGCAATCTGCAGCGGCTCGACGGCCCGGTGCGCGGCAACGGCAAGATCATTCAAGAACTCGAAGGGGCATTCCGCGGAGCCGGTTGGCACTGCCTGAAAGTCGTCTGGGGCGGGAATTGGGATTCCCTCTTGCAGCAAGACCCGGATGGCGAACTGGTCCATCGCATGGGCGAGATCGTCGATGGGCAGTATCAGAAATATGTCGTCGAGCCGGGCTCGTACATTCGACAGCATTTCTTTGGCGCGTCTCCGCAGTTGACCGAGTTGGTCGCCTCACTCTCCGATGAGCAACTCAAGAAGTTGCAGCGTGGTGGACACGACCCGGAAAAAGTCTTCGCCGCCTACAAAGAGGCCGTCGAACACAAAGGCTCGCCGACGGTGATCCTCGCCAAGACGATCAAAGGCTACGGACTCGGCGAAGCGGGCGAGGGACGCAATGTCGCTCACAACGTCAAGAAGGCGAACGAACAGGAACTGCGCGAATTCCGTTCGCGGTTCGGAATCCCCATCGCCGACGATGAGGTCGATCAAGCCCCCTTCTATAAGCCCACTCCCGACAGCCCGGAGATGCAATACCTGCAAGAGCGTCGCAAACTCTTGGGTGGCTACCTTCCCGCGCGGCGACCGACGGACGAAAAGCTCGCCGTCCCGTCGATCGAATCGTTCTTGGGCTACATCGCCAAAGCGACCGAAGGCTCCACGACGTTCGCGTTCACGTACCTGCTCAGCAACCTGCTGAAGGACAAACAAATCGGCCAACGCATCGTGCCGATCATCCCCGACGAGGCACGCACGTTCGGCATGGAAGGGCTCTTCCGCCAGTGCGGCATCTACGCCAGCAAAGGCCAGCTTTACGAGCCGGTCGATGCCGACCAGCTCATGTACTACAAGGAAATGAAGAACGGCCAGATCCTCGAAGAAGGGATCAACGAAGCGGGAGCGATCTCGTCGTTCGTGGCGGCGGGGACGGCGTACTCGAACCTCGGCATCCACATGGTGCCGTTTTACATTTACTACTCGATGTTCGGCTTCCAGCGCGTCGGCGATCAGATCTGGCTGGCCGGCGATTCGCGGACGAAGGGCTTCCTGGTCGGCGGCACATCTGGCCGCACGACGCTCAACGGCGAGGGCCTGCAACACGAAGACGGCCACAGCCAGCTCTTCGCGACCAGCGTTCCGAACCTCAAGTCGTACGACCCGGCCTACGGCTACGAGTTGGCCATCATCATCCAAGACGGCATGCGCCGGATGTACGTTGAGCACGAGGAAATCTTCTATTACCTGAGCGTCTACAACGAAGACTACAAAATGCCGGCGATGCCCGAAGGGATCATCGAAGGCATCGTGCGCGGCATGTATCGCTTCCAGAGCACGAAGAGCGGCAAGGGGCAGAAGGATCGCCCGCAGCTTTTCGGCAGCGGCCCGATCCTTAACGAGGTGCTGCGTGCTCAGCATGTTTTGTTCGAGCAATACGGCATCGGCTCTGACGTCTGGAGCGTGACGAGCTATTCGGAGCTCTGCCGCGACGCCTCAATGGCTCTGCGCTGGAACCGACTGCACCCAACCGACAAGCCGAAGAAGAGTTTTATCGAGGAGACGCTCGAAGGGATCACCGGCCCGTTCATCGCATCGAGCGACAACGTGCGGCTGGTTCCCGATCAAATCCGCGGTTGGGTTCCCGGCGACTACCACGTTCTCGGCACCGACGGCTTCGGCCGCAGCGAAACGCGAGAAGAACTCCGCCGCCACTTCGAGATCGACGCCGAATGCGTCGCATACACCACGCTCGTTGCGCTTGCTCAACAAGGCCAGTTCGACAAGAAGAAGCTGCCCAAGGCTCTCAAAGATTTGGGCATCGACCCAGAGAAGGTCGAACCGCTCAAGGCATGACAAAGTAGGGTGGGTCGAGGTACGAGACCCACCAAGTTGCGAACCGGTGGGTCTCGTACCTCGACTCACCCTACGGCTCAAGCATCCGCGAACCCCACTCATGGCCATCGAATTCAAACTGCCCGAAGTCTCTGACGGTGTGAAGACCGTCGATATCGCCGAGATCAAAGTCAAACCGGGCGACGTCATCACCGCCGGTCAAGCGGTCATGGACCTCGAAACGGAGAAGGCCGTCGTCGAACTCGAATGCCCGCATGCCGGGACCGTGGCAAAGGTCCACGTCACCGCCGGTCAAACGGTCGCGATCGGCGCGCCGTTGCTGAGCATCGAAGCCGGAGCGACGTCTGCAGCACCAACCGCTGCGCCGCCATCGACGGCTCCGGCGAAAGCGGCTGTTGCAATCCCAGTGGCCCAACCTGTCGTTGCTCCGAAAGTCGCCGCGCCGACGGCTGCTCCCAGTACGCAGTCCGCCGCGCCCGATACACGCCCACCCGCTCCGGCTGGTCCCGCGACACGACGACTCGCACGCGATCTCGGCGTCGATCTGCATCAAGTCACAGGCACCGGCCCCGGCGGACGGATCACCCAAGAGGACGTGCAGAGCTACGTCAAGAACATCCTCGAAGGCCGAGCCTCCGCGCCGACCGGCGGCGCGATCGCGACTCCGCCGCTCCCCGACTTCAGCCAGTTCGGACCGGTCGAGCGGCAAGCTCAAGGCAAGATCGCGAAGGTCTCGGCCACGAATCTGAGCATGGCGTGGCAGACGATCCCACACGTCACCCAACACGATCTGATCGACATCACCGATCTCGAAGAAGCTCGCAAACGCTTCGGCGAGTCGCTCGGCAAGAACGGCCCGAAGGTGACGATGACCGCCATCGTGATGAAGGCGCTGGTCCCCGTGCTCAAGGCGTTCCCGCACGTCAACGCCAGCCTCGACGCCGCGAAAGGCGAGTTGGTTTTGAAACGCTACTACCACTTCGGCTGCGCGGTCGACACGCCCAACGGCTTGCTGGTCCCCGTCGTCAAGAACGTAGACCAAAAAAGCATCGTGCAGATCGCCACCGACTTGGCTGACCTCGCCGCTCGTGCTCGCGAGAAGAAGCTCAAGCCGGACGAGATGAGCGGCGCGACGTTCACGGTGACGAACCTCGGCGGCATCGGCGGCACAGGTTTCACGCCGATCGTCAACTGGCCAGAAGTCGCCATCCTCGGCCTCAGTCGCGGCCGCACCGAACTGAAGCTTCACGGCGGAGCCGTCACCGAACGCCTGATGCTTCCACTGTCCCTCAGCTACGACCATCGAGTCATCAACGGTGCCGACGGAGCGCGGTTCGTGGTCAAGCTCGGCCAATTGCTGAGCGACTTCTTCACGTTGCTGGCGGAGGTTTAGCCTGCGCTTGTCTTCCTCTGCGCTCTCCGCGTCTCGGCGGTGTCAAAGATGCACCGCAGAGACACAGAGGCCGCAGAGTTACTGAGAAAGATGTGTCATGTCCCAACACGCGGAAATCGTTGTTATCGGAGCTGGTCCCGGTGGATACCCCGCAGCATTTGCCGCGGCAGATCACGGGAAGAAAGTCGTCCTGGTCAATGAAGAGAAAGAACCTGGCGGCGTCTGCTTGCAGCGCGGGTGCATTCCGTCGAAGGCGTTGTTGCACGTCGCCAAGCTGATTCACGAGGCGGCGGACGCGGCCGAGCATGGGCTGACGTTTGGCAAGCCGAAGATCGACCTCGACAAGTTGCGAGCGTTCAAGAACGGTGTCATCGGTCAGCTCACCGGTGGGATCAATGGTCTGTGCAAAGCTCGCGGAGTCACGCTGGTGAATGCTCGTGCGACGTTCGCGAGCTCGAACACGCTGAACCTCGCGAAAGCGGATGGCACGACGGAACAGATGACGTTCGACAAGGCGATCCTGGCGAGCGGTTCGTCTCCGGCGATGCCGCCCATGTTCGCGATCGGCGATCCGCGCGTGATGGACTCGACGGGAGCACTCGCGTTGGAAGACATCCCAAAGAAATTGCTGGTCATCGGCGGCGGCTATATCGGACTTGAGATGGGCTGCGTGTACGCCGCACTCGGCAGTGAGGTCACGGTCGTGGAAGCGTTGCCGGTGATTCTCGCGGCTGCCGACCGAGACCTCGTGCGGCCGTTGCAGAAGCGGCTCGAAACGCAGTTCAAGGCGATTCACGTCAACACGAAAGTGCTCAGTCTGACCGCGACCAAAGCGGGCATCGTGGTTGAGATGCAAGGCGAGGGGCTTGAACCCAAGCAGACGTTTGATCGAGTCCTTGTTTCCGTCGGCCGTAAGCCGAATAGCCGCAACCTCGGCCTCGAAAATACGAAGGTGCAAGTCGATGAAAAAGGCTTCGTGAAGATCGACCGCTGCTGCCGCACGGCCGATCCGAACATCCTCGCCATCGGCGACGTCGCGGGCGAACCGATGCTGGCTCACAAAGCCACGCGTGAGGCGAAGGTCGCCATTGAAGCGCTTGTCGGCGAACCAGCCGAGTTCGACAACATCGCGATCCCCGCCGTGGTCTTTACTGACCCGGAACTCGCCTGGTGCGGCCTCACGGAAACCGAAGCGAAAGCTCAAGAGCGCGACGTGAAGGTCATCCGCTTTGCCTGGGCCGCGAGCGGTCGTGCTCAATCGCTTGGTCGAACGGAAGGGCTCACGAAGCTGATCGTCGAAAACAAAACCGAACGCATTCTCGGGGTCGGCATCGTCGGAGTCGGCGCGGGTGAGTTGATATCCGAAGGCGTGCTCGCCGTCGAAACCGCGGCCGTCGCCCGCGATCTCGCTGACAGCATTCATCCACATCCGACGCTGTCAGAGACGTTGATGGAAGCCGCCGAAGCCTTTATCGGCCAAGCCACGCACATGTATCGGCCGGCTCGGTAGGAGCATTCGTCGTCTCCTTTCATTCGTCGGGCCTTTTCCAAATCCAAGGACAAGGAGCCCGACGAATGAAAGGAGACGACGAATTGGGGCATGTGCCGTTCATGCGAGTTCGCGAATCGGTTCGCCGTGGAAGAGGGCCGGGATTGGGCGGCCGGAGTAGTCCGCGAATTCGTGGCGGTGGTTGATGCCGAGGTGGCGGTAGATCGTCGCGAGCAAGTCTTGCGGGGTCAGCGGGCGCTCGGCGGGAAATTCGGCTTTCGAGTTGGTGGCTCCGACGACTTGGCCCATGCGGAGTCCTCCGCCGGCGATCAGCGCGGATTGAGCTTGCGGCCAGTGATCTCGGCCGAGGTTGCCGCTGTTCATGGTGACGCGCGGTGTGCGACCGAACTCACCGATGGCGACGACGAGAATCTTCTCGTCGAGGCCGCGCTGGTGGATGTCTTCGATCAAGGCCGAGAGAGCGGGGTCCATGTACTCGGCACGCAAGGTCATCCCTTTGGCCATGTCCCATCCGGGCTGCGCGTTAGCGTGGTCGTCCCAACTGAAGTACAGAGGCATGCCCTGCTTCGGAGCCAGCGCGTCGATGGTGATGACTCCCGCACCCGCCTCGGCCAAGCGTCGCGCGAGTAAGCAGCTTTGGCCCCAGAGATGCCTGCCGTAACGGTCGCGCAGCTTCGGGTCTTCGCGAGTGAGATCGAACGCATTCGCCACTGAGTTGCTGGTGAGCAGCAGTTCGGCCTGCCGGTGAAAGGCGTCGAGGCCCTCGGTCGCATTGAGCGAATGCCGCAGCCGATCGAACTGCCGCGCGAGTCCCAAGCGATCGTCCAGTCGCTGGCCGTTGATGCCGGCATAGATTTTCAGATTGGGCGGTTTGAAATTCTCAACTGACGGATCGCCGGTGACGAATGCCGAATGACTGACTCCGAGATACTGCGGCCGAGTCATAAACGGCTGAGTCGGGATGCCGATGTACTGCGGCAGGCCGTCGGCACGTGCGCCGCGGACACGGCTGGCGATCATGCCGAGATCGGGATGTTCGGACTTCGCGGTCGATGTTGGATCGGCAATGCTCGGCGTCTTGCCGGTGAGCACTTCAATCGAGCCGTCGTTGTGCGAGGCCATCTCGTGATGCAGCGAGCGAATGAGCGAGTAGCGATCCGCCTGCTTCGCCAACTGCGGGAACAACTCGCAAATGTCGATGCCCGGCACCGCGGTCGCGATCGGCCGGAACGGGCCGCGATAGTCCGAGGGAGCGTTTGGTTTTGGATCAAACGTCTCCAATTGACTAGGACCACCCCACATCCAGAAGAGGATGAGCGAGGTCTCTGTGCCGTGCTCAGACTTCGTTCCCGCCAACGTCTGAGACGCCAAGACGTCGGCCAAGCTCAACCCGCCCAACGCGGAGGCCCCGACACGCAGGAACTCGCGGCGATTCCTCGGTCCCAGACAGAGGCTCCTCGATCGGTCTGCGTTGAACATGCGGCTCTCCCACGAATTTGCTTCAGACCAGAGCAACGTAATTGGTCGCTGTCTGGCCGTGAAGAGCGACGTCAAAACCATTTCTTGATCTGAAAACACCACCAAGACGCGACAAGGCACCGAGGCAGAACCGATACAACAGGGATCCGTGAGTGTGGGACCAAAGTCATGAGTCGGCCTTTTGGCTCAATTTCGTGAAGACCAAAGATGCGTGGAACAACGAGGGCGTTGCCAAGACCTGAGGGGTCAGGTGTTCTGATTTCTGTTTTGGCATACCAAACGGAGCCAGTCGTGGGATCAACGGCTGACTCACAACGGACATCGACGGCGATTGAGCGGCCAAAACAGAAATCAGAACACCTGACCCCGTCTTGCGTGCCGTGCGTCCGCTGGCGACTCGTTGCGTTCATCCATTTTTTCCTGCTGAGCGTCGCACCGTTTCTGGCGACTGCGGCTGACGAAACCTTGCTGCTGGAGGACCGCGACATTGCCACGGCCGTCGATTCGATTCGTGATGCAGACCTCAAGCCACACGTCGCCACGCTTGCGAGCGACGCCTTGCAGGGCCGTGAGGGTGGCAGCGCGGGCGGACAAGCCGCGGGCGCGTATTTGATTCAGCAACTTCGCCAACGCGGTTTTTCCACCGCGGCCAATGGACTCGACGTGCAAGAGTTCCCCGGCGGAATGCGCAACATCCTGGCCACCGTGCCTGGGAGCGATGCTCGCCGCCGCGATGAAGTCGTGATTGTCTGCGCTCACTTCGACCATGTCGGCTTCGGCACGCAACGCAACAGCCGTGGCCCGATCGGCTACATCCACAATGGAGCCGATGACAACGCCAGCGGCGTGGCCGGCCTGTTGGAAGTCATCGAAGCGGTCCGCACGTTGCCGCATCCGCCGCGGCGTACGTTGCTGTTCGCGTTTTGGGATGGCGAAGAGAAAGGGTTGCTCGGATCGAAGCATTGGGTCTCGTCACCGACTCGGCCGCTGAAACAAATCAAGCTGGTCATCAACTCCGACATGATCGGTCGCCTGCGTTCCGAAGGAGTCGAACTCACCGGCACACGAGCCGCTCGCGGACTGCGGCAGTTCGTCAGCGAGGCGAACTCGTTGGAGCCGAAAGCTCACTTGGACTTCACTTGGGATATGCGGGCCGACAGCGATCATTACCCGTTCTTCGCCGCGCGCATCCCCGCGCTGATGCTGCACACTGGCAAGCACGACGACTACCACCGACCCAGCGACGATGCCGACAAACTGAACTACGAAGGGACGCAACGTCTCACACGGCTGATGCTGCTGTTAGCTCTGCGAGCGGCCGAAGCGGACGAACTGCCGGCGTTCCGCGCCGAGTCGCGCGGCGAAACGAAAGACCAACAGTGCCTCATCGAGCAGCCGCTCCCCGCTCCGGTTCCGCGTCTGGGCATCACTTGGAACTCGAAACTTTCCGAGCAGCGCATCGTGGAAATCACCGAGATCACTCCGCAGTCACCAGCCGCTGCCGCCGGCTTCCGCATCGGCGACCGCCTGCTCCGTTTCGCCGGCTACACCGTCTCCGACGTTGCCGACTTTCGGAGTCTAGTCGTCATCGCCGACGGCGAAATCACCGCAACCGTACAACGCCCCGGCCGCTCCGAACCGCTTGAACTCTCTATCCGCCTGACCGGTGAACCATCGCGTCTGGGGCTCACCTGGCGTGCCGACGACGCCGAACCCGGTAGTGTGATTCTCACGCAGGTCGTCCCGCACTCTCCCGCCGCGCTAGCTGGTCTCAAGCCGCTCGATCGTATTCGTAGTGTCGGCGAACGCCCTGCCAACGGCGTTCAATTTCACGATGCTGCAATCTCGTTACCGATCAATGTCACGTTTGAGCGAGATGGCATCGTCTCGAAGGTGTTGATCACATCAATCGCAAATGTGACACCCTCAAGAAAGTAGGGCAGGCTCCTGAGTTCGACACGCAATTCGGCAATTCATATGGTGTGGTCGCTTGAAAACACTGCTGCTTATTGAGAGAGAAGGGCTGGCCATGGCGATCTGTGTGAGTAACCGTAAGCATTTGACTCTGCTACTTCTGCTCGGTCTGGCTGTGGTGCCGGCGCTAGGGATCATTCCGGCCGTACTTGCACCCACGCAAACACCCCAAGGGCCGGGCATGAGCACCACAACGAGGGTTGCCGTGGCGACGACCTTTGTCGTCATTGGGTTGGTGATTGCGAGTTATGTTGCCCGCACCGTGCCCGCTCGCTTGGAGTTGGCCGACACCCTGACGGTTCATTATCTCTTTCACAAAAGGGTCGTGCCTCCCGATCACGTGACCAATGTCTCCGTCGAAGATCGGAGCGTCACCGTAAAATCGTCCGGCAGCCTCCCCATGACGGCGGAAGACACGATCGTGGAAATTCATTTTGCGGATGGATCGACGCTGTCATTGAGCGTTCCCAGGAGCATTGCTGTCGAGTTTCAAACCGCTGCACAGAGCAGGTGCCAAAGGCCGTCCGGTGGGAGTTCTGGCCAAAGCTGAGAAACCGGAGATTGTCTCGTTGCCGCATGGGTTGACGCAGTTAGATCCTGAGACCAGTCTGGCGCTTTTCTGAAACTCTTTGGCTTTTACAGAGAGGGACCGCGCCATGATGGATCGTCTTGTCACCATCGCACTCTCGGTCACAGCCACATTCGGTCTGATGCAGGCGGGCCGCGAGCCGCCGAAGCGGTTTGAGCAGATCGAGGTGGATCGGCTGATCGTTCGGAAAGAATTGATCGTGTCCGATACCGGGCAGACGTGGGAGCAAGGGTTTGAGGCTCAGCAGATTCCTCGCGGCATCTACGCGCGGTCTCTGTTCGATGGACCGGGCGGGCTGTGGGTTCGCAGCCGGCTAATCAAAGGGGAGATCGACGATCCGTTTGACGATCGGTTTCATGCTCTCGAAAAAGATGGTAGCCGACGCGGTACGCCGGGCCACATTTCTTGGAACGTGTGGTTGGATGGCGCGTGGCGGCAAATGGCGATCATTCAAGGGGAGGGGCTGGAGCATTCCGAAGTCCCCGCCAAAGAGTGGTCGGGGCTGACGCATCCTGGCCGGATTCGCTTTCAAACATTCCGGCCTGGGCACGGCGAGCCTCTGACCGATGCGATCATCGGCCAGGGAATGATGTCGCTCGGCGGAGGGGGCTATGGCGGGGGCGGATTGCCTTATCCCAGCGAAGTACTCCAGCTTTGGGGCGGCGAACTGCGACACGCGGAGATTTCGACTCCGGCGGCACCGACCGTGGTCAATGACGATGGTTCGGGCGAGCATCAATACGCGCTCATTGCCATCGGAGTGCAAGGTCGTCGCACCGCGGTCTCGCGTGTTGTCAAAGCCAAAGGTCTCGCCAAGCTGCGCTGGGACAGCGTGAACGGTGCGGATGCGTATGTCGTCGTGCGGGATGGCAAAGAGATTTCTGGTCCCTTGCGAATCGAAGGTTCGCAGAAGGAATGGACAGACAAGGCGGTACGCTGAGCGATTGGGAAAACAGGCTTGTAGAGCAGGAGCCTGCCTACTTGGCTCTGCCAGCAACTCGGCGGCTCAAGTCGTCTGCGTTTGAGAACAAACAAAACGAGTACTCGCGACTGCGCAGCAACGCATTGGCGGCGACGTGATTTTCGGCCATTTGCAGGTCGGCGGTGAGTACCGAGCGGGTTTCGCTGGCGAGCGTGGCAAGTTGTCGATTGATCGCTCGCAAACGGCGGCGGCGTTGATCGTTCTCCGCATGTGAGATGCGGCGCGGATCGTGGCGATCGAGTGCGTCTTGAGTCTGTTGCTCGGCAATCAAGCGTTGCTTCTCGGTGAGAAGGGGGCCGAATTCAGAAGTGCGTGGATCGGGCTCCGCTCCGTCACAGAGTGGGCTAAAGTCCTTGTCCGAAATATGCACGTTTTTCACGCGCGTGTTCAGCGAGCCGGAGGGCGTTAGCCCCCGGACATGCGGTAGTTCGTCGCCCGTCCGGGGGCTAAC
>CAMDPX010000182.1 GCA_945905295.1 Planctomyces sp. SH-PL62 | reverse complement strand
ATGCCGCACTACGGTTGTGAAGCAATCAGAACTCTCTCGACGGCGGCATGAAAAAGACTCCCGACCCCGTCACGGCATCTGCGCCAACAGCCAGTCTTCGAGGATCACCTCTTGGATAAAGGGCGCTCGCAGCAGGTTGGATTTCGACGACATCACGCTGGCCAGCCACGGGCGGCGAACGATGCGCGACACGGCTCGCAGGCCAAAACCGCCCCAGGTCTTCGAGGCCAATTGCTGCTGCACGTTTTGACTCAGGCGCTGCATCGTGGCGGGGATGATGTTGGGATGCGGGCCGACGTGGACCAGCAGTTCGACGCCGGAGGAGATTGTTTGATCGACCACGTCCCACAGTCGCTGTGGCTCATCGACCCAGCGGGCGAGGATCTCGCGGCTGTTGATGTCGGTGTAACCGAAGTTGCCGGTGACGCACGAGAGAATGTTCGGCTTGGGAGCGATGAAGCCCCCCGGCATCCGTTCCATCATGACGGCGGCGCGATCGGGAATGTGTTTCTGCCGAGTGATCCGTGTGTGGATCGGCGGCCAGCGGTGAGGGTTCTCTTTGAGGTTCGTCCCTTTCGGGAGGCGTCCCTTCACGGCGGACTTCATTTCGTCGAGCGTCCCACGCTGGCCCAGCACCAGGATCGTGTTCGGCGACAGGTACGACGAGATGGCGATGGTTCCCTTGCCTTGATTCGTGATCTCCAGACAGAGTCGTTCGACTGCCGAGAATTCCATTTCCGGTCCGCGTGAGAAGACGATCCCCATCCGCACGTCGTCCGCCTGCGCGACCATATCGTCCGACAGAGCCAGCAGCGGCGTCAGCACCGCGTCGATGCTGTAGACCTTCGACGCGACCAGAGCGGCCACCTCGCCCAAGCTGTAGCCGAGCGCCATCTGTGCGGCCGAGTACTCGATGCCGAAGTATTCTCGCAACAGTTCGAGCTGCGCCATCTCGACGGCAATGATCAGCGAGATTGCCTCGCCGTACTCCGCGAGCTTTGCCTCGCACCGTTCGCGCACGCGAGCGACCAAGTCCACCGGACGTCCCAGCACATCCGAGGAAATCGCCGAGCCTTCGAGCAAATGCTTCTCGACGATCGGCCCGTAAATCTGATGAGCCAGCAGTTCCGGCGTCTTGCCGATGTTGGTCTGGTCAAAGCCGCGAAACGCGAACCCCGCCGTCGCGAGCGACTCTTTGAGCCGCTCCGGCGTGATCCCCTGCTTGTCATCGTTTGCGGAATCGTCCATGAGGAGTCTCCGGCGAGCGGGGCGGCGTCAGCCCCCCGGTTCTTCTACTGCCGTCGTGACCACCGGGGGGCTGACGCCGCCCCGCTCGCCAATTCCCGCTTGGCGATGCCATGACATTACGACGTCACCTGATCGCGGACCAGTTCGGCGTACAACTCTGGCCGGCGAGTTCTCAGCGTGTAGTTCGGCAGGCTGCGTTCTTTTCCCAGCAGGGCCGCGTCGAAGTCGAGCACGATCATCTCGTCGCGAATCTCATCACGCTGGGTCGAAGCCAGCAACTCGCCATCCGGTCCAAACGCCAACGCGCAGCCGGAATGATGCGGCTGAGCCGGCGAGTTGGGCGGATAGTTCGAGACGTAACCGGCTCGGCCCGCCTGATTCGTCAGCAAGACGAAGCAAGCGTTCTCACGCGCGCGTTGCGCGTAACAGGAGATGAAATAGTCGTGAGCATGCTGACGCGCGGCGGCAGCGGATTCCGGCGTGTCATCCCACATCTTGATGCGCGCGGCGTGCGGCATCAGCAGAATGTCCGCCCCGCGCAGAGCCAGGATGCGAGCCGGTTCGGGGAATTGATTGTCGTAGCAGATGATCGAACCGACTTTGCACTTGCCGATGTCGAACACTGGGATGTCGCAGCCTCCCTTGTAGAACAGCGTTTCGTCACGCGACATGTGCAGCTTGCGTTGCTTGCCGATGTAGCCGTCCGGGCCAACCAAGACCTGCGCGTTGAAGACAATGTCTTGCTCCTTCTCGCTCATCCCGACCGAGAGCACGAGCCGGTATTTCTTGGCCAGCTCGATCAGCCGCTTGGTGTTCGGCCCGTCCGGGACCGGTTCGGCCAAGTACCAAGTGTTCGGCGTGCAATGCCCATGAATCAGCAACTCCGGGAAGAGCACCAGTTCCGCGCCCGCATCGGCGCAGCGGCGGCACCAGCTCTCGACGTCTTCCAGAATGTGACTGAGCCGATCGAACGCCGCGTTCATGCTGACCGCAGCCACGCGAATCGATTGCATGATGTTTTCTCCTGCGCACGGTCGCTTGTCGTACCCGATTGATCGGGTCGGGATCACACACTCGACCCCATCAATGGGGTCACTACAAGCTAAAGACCCTTCAGCACCTCGAACACGCGATTGACCAAATCCGGCAGTCCCTTGCCCGTCACGGCCGAGATGCGGAATACCGGATGGCCGATCTCCGCCTCCAGTTGCTCGGCGACCGCTTCGGACTCGGACAGCTCGCACTTCGTGACCGCGACCAACTCCGGGCGAGTGGTCAGCGATTCATCGTACAGCCGCAACTCTTCCCGGATCGCACGGTAGTTCGTGAGCGGGTCGGTCTGATCGGCGGGGATCGGCTCGATGAGATGCACGAGAACTTTCGTGCGTTCGACGTGCCGCAAAAACTCGTGGCCGAGCCCGACTCCCGCGTGTGCTCCTTCGATCAAACCGGGGATGTCCGCCAGCACGAACTGGCGATCGAATCCGATGCGCACGACGCCGAGATTCGGGTACTTGGTTGTGAATGGGTAATCGGCGATCTCTGGCGTGGCACGACTCAGTCGGCTGAGCAGTGTCGATTTGCCGGCGTTCGGTTTGCCGATCAAGCCGACATCGGCGATCAGCTTCAGTTCGAGCATCACGGTGCGCGATGTGCCGAGTTCCCCGCGCTCGAATTCGTGCGGCACGCGATTGGTCGCGGTCGCGAAGTGCTTATTGCCTCGCCCGCCACGTCCACCCTTGGCCGCGAGGAATCGCGCCTCGTGGTGGTCGAGATCGCACAACACCTCTTCCGTTTTTTCGTCTTTGACCAGCGTCCCGGGGGGGACGCGCAGTTCGATATCAGGTCCATCGCGGCCGGCACTTCGCGAGCCTTTGCCGTTCATCCCGCGTTCCCCTTGCCAGTGCTTATGTCCGACCAGGTTGGTCAGACTGCTGACGTTCTCGTCGGCGATGATGATGACATCGCCCCCCTTGCCACCGTCGCCACCGTCCGGCCCGCCGCGCGGGACGTGAGCCTCGCGCCGAAAGCTCACGCAACCGTGGCCTCCGTCACCTGCCTGACATTCAATTGTGTAGCGATCAACGAACATGGGGCGGGACTGTAACGGTGGCCGTCAAGCACGGCGAGCGTTGCTGCCGCGACGAACGAATTCACCAACCGTCGCCGGCACACGCTCAAGAATCACTTCCACGGAATGCGCCTGCTACTATTTCCTCATCAGCCGACGCATCCGTCTGTCGAGCATGAAGCCCTTCGGACTCGTCCGGACCTCCGGAAACAATCTCGTGAAACGAAAACAAATGTGGATCGCAGTTCTTCTTGTGCCGCTGTTGGGGATCGTGGGCCTGGCGTTGCTCAGTGCAACGGCTCGGCGGCCGGAGACGTTGGGCGTGCGTGATGGCCGGTTGGCTCCTTGCCCCGACTCGCCGAACTGCGTCTCTACTCAAACGGATCGCGAAGAAATTCGGATGAAGCCGATCCCGATTGTTGGCGACCCGGCTGACGCACTCTCGCAGTTGCGAAACGTTCTTTCCGCGAACCCCCGAGCGCGGATTGTGACCGCCGATGACAACTATCTGCACGCTGAGTTCACCAGCGCGCTGTTCCGCTTTGTGGACGACGTCGAGTTCTTTGTGGACCGCGAGCAACGAGTGATCCACTTCCGTTCGGCGTCGCGTGTGGGAAAGTCTGACCTCGGAGTGAATCGCCAACGCATGCAGTCCATCGCCCAAGCGTTCGGGCGTTAGTCCGTGATGAGTGAGCGGCACGGCGCTAGCCGCCGGTCTGGGGTGCTTCCTCTCGCTGTCACCGGCGGGTAGCGCCGTGCCGCTCAGGAAGGTTTGCCGAAGACCGACCGATAGGTCTCTTCGTGGAAGCCGACGACCAGCGTGCGACCGACACGAAACGTGGGTGCTCGCAGATTGCCGGTCGGGCCGAGCAGCACGGCCAGCAACGTCTCGGCGTTCGGCTTGTCCTTCTTCACGTCCAGCGTGACGACCTTTGAGCCTTTCGCGGCCACGATCCGATCGACCTGTTTGGCCAACGCCAGCGCATCGGCCGCTGGCATTTTTTTCTTGCGTGCGTCGATCTGTTCGACGGTCGCGACGCTGGCGCGGCCCAAGAACTCTTGGGCTTTGACGCAGGTCATTCAGCCAGGGCGATGATAGCTCCAGTCGATCTGCGGCATGGCGTCTCTCCAGCAGCCGGGTGACATTCGTGGGGCACGTTTTCAACGTGCTCGCTTGCTTCGGATTTCGAGCACGATGAAATCGTGCTCCACGAGTTGCTAGCGGTTGCCCGGCGAGATCGTTCCTGATTCTGGGCTGGAGGCGGTCGCGTACAGCTTCTTCGGAATTCGGCCCGACAAGTACGCTTGCCGTCCGGCCTGACAGGCCCACTTCATCGCGTAAGCCATCCGCAGCGCGTCGGTCGCTCCGGCGATACCGGTGTTGAGCAGCACGCCATCGCAGCCCAATTCCATGCCAAACGCAACATCGCTGGCGGTGCCGACGCCCGCGTCGATGATCACCGGGTACTCGGGATCGTTCTCTTTGAGATATTCCAAACAGATGCGGATGTTGTTCGGGTTGAGCACTCCCTGCCCGCTGCCGATGGGACTGCCGGCCGGCATGACGGAGGTGGCTCCGGCGGACTTCAATCGCTTCGCTGTGATCGGATCGTCGGTCGTGTAGACGAGCACTTGGAAGCCGTCAGCGACGAGTTGCTCGGTCGCGTGCAGCGTGGCGATCGGATCGGGAAGCAACGTCTTCTTGTCGCCGAGCACTTCCAGTTTGACCCAATCGGCTCCGGGGTTTTCCAAGCCTTCGAGAATCTCGCGTCCCAGCCGAGCCGTTCGCACGGCCTCTTCGGCGGTGAAGCATCCGGCTGTGTTCGGCAGGATCGTGTACTTGGCGAGGTCGATGAAATCGAGAATGTTTCGTCCGGCGGCATCAATCAATCGCTCGCGCCGCACCGCGACCGTGATGACATCCGAGCCGCTTGCTTCGAGGCATTGCTGCATCAATTCGAAGGTGGCGTACTTACCGGTCCCGACGATCAATCGCGATTGCAGCACATGCTTGCCGAGGACCAGCGGTTTGTCGGACGTCGGAGACGAATTTGTCGCGGGCTGAGACACGTTGAGGCACCTTGTGGAACGAGAGATGAACGGCGCGGAAGTCTGAACGCTGCGCTCGCAAATCTCAACGCGAGAATGCTGTGATTCGTCGTCTCCTTTCATTCGTCGGGAAATCCCAAGAGCCCGACGAATGGAAGGAGACGACGAATGGGGCTCACCAGTGCCAGGTGACTTCGCGGACTTTGGCCGGAACGAAGTTGTCTTGTTTCGAGCGGCGGAAGAACAGCTCTTCGAGAACAGCCACGGCGTCGGCGGTTTTCAGGAACGCCTGGTACAGCGGGTAGAACGGCAGCACCGCGCTGATCAGTAAGTCTCGGCCGGGTGTGCGCGAGTAGCTGAGCATCAGCAGCGTCTGCATGAACTCGAACGCCAGCAGGCAGAAATACAACAGCGCCGCGATGTGCCAGATGTCTTTGGCGAAGATCGCACACAGCCAAATGCCGTAGGCCCACCAGCCGAACAGGCAGTAGATGTTGAAGAACCAGCGTTCGAGAAAGACTTCAAAATTCGACCAGCGGAAATGCTTCTACCAGAAATACGCCTGATCGAGATGCTTGCGGCACTGATAGGTCACGACCGAACGGTCCCAGCGGCGGCGTTGGTGAAACAACCGTGTCCAGGTCGTGGGCACGTTGGTCAGGCAGCGAGCCCACGATGCGGTCGCGATGCGATAGCCTTGCCGGCGAATGCGGAGCGTGATGTCGCCATCCTCGCCGGGGCCGACGTCCCAGCCACCCAGCCGTTCGAGCAGGTCACGGCGGAACGCTCCGAATGCTCCCGACACGATCGCCAGAGTTCCCATTCGCTCGGCCAACTGCCGGCCGATGAAGATGGTTTGGCGATACTCGTAGGCTTGCAGCCAGGTGCAAACATTGTGGAACGCATTCCACGCCTCGACGCTGGCCGAGACCGCGCCGACTTGCGGATCGGCGAACGGCTGCACGATTTCCCACAGCGCGGTGCCGGAGAAGCGCGAGTCGGTGTCCATGCAGACGACGACCTCGGCCCGTGTGTAGCTCAAGCCCCAGTTGAGCGCGCTCGACTTGCCGCCCCGTTCGGAACGGCTCAGCACCAGCACTCCCGCGTGCTCGGCGGCGAAGCGTTGAGCTTTCTCGGCCATGCCATCGGTCGAGCCATCATCGACGACGACCAATTCGAGTCGCGGGTACATGCCCCACACCGAGGCCAATGCTTCTTCGATCGTGTCTCCCTCGTTGTGTCCGACCAGCAACACGCAAACGGTTGGGCAATGCGTGTACTTCAGCGGTGGTCGAACGCCGCGCAGCCAATTCCAACACGACCGGCCGAGATCGAACAACGCCATGCTGGCCGTGCAATAGGCGTAGCGTGCCCCATCCACGAACAACAGGATGCCGAGGATCGTCAGCAACTCGGTGGGCGTGAGCGACGTCAGCCAGTGCAGCCAATCGGTGAGCATGGTTTCGTTTCAACAGCACGGACGCGGAAATCTTCTGGAATGAACTGGCGAGCGGGGCGGCGTCAGCCCCCCGGTGGTCGCAGTCTGATCGCAACCACCGGTGGGCTGACGCCGCCCCGCTCGCCAGTCGGTCAATCGGCGACGCAGTGTCCCACCAAATCTTCGAGAACCGCTTGCTGAGCGGGAAAGCGGAAGCCGCACTTCAGGCAATGCCCCACGATTTCCAGCTCGGCGGTGTTCCAATCGCAGTCCGTGCAACGCCACGGGCCGTCGAGGTATTCGCAGTCGGTGCCGACCATCAGCCGCTGAGTGCAACATTTCGGACAAGCTAAACCCTCGTCACTGACTTGGAATTCGCCGGTCGAGCCGACGAACGCACAGGCGAAGTGATGCAGCATCCGGTCCCGTTCGACGATGGCCGATCCGCAGCACGAACACGCCGGGCGGAAGCTCGGCAACGCGCGGCATTGCGGGCAGACCCAGACGCGGTCGAGCAGCACTTCGCTGACTTCTCCTCGCTGCCGCGCGGCTGCGGCTTGCGGAGCGGACAACGTGGGGACGAATTTGAGCTGCGTTAAATCCAGTGACGGTGGCTTGAGCCCCTGCGGCAGGTCATGCGTCAACAACCAATCGCCCAGCAACATCGTGGTCGTGGGGGGCGATCGTTCCGGCAGCGCAGCAACATCGGCGATCGGCCGTGCGACAACATCGGCGACGACAGCAACCGGCGGTATGGCAACATCGGAGACGACAGCATCGGCGACGGCAGCGACCGGCGGCGTGGCAACATCGGAGATGACAGCGACCGGCGGTGCGACAACATCGGCGACGACAGCAACCGGCAGTGCGACAACATCGGCGACGACAGCAACCGGCGGCGCGGCAACATCGGCGACGACAGCATCGGAGACAACAGCGACCGGCAGTGCGACAACATCGGCGACGATAGCGACCGGTGGTGCGACAACATCGGGGACGACGGCGACTGGTGCTGACACAGGCGTCTTGACGGGGGCCTCACAGTGAACTTCCCATGCCTCACTGTCGTCCAAGCCCTCTTGGCTCGGTGGATTGTCGAGTGTTTGCGAGTCATCCAGGCTGACAGGCGTGGAACGGATCGGGCTGCGGAAATGCGGACGCATCGGAGTACATTCGGCGTCGCCGAGCGTCGTCGAGGTCTTGGCGGGCGTGCCAAACGATTCGCATGTTTCGACGTCGTTCCACAACTGCAAGCGTTGCCGCGCGGCGTCCACCCGCGCAATCAACTCGCTGGCGAAATAGGGTTGGCAGACCACATCCGAAGCTCCCGCCGCGAAGGCTTCCGCGATCGCTTCCTCCAAATTGTCATCGAGCAACAGGACGATGGCGACGTCGGCTTCGGAGCGACTTTGCCTCAACAACTGACAGGCCGTGATGCCGTCCATCATCAGCGACCGCTGAGCGAACAGAACCAGTTTCAGGTCGAGTTCCTCGGTCATCCGTTGGACCGCGTCGAAATTCGAGAACATCAGGATCGGATCGAAGGACATCGCCTTCATGCGGCCCAGCCAGGCGAGATCTTGTTCCGACTCCGCGACGATCAAGATTCGCTGGAGCATCGGCTTGGCGGCGCGAGTGACCGTCGGCGCAGCTCGGCGCTCCGGATGTTGCGTGGCGGCGGACTTCAACTTGGACATGCTGGCAACCTCAACGGCGAGTGGTGTTTTCCGTGCGAGCTTCACGCGGCAGGAATTCCGTCATCGGCGAGCCGCTGTTCCACCAGCGACTCGCATCGAAGGGGAGTTGCACCACCGCACCCAGTTGCACATGCGAATGTTCCAAGCGGTCGTTTGCCGGCAGCAGATGCACGGGCAAGAGCTTGGCTTGATGAGCGTAGTGCCGTTGCAGATGCGGCGGCGGCGAGACGTTCTCGCTGCCGAGCCGTGCGACTCGGCAAGCGACCTGATCGTGGAACGGCGGCAACGCAACGTGCAGCGTTTGATCGACATCGAATTCGTCGATGCGCTGCTGCGGCACATACAAGACGATCTCCAGCGAGTTCTCTTCCAGGATTGTGAACAGAGTTTGCAATTGCTCGGCCCCTTCACCCGTGTAGCGGTGCCGCTTCAGCACCTTGCCGTTGACCGGAGCTCGAACTTCCCCGCGAGCCATTTCGCCGCGCAATCGAGCTTGTTCGGTTTCGAGATTCCGCATCTCGGCCAGCAGTGGCTGCAACACGTCGAGGCCCGCTTGCGTTTGCAGTTCGGCGACCTGCGACCGCTTCTGCCACGAAACTAAACCTTCGATGAGCGACTCCAACCGGTCACGCAGCGCGTGCTCGTCGGCCAGGGCCGCGTCGAGTTCATCCTGCGTCGCGGACTTCTTCTCGACCATGCCGGCAATGCGCTCGCGGACTTGCTGGGCCCGTCGCCAGCGGACTTGCCGCTCGCGCACGTCGGCCCACTTGTCGCGGTACTCGCCCGCCGCTTCGTGGAACTCGATCAAGTATTGCGCGATACGCCACTGCGTCGTCGACATCTCCGCTTCCAACTTGGCTTGAGCCAGCCGCAATTGATCGTCGAGCCGGCCGAGCCGCAGTTCGAGATCGTGCTGATCGAGCGTCAGCAATAAATCTCCTTGCCGGACTTGATCCCCTTCTTGCACATGCACGTACCGCACCAGCCCCGTGACCGGAGCGGGGACTTCGACGGTCCGTCCCTCGATCACACCGAACGCGGTGTAATGAAAGAACGAGTCCCACACGCGGAACGCGCCGAAGCTGAGCATGGTCAGCACCATGCCGACGACAAAGAACCGCCCTTTGGGAGGTCGAGGCGGCGTGGCCATCGTGACCGGAGGCGACTTCATCCGCGCGGTCGGTGGCTGAAACGCGCCTGAGCTGAACCGCAGTCCGCCGGCGCTCTTGGGTTCGTGTTGCGACTCTTGGTTGTTGGATTCCATGACGTAGTCCGGGGAACAGGGGAAGCCCACGGAGACTCTTTCCGTTGTGTCAGAGAATCATGCGCGCGAAAAGTCCGCGTGCGGTCCAAGTCCCCCTGTTTCCAAAAAACAACATGCCGTTTGCAGCGACCCCATCCGCGTGATCGGAGCGACTCGCGCGGCCGACACGATCGCTATCAGCGTCTCGCGTAGCCTGACTCTCCGAGTCGGGAGCCGAACGCATAGCCCCGAATCGGAGTGGCTGTGAAGTTTTCGTGGAGCACGTTTTCAACGTGCTCGAAAATCGGCTGATTGGGCACGTTGAAAACGTGCCCCACGTCATTTATTCGCAGCCTCGGAGAGTCAGGCGACGGGGCCGGCCATGCGTGTGCGGACGATGCTCTCCAACTGATCCAGCACAGCTTCGGGCGAGAGACCGGAAGTATCGACGCGGATCGCGTCGGCGGCGGCTCGCAGCGGATCGGCGACGCGCGTCTTGTCTCGTTCGTCTCGTTCCCGGATTTGACGCAGGATGTCGTCGAGCGGAGCAGCCTGCTCGTGGCGTTCATGCAGCTCGCGCTGACGGCGAGCGGCTCGCTCTTCGGCGTTGGCGGTGACGTAGAACTTGCACTCGGCGTGCGGAAAGACGGCAGTCCCCTGGTCGCGGCCTTCGGTCACGATATTCCGGCCGCTCGCGAAATCACGCTGCCGACCGGCCAGTTCGCGACGCACCTCCGGGTTCGAAGCGACGACCGAACTGCCGTGAGACACTTCCGGCGACCGCACGTCACTCGTCACGTCCCGGCCATCCACGAAGACATGCTGTTGATCGAGCGTGAGTTGCATCGCCTGGGCACACTCGGCAACAGCGGCCGAGTCGTGCAGGTCGATCGATCGTTGCAGGCATTGCCACGCGACAGCGCGATACATCGACCCGGTGTCGAGGAAATCAAACTGCAACCGCCGCGCAAGCCCGCGAGCGGCTGTGCTCTTCCCCGAACCAGCGGGACCGTCAATCGTCACAATCATGAAAAGGGCTTTCAATCGCTCATGGTTTCCGTGGGGCTCGGAGCGGGCGGCGGATCAAATCGGAACTCCACATCAGTGACTTCAAACGGGGACAACGACAGCCGCACCGAGTCGCCTTCGATCCGTGGTTGCCCGCTGGTGCGGCCGATGAAGTCCCGTTGCCGAACCGAAAGCGGCGTGCGGAAACATCTCAGAGCAATACTTTGCTGACGCCCCTCTGTTTCCTGCAATCGCACGGCGAAACCGCTGCCGGACGGGATGGCGGTCGGTTCCGATGACTCCCAAGAGGGAGCTTCGCTGCGCGGTTCGTCCATCAGGTCGGTCAACCGCGTGAGCTGTACGCTGGGGACATCAACCTGCAAGAACCAACCGGTCGTGCCGCAGCGCGGCGGGCCAATGTCCGTCGGGATGACCACGGCTGGGCACATCGCATCCCAGGCAGCCTGCAACGGGTAAGGCCGCTCGAACGCGATCGAGAAACGGAAGCGGCGGCGTGTCTCGCCTTCGACGATCAGCAGCGAGTCGCACATGCGTCCGCCCGTCTTGCGATGATACGGCAGCCCGTGGTTGATGATCGTGGTGCGTGTGTCGTCATCGGCGATTTCGAGATAGTACGGACTCTCAAACCGATCCTGGCCGAGCGGCTGGGCGGCTCCCAATACCGACCGAGTCAGCGCGGCGGTGGTGTCCATCCACGCCCAACGGACGCCGAAGTAATTCGTCCACGGTTCGCCGTCGGGCATCTTTACGGCATCCAATTCGATGTCGATGTCCAGCAACCGCCGGCCGCGCCACAAACGGAAGGTTTGCCGAAACGTCGCCAGCACCGCGTCCGTTTTCTGATCGACGATCTCCCCGTGAGTGCGGATTTCTCCCAACCACGGACCGCGGCTGACAACTTCGACTCCGAGACAACGCGACTCGGAGTAATACGTTTTCTCCTCAAACGCGGAGTCGTCGTCAGAGACCTTGATGCTCCGCTCACGCGGAAATCGAAAAGCGAGCTGCTCGCTTAACCGATTGGGCTTGCGGCCGTATTCCTTCAATTGCTGAATGCCGCCGGTCTTCGAGCTGACGTGAACCTCGAAGAACTCGTTCCGCAGCACCTCGTCTTGGACGAGCGGCGTCTTGAGTTCGTCCGCCGAGACTTTCGCCGCTCCGCTGCTGACCGTCGGCAACCACACGAAGCCACAACCAGGAACTTCGACGAGAGCTTCACGGACCGACTCGTGCTCGTAGACGCCTTTGACCGCACCGCCGTGTGCCGGCAACGGAATGTTCTGCGGCCAAGTGATCGGCACTCGTCGTGTGAAAGAGAGCGGATTCACGATCAAGACGCCCGGAGACTTCTCGGTCGTGCCGTGCAGAATGGTCTGAGCCAGCTCGCGCTGACCGGACTGCGCCAGGCTCGCGATCGCAACTTCGTGGGGCAGGTTTTCAACCTGCCCGGCCGTCACGTTGGAATCTGCTGGGGCGGGCACGTTGGAAACGTGCCCCACGTCGGGGCCAGCCGCTTCCACCAACTGTTCGGCAGCAGACGCATCGACCTCGTGAAGTCGTCGACCTCGCAACACAGCAGCCATGCTGCGCAGCCACAACGCGGAATCGAATCGCTGCCGTCGCTCGAAGTGATCGCGGAAGCGAGTGATCGAATCGGCTTCGCACGCGGCGACCGAACGAGTCAGAAACGGAGCGAGGTATTCTCCCGCTTCGTAGCGAGTGTGCCGCATCGGCGTATCGGTGCGTTCAAAGAATTCGCGAAAAGTCGCGAAGCGGCCGATGACCGGCGAGTATTTCGCACCGCGCAGCAAGTCACCAAAGAATGGGCCGCGGACGTCGGGCCAACGGGCCACGATCAACCCAGCCGCCTGATCTTGTTGCATCGCCTCAGCCATGCGTTGCGGGAGGCGGAGGTAACTGGTCGCTGAGTCTCCGGCGAGCGGCAACCGCGAGATCGCGTCAATGGTCGAGTTGTCGCAGCCCTCCCAACGCAGCTTGCTGTTTTCCGAGTCAGGATAGATGCCGTCATCAAGCAGAAAATGACACGCTGCCGAGTAACCGCTCTTCGTCAGAATCTGCGGCAGCATCGGGCCGAGTCCAAATCGTCTTCGCGCCCAAGTGGTCGGCTCTTTGCGAAAGAGTTGTTGGCACGTCGCGCGTCCGCGCCGAATGTCGTGCAACAACGATTCCAGCGGCAGGATCGGCGACGGACCTTCGGACCACTCGCCGCCGAGGATTTCAGCGGTCTCACGCAGCACCGCCTCTCGCAGCAACTTGGCGAGGTCCGGTCTTTCGCGTGCGATTTGTTCGGCGTCGCGAGCGGTCAGTAAATAGCTGATCGGCTTGCTGCCCGTCAGCAGCGGGATGAGCTTGTCGTCCGCCATGCTCGGAATCAGCAGGCACATGTCGAGCAGATACGCATCGGTCGGATAGAACCGCTCGCGGGCCTCGTGCAGTGCCTCGAAGCAAGCGGTGAGTCGCGGCGGAACATCGTCGAGTCGTCCGGCAACCAACGCTTCGGCCGCTTCGATCGCTTCACGCCGTAGACGCATCTCGTCGATCTCGCCGAAATAGTGCATCTGCCGAGAAAGCAATTCCACCAGCAAATGCGTGAGACCCAACGCAAGGAAATCGGCCACGAGATCGGCATCCAATTGCTCCGGTGCAGTCGCACCGGTGGTTGGGCCACTGTCATTCGGCGTCTCTCCGACCAACGGTGTCGTGCTGAGGTTCGATCCGGTCGACGGGGACCATTCGCGCGCGGCGGCGAGAACTTCGGTCAGTAGCTCGTCCCGCTTGTGGAGCCCCGCAATCACGACGGAGCCGGCTTCTCGTTGGCGTTTGATCCAGTCCGTTTCCAGCCGATCCTCGCAACAGGTCGGGACGATGATCAGTCGGTTGGCGGCAGGTTCTGGGGGACTGTCGGCTCGATGCCAACCGGGCAAGGACCGAGTCTGCGCGAGCAGCCACGGATGCCACGCAACCGCAAACGCGTTCAAAATGCCTTCCGCCGGCTTGTCCCCCAAATCGGTGGGGAAGTCTTCCAGGCTGTGGCACGGAATCAGAATGACAACGTCGGTGAGCATTGGTGGTTAGAGACTTCTCGTGGGACAGTGGTTTGGCGACGGATGTTAAACGCTCATTGCGAGTGGGCGGGAGTCACTTTGGAATTGGCCCGACTGAATCAGTCCCGGCGATGATTTTCAATTTCTTGGGAACCGGGCCGGTCCGATCCGTGTCTGACGGCTGTGCGCGGAAGACCAGTCGGTATAAGGTTCTTGGTTGACGGCCTGAAAAAGCCTCTGATAGCCTGCCACCGCTTGGGGATTCGCGTGTCAAACTCAAGTTGGCGAGCTGTTGGACGACGCGGAACTCAGATTCACTTCTCCACTTTGTGGCCGGACGCTCTTGCCGCAACTCATTTCAAACCGCTCAGTAATTTAGGGTGAATTCCATGGCGGATACTCAGGCCGTTTGGGGCATCGACATCGGCCAGGCCGGCTTGAAGGCGATTCGGCTCCGCTACGCCGAGGCGGCTGGTCAAGTCATCGCGGTCGCATTTGATTACATCCCGCACGCCAAAATTCTCAGCCAGCCCGACGCCGTGCCGGATGAGTTGATCCAAACCGCGATCTCCACCTTCCTCTCTCGCAACGAGACCAAAGGGGACTTGATCGCCATCAGCGTCCCCGGTCAGTCGGCATTGACTCGGTTCATTCAACTGCCCCCCGTGGAATCCAGCCGAGTGGACGAGATCGTTCGCTACGAAGCCAAGCAACAAATTCCGTTCGCGCTGGAAGACGTGATTTGGGATTACCAAACGCTCGGTGGCGGTATCGTGGAAAGTGGTTTCATGCTGGGTGCGGAAGTCGGCCTCTTCGCGATGAAGAAGGAAGGCATCTACTCAGCCATCAAGCCCTATGTCACGAACAAGATGGAAGTCGAGTTGGTGCAGATCGCGCCGCTCGCCATGCACAACTTCCTGTGCTTCGATCAGATCGGCCTGCGACCCGGCCAGGAGCTCGAAGGGGAAGGCGAATACATGATCGTGCTCGACATGGGCACGGATAACACGACGCTGCTGGTGACCAACGGCAACAAAATCTGGATTCGCAACGTCCCGATTGGCGGCAACCATTTCACGCGTGCTCTGACCAAGGAAATGAAGCTGACCTTCGCCAAGGCCGAGCACCTGAAATGCAACGCCACGAAAGCTCCCGATCCGCGAGCGGTGTTCCAGGCTCTGCGTCCGGTGTTCAACGACTATGTTTCCGAAATTCAGCGGTCGATCGGCTACTTCTCCAGCGTCAACCGCGAAGCGAAGATCACCAAAATTGTGGGAGCTGGCAACGGTTTCAAACTGGCCGGCTTACAAAAATTCTTGCAGCAGAACCTGCAATACGAGGTTGAACGAGTTGATAACTTCCAAGCGTTGGTTGGCGACGCGGTGCTCAACGCTCCGCTGTTCCAAGAGAATGTGCTCAGCTTTGTGGTCCCCTACGGCTTGGCTCTGCAAGCCCTCAAGCTGACTCGAATTCATACCACGTTGCTGCCGTCCGAAATCGCGACCGCTCGTAAGATTCGCCGTAAGAAGCCGTGGGCCGTTGCAACCGCCGCCAGCCTGTTGTTTGGCTTGGCAATGTCCACGGCGGGATACAGCAACGTGGCAAGTTCGGTCAGTGTGGCGAAGTTCAAAGTGGCCGAGGAAAAAGTCAAAGCGTTGCAGGGGCTGGAATCGGGGTACAAGACCAGCTTCGAAACCGCCAAGACCGCGAACACGCAACTCAAGGACTCCGGAGACAAACTCGTCACCTCGCTCGACACACGCGAGATGTGGTTGGAGGTCTATCGCGCCATCAACGAATGCCTGCCACGCGACGTCGGGAACGATCAAGAAGAGCCTGACATCACGAAAAAAAATCGCATCAATCTGAAAAGCGTCTCTGCCAAAAAATACGCGGAGGTTTCCAAGTGGTTCGACGAGATGAAGGCCAAGGAACAGATTCTTGAAACCATGATCGAAGCCGACCGCAAGAGTGGGCCAACTGGTCCGGGGTATGTCTTCACACTGGTTTGCGAACATTATCGCGACGACCCCACCAACGATGCCAAGAAGTCCAGAGGGTTCGTGTATTCCACGATTATGAGTGATCTCAGCAAATTTGAAGTCACTCAGCCCGGTTCTCCACAGCCTGTTCCCGTGAGAAAATTGGGCATCTCGCACGCCTGTGTTCCGTTATTAAAACCGATCCGCGCGGCGGTTCAATACTACCCACGCGGCAAGAAGGCGAATGCCGCAACAGCGGGAGCGGCGAAAGGATTTGGCGGTTTTCCTAAGGGACCAGGTAATCCGCCGAATGCCGTTCCCGGGAAAGTGGATGGCTCGAAGAAAGAGGGTGGCGACACTGAAAGTCGCATGATCGATCGCACGGACTTCACGATTCAATTCGCTTGGGTGCCGACTCCGGCTGAGAAGCGTCCCAAAGTTGATCCGTTGAAACCCGTGGTTCCGGTCGATCCTTTGAACCCGAACAACCCGCCGACCACACCAACCGATCCCGCGGCCGGTGTTCCGGCCACTAACCCGGCAATACCAACCACGACTCCCGTGCCAATGCCCGCTGCCGCCGGCAAGTCGCAATGACACGCGGCGACGTGATGACAGAATTTCTCTCAGTGGATGATTCCAACAGATCGAGGTTGTCATGGATAAACTCAAGCCCATCCTGGCCCAAAAGTTTTGGATCTTCTTTGGGATCGTCTTGATCCTGCCGGTCGTCGGTTACTTCATGGCCACCGGGGAACTCGCCGCGCAAATCAAAACGCGCATGGAGTCATTGGAGACGACCTTCAAAGGCATTCCGTCCGGCGCGGATTCGCCCAATGACGCATGGGCGAAAGGATTGCAGTTGTTAAACGATCAACAGGCATTGCGCAATCGGTTGGCCAACGAGGAACTGTGGCGTGATCAAAAGGAAAAATTGCGTTGGCCGGACGACATCGCGGCTGTGATGAACAGGGCCGAGTACTTCAAGCCCGTGCCGACGAATCAGGGCGGGGCGGACTTGGGGTTTAAGTACCAGTTCGATTACCCAGGAGAGATTCGTCGGCTCTGGGAGATCGTCGATCCGCTGGATGATGGTAAGAATTTGCGGGACTCGGACAAACGCCGCAAAGTTGCGTTTGCGATGTCCGATCTGCACCAGACGAATACGATGAGATGGGCCGATTTAACTCCCACGCAATTAGACATGTGGGAGTGCCAAGAAGACATCTGGCTGCAGACCGAATTGCTGCAAGCGATCGCTCGCGTGAACGCCAATTCGATTTCGCAAGGCGATGCGTTCGTCAAACAGTTGGGCAAGATTCTGTTGTTTGGCGCGACCAAGGCTGCTGGTGACGCGGCCGCAGCGGCTCCGGCAGGCGGCCCGGCCGCTGGCCCAGATGCCGGCGGTTTTGGGGGAATGTTGGGTATGGGAGGCGGAGGCCAGCCAAACAAGTCGGCGGCGATGTCGGCCGACATCAACATCGCGGAGGAATTTTCGATCCACACAGACCCCTCTGTGCTTTCCGGCACCGGCGGCACCGGCGGTGGCGGCGGTGCAACAGGCGGGATG